>JAFIGI010000023.1 GCA_020831465.1 Chlamydiales bacterium
ATGCTTTGAATCATATGAACAAATTCTTGATTCTTGTTGCGAAGCGTGGAATTCGTTTACCGCAAGATCGGGAGCAGTACGCCAGTTATGCACAAGGGATTGGGCTAAAAATTAAAATTTATTTTTCCGAAATGGTATAAACTGGTAAGAAGCGATCTGCTTGTCGAAAGCCGCTTTTTTTGGGTCAGAGTATGCATAGCGCAAGCCGATGAACTCGACTCCTCTCTCTTGGGCAGCCTCCTCGACGGGTCGCAAATGGCTCGCTTTGTCATTAATGAATATGATGTGTTTAGGCATGTATCCGATCCGGTCAAGAAAACTAAAAAGGGCCTCTCCCTTGTGTGTTCCAGAAGTAAAGAGGATGCCATTGCGAAAAAGCACCCCTTGTTCCCCAACTATGAGATAGATGTCCCGGCAGCTCGGAGCGGAACGGGTCAGATCAATGCCTGCCTCATTGAGCTGTTGGGATGTGCGTGCTGCAAGAGCAAGACCTTGTGTCGTAAATCCCATTACCTTGTAATTTTGCTGTTGCAAGTCTGAAATGAGCGTTTCTGAACCCGGTTCTACGACTCGCATTTTTGTGAGGTGGCGAACGGCTTCCCATTCAGCCAGACTCTTTTCCAGGCTGTCGGACTTATTCAATCCTTGGTTACGGTGATATTCTAATCTGGACTCAAACCACTCGTCGCAGCCTAGCATTTGGACGGGTATGAGAAGAGTGTCATCGATATCTAGAAGAATGAGCGTATCTGAACAGAGATGTTTTTGAATCTCCTGAAAATGGAACGTTTCGATCAGCTCTGCTTGTAGGAGGGTCGCGAGGAAAAGGCAAAAAGAAAGAAAAATAGAAGGCATGCGCATAGCTTACAAACCATATAGTTAAATTTCCATTAGGATTTTTTCTCCACAGCGATGTGATCAACGCGGAGTCTCGAAGTCACGATGACGCAGGAGAGAAAAAAAAATTCTATTCTCCGCGTCTCCGCGTTGATTTTTTACGAAAAAACTTGAGAACTTTCGGAGTGCCGGAATAGAAGTAGAGGTGTGCATGGGGTGCTCTCCGCAGTAGACAACGAGTCCATTGGTAGCCCGATTTCCTTTAAGAGAGAGCCACTGGTTGATCGCCTTTTTAAATTTAGGATGGTACGTTTGAGAGAGCTTGATCTCAATCGGAAATTCTCTCTGACCCACATGAATGAGAAGGTCGATCTCGCTGCCTGATTGATCTCTCCAAAAATAGAGAGGAGGAGTTTCTCCTAAGTTGTAAAAATCGATCCCGGTAAAGGATGCACCTTCAATTGCTCCACATTTCGGATCGTCAGGAGGTGGCAAAGAAGGCCGGTGTCGACAAAGTAGAGCTTGGGGGTTTTCACAATTCTCTTGGAGAAGTTCTCAGAATAGTGTGGCAAGATAAAAATTAACCCGCTCGTTTCCAGAATGGAAATCCATTCTTTGACCGTCGGGACAGCAATGCCGATAGAATTGGAAATCGAATGATATCGCAATTTTACGATTGAATCGTAAATCTGTCAAGTTCTCATGGAATTTAACGTGACGCATAGGCTGCTGAGCAGCATCGCCGCCACAGCATAGAGAGGAGTCAGCAGCCCGGCCATCGCAAGACCGAGGCCGATTGTATTGTAGAGAAAAGCCCACATAAGGTTCTGGCGGATGATTTTTTGCCCTTTTTTCGCCATAGCTACGAGCTTGGGCAATGCGGAAAGGCTCGATTTGGTGAGCAAAATATCGGAGACTTCAATCGAAAGGTCAGAGGCCGATACAACAGAAATCCCGACATCAGCAGCGCTCAAGGCCGGGGCGTCATTCACCCCATCGCCCACCATGGCAACAGGTTTTTTTAGTTTTTCAATTTCGGCCCGCTTTTGCAGAGGATCGCACCCTCCCTTCCCCCACCGAAAGCCGCAGATGCGTGCGATTTGGGAGACGAGTTCGGTTGAGTCTCCCGATAGGATCACTCCATCAACCTTAGGGATGTCGGGGCGGAGGCGATCGCCAAGGTGGATTGTCGCCAAAAGCCTTTTCTCTTCGGCGAAATGGACAGTTGTGCTTGCACTCGAAGGGGCTTCAATTCCCGATTCCCGCATGAAAGTGGCAGATCCAAGGCGGTACCTTTTACCTCCGTATGCCGCCTCCATGCCGCGGCCGATCACTTCTTTGACATTTTGAAGCGGAACCGATTTCGGAAGCCTTTCACCTATGGCTGCTGCGATCGGATGGGTCGTCTGTTCGGTTAACCCTTTTAATACCCGTTTGTGGGCATCGGAAAGAGCTGGATCGTTCAAAACGCAAAACTTCCCTTCCGTCAGCGTACCTGTTTTATCGAAGACGAAGAGGGGATCCCGGGCGAGAATGGCTAAGGCAGCTCGGTTGCGTACGAGCGCGCCTTTCTCTGCGAAACGGAAGAGAAGGCGCGCCTCAGCCAATGGAGCGGCAATCCCGATCGCGCATGGGCAGGAAATGAGCAGCACGGAGAGGAAGCGGAAAATCCCTCCAAAAGGATAGGCGGCGCACGCAAGAAGGATAACGAAAGGGACGAAAAAGGGGATGATTTTGTCGACTAGGCGGAAAGAGCGCTCTTTTCGTCCGAGGTCGTGTTCGATAACCGTCGAGATCTTCGCAAGAATGGAGCGCTCGACGTCGGCCGTGACGTCGATATGGAGCACCCCCTGCTTGACAATGCTGCCACCGATCACTTTCGAGCCGGATTTGACGCGAACCGGCATCGCTTCGCCAGTCATCACCGAAGCATCTACAAGCCCCTCCCCTTCTGCTACAATCCCGTCCAACACGATCTTTTCCCCTGTGCGCGCTAAGATTCTCTCTCCGATTTGGATCTCCTTGATCGGGACCGAGACGTACTCACCTGAAGGAAGCCGTTTGAGGCCCTTCTTCGGAAGCGTGCGGGTCGCGCGAAAAAGGCTCTCTTTAGCTGAAAACTTCGCCCGTCTTTCAAGAATTTTCCCGAGCAGGACAAAGGTGATCAGCATTCCCATCGAATCAAAATAAAGTTGGCTTGGATCACGTGAAAAGAGGTGAGCCGTAGAATAGAGAAAGGCTGTCGACACGGCAAGCAGAACAAGGCTCTCCATGCCCAGCAAGCCTGTCCGCAGGCTCAGAAAAAAGCGGCGCCAGAGAGGCCAAACCCCATAAGTGGCAAGAGGCAGAGCGAGGGCGAATGAGAGCAGGGAGGCAGCCTCTGAATACCCTTCTGTAAACTGCTTTGTATAGATCGGAAGCGCGAGCATCATCAGATTAAGGGCGCAAAAGGCGCCAACCGCGAAACGGGACCAAAGTGAGCGGGCAGGCTTCCTCTCTTCCTCGAGGAGGGATCTTGGCAGATAGCCCATTTTGGAAACCAACCCGGTCAGCTCTTCTTTGGAGTGGATGCGCGGCGAAAATTCGATGAGAGCCAAATCAGTCGCGTAGTCAACAACGCATCGCTTCACCCCTTTTTGGCGCATGAGAATCATGCGGATCGCCACCGCACAGCTCGGGCACCACATCTCCCCGATTTCCAGATGGAAAGAGTGCAGCTCCCCTTCACCGGCTTTTTCTTCGGCGTAACAATCGGGGTTCGCAATCACTCCGCTTTCCAGCGCTTGATTGTAAAGCGGATGTGTCGCGTAATCGCCTTGAAACCCTTGGGCGCTTAGTATGTGAAAGACAGTCAAGCACCCTGCGCAGCAGAAGGGCTCTCCCCCTTCCTCAACGGGATTTTCCGGGCACATTAAAGAACAAAGGGCACACTTTTTCGACACCATTACAGGATAGGGAACGAAGAGGATTTCAGTCTACGTCGAGCTGCTGGGGTATTAAATAGCGCGTGGCGTAATTGAGATAGACCTTTTTCTTGAGGAAAATATCGTAGAGGTCGGGATCGAGATGTCCCTCATCGACCATCTCTCGCATCGTCTTAAAAACTTGGGAGAGAGGTGCCGGATTGCGATAGGGACGGTCAGGTGCGGAGAGGGACTCGAAGATGTCGGCAATGGCCAATATCTTCGATTGCACAAGCATCTCATCCCCTTTGAGACCTCGCGGATAGCCCTTCCCGTCTACCCTTTCGTGGTGCGAGGCGGCGATCTCGGGAACGGCGCGCATTTCCTTGGGAAAGGGGAGCTGGGAGAGCATACGATAGGTCATGATGACATGGTGCTGGATGATTTCGCGCTCTTTTGGAGAGAGGTTCCCTTTCGGAATCAGTAAATGTTCTTTCTCATCATTGGTCAACAAGGGTTTGCCCTTGTTCCAATCGAGCGAAGCGATCCGATTGATTCTATCGACGGCTTCATTCGTAATCGGTTCGATCATCTCATTGCATCGATGAACGAATTCCTGGTCGTCGCTAATTTCAGCCAGTTTTTGACGGTAGGAAAGCTCATAAGAGCTGAATGCATTACGCGCCTCTTCAAAGAGTTGCGGAAAATGGCTTTCGATCCAGGCAAGCTTTCTTTTCAAGAGCGCATTTTCCTCTTTTATCCGCAAGCCGTTAAACCGGGCGTCGATTATTTCGACACGGTCGTGTATGGTCTCAAGTTTCTTTTTCTTTTCGATAATATGGACGGGAGTCGTGATCTTTCCGCAGTCGTGGAGAAGTGAGGCGACCTGTAATTCGTAGAGCTGCTCGCTTGTGAAAGAGACATCTTTAAGAGGCCCTTCAGTTGTGTCGTTCACCGCTTGAGCGAGAAGCTGAGCAATGATAGGAACCCGCTTTCCATGATTTCCCGTCGAAGGGGATTTTTCATCGATCGCTTCAGAAATCACGCGGATAAGCGACTCGAAGAGCCTGCGCAAGTTTTGGATCAGCAGCTGGTTATTGAGGGCAAGGCCTGCCTGAGAGGCTAAAGATTCGGCAAGATTGACCTCCTCTTCAGAAAAAAAAGAAACCTCTCCCGATGCAGGATCGATTGGATTGATCAACTGCAAGACAGCAATCACTTCCCCTTGATGATTTCTCATCGGAATGGTCAAAACGGCTTTTGTCCGATAACCTGTGTGAGCATCAAAGCGACGCGTCCCAGAAAAGTCGAAGCCGACTTCATGATAGGCATCTTTGACGTTAATCGTCTTATTATGATTGACGGCATAAGCAACCATCAAGCTGTCATTCGGCTCCCCCGTTTCCAAATAAAGGGGAAGATTGGGAAAAGGGATGGGATTCGAAGAGGTCCCGCCTAGATGAAAGTGGAGCGAATCGGAGATCACAATTTCGAACCTCAGCTGAACTCCCTCTACAACCGTATAAATCGTCCCTCCGTCCGCATGTGTCAGTTCTTTCGCATTTCGCAGTATTTTTTCATGCAGTACAGGAATCTGCCGTTCTTTTGTTAGGGCTATGCCGATTTCATTGAGTTGTTGTAGAATGGCTTGATTTAACTTCATAAAGTTTATTTTAATGCATTTACCCTCAAATCTCCATCATTCTATCCAAGAGCTGCTAAAGAACTCTAATTACAAAGAACTTATAAGTTCTTCTGCACGCATAACCGACCTTTACCGCGAAGGGGCCTCGCTCTCTAAAGAGAGTGATCTGCTAACATATCTAACGGTACGTCTTCCAGCTACTTACGCCGCAATTTTTACCGTCCTACGAGAGATCCCTTTCCGCATCGGTTCCCTTCTCGATTTGGGCGCCGGCCCCGGCACGGGCTGGTGGGCGGCGCGCGAAATTTGGGGTGCGATTGAGGCAACATTGGTAGAGAGGGAACCTGCTTTCGCTGAGCTGGGGAAGAAATTGGGTTGTCCGCACTATTTTTTGGGGGAGATTGAGAAAATCCCCTCATACAAGCCGCACGACCTCGCGCTTTTTGGATACAGCCTTGGAGAATTGGCTGAAAAGAACTTGGAGCCGGTTTGGCAGGCTGTAGATTGCGTTGCGATCATCGAACCGGGGACGCCGCGCGGCTTTCAGAACATCCTCGCCGCACGCGATCGGCTGATTGAGCTGGGAGGGCATGTTCTGGCTCCCTGCCCCCATTCAAAAGCCTGTCCTCATCCAAAATGGTGCCATTTTTCCGTGCGCGTCGAGCGGAGCTCTCTGCATCGACAAGCGAAACAAGCCTCTCTTTCCTACGAAGATGAGAAATTCTCCTACGTAATTGTGACGAAAGAACCGTTAAATAGGAGCGCCCCGCGGATTCTCTCAACTCCGCAAAAACGTTCAGGCCATGTCAATCTGCAGCTTTGCGCTGAGGAGGGAATTGAAATAAAGACTGTCTCCAAAAAAGAAAAAGAGCGTTTTAAAAAAGCGCGGAAGGCACGATGGGGAGACTTATTTTGTTAATCTCAACTTTACATTTTTTCTATTTTATATTATAATTTTCTTAATATATAATTAACTTTTTTAAAACAAAAATATTAAACCAGGTGCCTTTTTTATCCGGTAAGATAAACTACGTAGAATATAAGCCGCTGATCTATTTTCCCGAGAAACTTCGGAACATTCCCCTAAAACATATCGAACGCGCTCTCATGATTGGAGCGATTGCTTGCGCGATCATCTCATTGATTCCTAGCACTGGGATGGTTGGAGCACTTGCGCTTCGGTCGATCTCATGCGGCTCGATTAGCATTCACTTGCTAACCTCTTTAAAAAATCGAGAAGGAAAAGGAATGCTATTCTTCCACATAGTAAGGCTAGCTTCCCTATCTTTAGGGCTTGCTGGATTAGCGGCCCAGGTTAATCTTCTTATCCTCGCTTCTATCGGTTTCAGCCTCGCCCTTCACCCCACTCTCCTCGGCATGGGCGTGAAGAAAAAAGATCACTTTCAAACATTCGTGCATCTAGAGCATTTCCTAGTCGACACTTGCATCTTGATCGGGATGCTCACGGGATCATCGAGCTTGATCTTTACAGCCTGCTTAATACACAGCGTTGTCATGCTCTCATTTTCCGCAAAGGAATTGACCTTAATTTTAGAGAGGAAAGATCGATCTGCCGCAATTGAGTTTGCAGTCTACTTTATTCTCTGTACCTTAGGTATATTCTCAGCTTTAACCTCCCTGCGAAGTGAGATGCTATTCAAAGAATCGGCTAAAAAACATCACTATTTCTATGAAAATTCGAGTCACAAAGTTGTGAACATCTATGACAAACATCATAATGTCATTGCGAAAGTCGAGCCCGGCAAATCCGTTACTTTCTCTCTCGATCCTAAAAATACGCGTCACGGGATCATCTATTATTCCTCTCATAACTCTCCTCGTGGCGGCGAGGAAAGAATCTTTCCACATAGCTCCGAGTGGTCTGAACCCCCCGGTCCAATGACTAAAGCAGAGTTTGCGACCTTGCCGATCGGAAGCTCTGCTGTCGGAAGTGAGCTACCTAGATCGAAAAAAATAGCCCCCTTTTCCTACGAAATCGAAAGTGAAGAACTCGATGAATTAATCGCTTCTAAGGAGCCTCCCTACGTCTCGTGTTCTATCATCGATGAAGAGCAACCCCAAATTATTTTCAAAAAAAAGGGTGACAGGATAGGCAGGCGATTTGATTTTGAGCGGGTATGCGGCTGCTCTGAGTTTATTAAGGGATGGAAAGATTGGGATCAGGTAGAAGGTACCGCAGAAATTGAGTTAGACGTTGACAAGGATACCTATGAGTATTTGATGCGGTTTTTTGAGATAGGGATCTCCCAAGAAGAGATGGAAGCATTTAAAGAGAAAGAGCTGATTAGGCTTGTTAATGTAGCTGACTTTCTTGGTATCGTCCCTCTGCTTGATCTCTGCAAAAAAGAGATTGCTTTGCGTTTAAAAATGAGGAAGTGGGCAAATACCTCTCTTCTTGATAGCAGTTTGAATGCATTGAGCCCCATTGTCTCGCTCTTCAATTTTGCTCCTTCTAGACTCTACGCTTTTTATCATAGTGTTGTTTGATGCGGCGAAGCTCTGGCTCAAGAAGGGTGCGGCGCTTCCCTTTAATCCGGTCGATGAAAAGAACGCCGTTAAGGTGGTCGTTTTCATGCATAATGTTCCGGGCAAGGTAACCGTAACACTCCTTTTTAAAGGGATTCCCCTCAATATCCAACGCTTCTACCGTAATTTTCAAAGGACGTGCAACGGCGGCGTAGAGTTTCGGGATCGAGAGGCACCCTTCGCTCCGCTCAACGAGCATATCGCTCGGCTCGGAGATGACAGGATTAATATAGACAACGGGATCGCCTAAGTGAACTTCTCCCTCTTGATCCTCATAAGCGACATTAGAGACAAAAATGCGGAGAAGATGCCCCACTTGAGGCGCGGCTAACCCGATGCCGTTAACAGCCAGCATCGTTTCGATCATATCACGGCAAAGTTGGCGAATCTCGTCCGTAATCTCTTCAACAGGTTGAGCCTTTTTCCGCAAAACAGGATCACCGTAGTAGCGAAGCTGGAGAATCATTCTTCAATAAACTCCGTCACCGCCCCTCTTTTCATTTTAACCCGTCCCATCGCTCCGGTCCACAAAGAGAGCACGATACATCCGCCGAGGAAGAAGACGGCCAGCCAAGCGGTGATCTTTTTTAAGACTTCGGGTGTCGAGGTTCCAAAGAGCGAGTCGCCTGAATCCCCGCCGAAAGAAGCTCCGAGTCCGGAGCTCTTGCTCTCCTGAATCAAAATCACAAAGCAAAGAATCGCGGAAATCAGGAGAAAGAGAAAAAGAAATAGATAATAGACTACCGTCATAAGACTACCCTATAATAATTTTACTAAAAGCATCGGCCGAAAGCGAGGCGCCTCCGACTAAAAGACCGTCGACGTCAGGCTGCGCAAGCAGCTCGTCGGCATTCTCCGGTTTGACCGATCCCCCATAGAGGATCGGGACCCTCTCGGCAACCTCCTCTCCCCAGGTTTCCGCGATTACGCCGCGCACAAAGTGTTGCGCAGCTTCCGCGTCTTCCGGTCGGGCGACTTTTCCCGTCCCGATCGCCCAAACCGGCTCGTAGGCAATGATCATCTTGGACAACTCTTCGACAGAGATTCCTTCCAGAGAACCGGTCAACTGCTCCTTTAGAAGCCTCTCCGTCTCCCCCGCTTCGCGCTCGGCCAAAGTCTCGCCGATACACAAGACCGGCTGCAAGGAATCTTCAAGGGCCCGCTTCACTTTTTTATTGATAAAGGCGTTCGATTCGTCAAAAAGATGACGCCTCTCGGAATGGCCGAGGATGACAAAGCGCGCTCCGGCCTCGCTCAACATCCGGGCGGCAATCTCTCCCGTAAAAGCCCCTTCGGTCGCATCGTTCATATTCTGGGCGCCGATGGTGATCGGCGCTCCAAGCTCCTCAACGCGATGGGCGGCAGGCCGGATTGCAGTGAAAGGGACAGCCAAGTAAACAGCCGCTTGACTCTTCCCAATTAAGGGTGCTAAAGTCTCGACAAAATCAAGCGCCTCGGCAATTGTTTTATACATCTTCCAATTGCCGGCGATAACCGTAGGGCGGGAGGAATCCGTTTTTCGAGACATCTCTTCTCTTCCGATAAAAATTTTCAACAAGTTAACACAGTGATGAGCACTCCGTCAACCGTAATAACCGTTACACAGCTGACCGCCGCGATCAAAAATCAGCTTGAATCGAGATTTATAAATCTCACGGTCCAAGGCGAAATGAGCAACTGCAAGCTCCATTCAAGCGGGCATCTCTATTTCGACCTAAAGGATGCCGGAGCCAAAATTCCGGCGGTTCTATTTCGTGCCAAGGAGAGCAAACTCTCCCGCCTCCCGAAAGAAGGGGACCATGTCGTTGTAACGGGAGCCCTTTCGGTCTATCCCCCCCACGGAAAATACCAGATTATCGCAAAATCTATCGAGTATCAAGGAGTTGGCGAGCTGCTGATGCGCCTTGAGGCGTTAAAGAAAAAACTGGGAGAGCGAGGTTGGTTAGATGCCGATAAGAAAAAACCTCTTCCGAAATTCCCCCGCCGCATCGGCGTCGTGACAAGCCCGACCGGAGCGGTCATCCGCGACATTATCCACATCCTCTCGCGCCGCTACGCCGGTTTTCAGCTGATCCTAAATCCTGTCCGCGTTCAAGGGAGCGAGGCTGCTTATGAGATCGCGGAGGCGATCGAACAGATGAACCGTCACCACTTATGCGACGTCATGATTGTCGGACGAGGGGGAGGAAGCCTTGAAGATTTGTGGCCCTTCAACGAGGAGGTTGTCGCTAGGGCGATTTTCGAAAGCGGAATCCCGATCGTCTCCGCCGTCGGCCACGAAACCGATGTGACAATCGCCGATTTCGTCGCTGATGTGCGCGCACCGACTCCCTCAGCCGCCGCCGAAATTGTCAGCGCAGAAAAACAGCACCATCTGCAATTTTTGGAAAAGATGCGCAGTCATTTGACAAGCGCCCTCCTTCACAGGATTAAGCACTGCCGCGCGACACTCGACGGCTATCTCCGCCATCCCCTTTTTTCCTCCTCATACGCACTGCTTGGAGGGCCCCTTCAACGGCTCGATGAGATCAAAACCCGTTTGGATAGCCTGATGAAGCAAGAGCTGCTCCGCAAGCGCTATCTGCTCGAAGGGCGGAAAAAAGAATCGCGCGCCCTAAATCCGTCAAACCAGCTTCTCCTTTGCCAAAACCGGCTTTCGGGGCAAATCAAGCAGCTCGATCAATCAATTCAAAATAAACTCGCGGCGAATAAGCAGAGATTAAAAGAGGTCATCCAACAATTGACTGCGTTAGATCCAAAAAACGTTTTAAAAAGAGGATATTCCATCCTCTTTGCCTTAAATGAAGGTTCGGTTATAGTATCGGCTCGAGAACTAAGACCCGGGAAAAGGTTAGAAGCCCTTTTTAGCGATGGTAAAGCAACTTTAAGAGTAGACGATGAGTGATCAGGAATTTAATTTTGAAAAAGCCTTTGCAAGGCTGGAAGCGATTTTGGACCGCATGAATTCGGGGAATGTTTCTCTTGACGATTCTCTCAAACTTTACGAAGAAGCCGATCAGTTGATTGCTGCCTGCGGGTCGCGTTTATCGGCGGTCGAAGAGCGGATCGAAGCACTGATCAAACGGCGCGGCGGCGAGCTGGAAGTTGATGAGGATGGAATCCCCCAAACCGAAGCTTTCCAACCGCAAGAGGTATTGTGACCCATCTCGAAAAGATCTACTCCCCGGAAGAGTTAAAGCTTCTTTCGATTCCCGACCTTAAGGTTCTCTCACAAGAAATCCGCGACCGGATTATCCGCGTCCTTTCAGTCAACGGCGGTCACTTAGCCTCGAATCTAGGCAGCATAGAGCTCACGCTAGCTCTGCACTATGTTTTCCGCTCCCCTGCCGATAAGCTGATCTTCGATGTGAGCCACCAGACCTATACCCATAAACTGATTACGGGCAGAAACGATGCGCGTTTCGACCGTATCCGCCAATACAAAGGGCTGAACGGCTTCTCCCATCCAAAGGAGTCGCCCCATGACCACTTCTATGCCGGGCATGCCGGGACCGCCCTCTCCCTTGCTCTCGGAATGGCGCGCGCGCGCGACTTGGCGCAGGAGAAAAATCACGTGATCCCGATCATCGGAGACGCAACGCTTACCTGCGGCCTCTCATTGGAAGCGTTAAATAACATCTCCCGCGATCTCTCCCGTTTTATTTTGGTCCTTAACGATAACGAGATGTCTATTTCGAAAAATGTCGGCGGGATCACAAACATTCTCAGCCGCTTGCTTAACAACCCCACGACGAGCAAATGGAGGCGGGAGCTCGAAACCCTAGTTTCTAAAATTCCCCATTACGGCTCATCGCTTGCCAAGCAGGGGTTCAAACTGACCGAATCCGTCAAAAACATCGTGAGCTCGGCCCCTTTCTTCGAACAGTTCGGCTTTTCCTACATCGGTCCGATTGACGGGCATGACGTCAAAAAACTCATCGCCGTTTTCGAGGCAGTCAAAGACCTCGATATGCCGATCGTCATTCACGCCATGACTAAGAAAGGCCAAGGAGTTGAACGCGCGGAGCGCGACCCTATCACATATCACGGCGTCAAACCCTTCGACCCCAAGACGTGCGAATTCCTCCCCTCTCCTTCAAAAAAGGCGACATTTCCTAAAATATTTGGCAAACATATGGTGAGCATGGGAGAAAAAAACCCCCGTCTTGCCGTGATCACTCCGGCGATGTCGCTCGGTTCGTGCCTTACCTCTTTTGATGAGAAATTTCCCAGCCGGTTTTTCGACGTCGGCATTGCGGAAGGGCATGCGGTCACATTCTCGGGAGGCCTTGCTAAGACCGGAAAGCTCAACGTCGTCTGCTCGATTTACGCCACTTTTCTTCAGCGCGCTCTGGACAATCTCTTCCAGGACGTCTGTCTGCAGGAAATTCCCGTAGTCTTTGCAATTGATCGAGGAGGGCTCTCTCCAGGAGACGGAGCGACTCATCATGGAATTTACGAGATCGGTTTTTTACGCACGATGCCGAATATGGCGATCTGCCAGCCGAGAGACGGCCACCTCCTCAAGGAACTGCTCGAGTCGGCTTTCAGTTGGAAATGCCCCGCAGCGATTCGTTATCCCAACCTCCCGACCGATGAGAGGGAGGATGAAATCCGCTACCGCCCCCTCGGCAAAGGAGAGATCTTGGCCGAAGGGGAAGATCTTTTGATCATCGCTCTTGGGCATAAATGCACAGCTGCCCTTGAATTGCGCGCGCATTTGAAGGAAGAGGGAGTAAGTGCTGCGGTGGTCGATCCGATCTTCGTGAAACCGCTCGACAAAGACCTCTTTAGCAGACTCCTCCTTAAACATAACAGGATTGTGACGATTGAAGAGCATTCCCTCAAAGGAGGACTCGGAAGCGAAATCAATGAATTCCTCGTATCCCACGATTTCGGCCACGTTGAGGTCTTGAATTTTGGCATTCCAGAAACCTTTCTCGATCAAGGAGGGTATCAGGATTTATTGGACGAGATCGGATTAACACCCGAAAAAATGCTTAAGAAGATCATGGCCCATTTTTCATTCTACAATTACGCGGAGAAATAGATTCGATGATCATTGCTCTCTTCGCGAACCTGAAAAAAAAAGAATCCTATACAGTTGCCAAAGAAATCGCGGAGTATTTGCAAAATAGGGATGTCACTGTGGTCGCGCGCGATGATGAGGCTTCTGAATTGCAAGTTCCTCCTCTGACTTCGATTCCTCCTGAGAAAATCGATTTTTTGATTTCGCTAGGAGGCGATGGAACGATTTTACGCCTGATCCATCATTTCCCGGCTCTCGATGCTCCTATCCTGGGAATCAATCTCGGGCACCTTGGCTTCATGGCCGATGTTCCCCTCTCCGACCTCTACCCAAGTCTCGATGAACTCCTAAACCGATCTTATAACGTTGAAGAAAGATTGATTATGGAAGGTGTCACTTCAGGCCAAGAACGGATCTTTGCCGTCAATGATATAGTCATTCACCGCGCGCACAATCCCTCCCTAATCGACCTCTCGATCCATGTCGACGGAAAATACCTCAATACCTTTTCAGCAGATGGAATCATTCTCTCAACCCCTAACGGATCGACTGCCTATTCCTTGGCTGCGGGGGGGCCAATCTTGACTCCCGCCCTTCAAGCAATCCTCATCACGCCGATCAGCCCTCATACGATCTCCAACCGACCGATTGTTCTCCTGCCTTGCGACAAGATCGAGATCCAATATTTAAGTTCATATGATCCCGTTGAGATCACTTATGATGGATTTTCTCGCCACACCCTTGCAACGAGCGAGCTCTTTAGCGTCTCCTGCGCGAAACGCACTTTCAAGATGGTTAATCTCTCCCGTTCCGACTACTTCGCCACGTTACGCACCAAACTTGGTTGGGCCGGCCAACTCCGCTACAATGAGTTAAACCATCCTCTTGAAAATAGGCTCTAAAAAATATGTTCCTCTCTCATTCTTTCTATGAAAAACCCGTAATGTGGGGATCGCTTGGCTGCAAGTATGCACTTGCCTCAGATGAGGGTATTCAGATATCAAACACCAAGACAACAACTTTAGATCAAGTAATACCATTTCGGAAAAATAAATTTTAATTTTTAGCCCAATCCCTTGTGCATAACTGGCGTACTGCTCCCGATCTTGCGGTAAACGAATTCCACGCTTCGCAACAAGAATCAAGAATTTGTTCATATGATTCAAAGCA
>JAFIGI010000024.1 GCA_020831465.1 Chlamydiales bacterium
TGCTTTGAATCATATGAACAAATTCTTGATTCTTGTTGCGAAGCGTGGAATTCGTTTACCGCAAGATCGGGAGCAGTACGCCAGTTATGCACAAGGGATTGGGCTAAAAATTAAAATTTATTTTTCCGAAATGGTATAATAAGAGATTTTCCAACCAGAAAAATCATTTTGGTTGCCCTTTCGGTCATTCTCATCGGATCAGGCGTTGCTGCATATTATTTCGGACCCCAGCTGCTTCCTCAGATTTTCACCACCTCTGCCCGGCATATCGCTATTTCCGCCGGTTTAGCCGGCATTGGCTTACTGCTAGAAACAGGCCTTGTCATTTCCATCTGCATGAAAAAATGCCTGCAGCAAGAAGAAGCGAAACTCATCTTCCCTCTACGAAAAGCCTGCACTTTGTTTATAGCGGCCGAATTCAAAGTGGAGAATTTCTATAGCAGAATCAGTTGAAAAATTTACATTTAGCGAATCTCGAGATAATTATGTGTTGGCCCTTCCATTGGATACCAAGGAGGTCACAATCATATTTGATGATAAAATCACTATAGTTCCACTCGCTTAGCCGATGGAGCTGGGTCGATTTTGACTGGCGGCGCTATAGACCTCCCTTCCGAGGTCAAAAAAGGTTGCAGGCAACTTAAAATCGTTGCAGTTGTAAAGCTCAAGTGGGTAACATTATCAATTTTTTCTTTGTTCAACCATTCAATTAATTTGGCTTTGTCTCTCTTTTTTGTAAAAACAACGTTGATTTGCTTGCCTACCTCTAAAATACCTTCTAGGGCCCTTTCTTCTCGAATCGCAGATTTAACTGGAAGGAAATTTAACCTATGAGTCGAACCCCATACAATAGGAAAGGGCTTATCCACAAAGGCTTCTTCCTCTTCAGATAAAGAGTAGGTCGCCCCTTTCTCTAAAATCGCAACTGCCTCTTCAACTCCTTCCAAGTTCCTTTCCAGATCATTAATCAGATCTTCGATCTGCGGTGGAATCTTACTAACCTGGGTTTTTGGTTTTTCTCCCTTGTCTTCAGCAATTTTGCTTGCATCTCTCGTGCTTTTTGTCTTCGCAAAGGGCCTTTGGCCATTTGCTTCATCCGAGAATCCCAAGATCTGCTGTGCAAATTCTTCTGAATGCGAGGAAGACAACCCAAAACTCAGGTTACTATGATCGAAATTAGAATGGGTCAACTCGCTATAACTTGAGTCCACTAAATAGAGATCGGAGAGGTCGTAATAAATGGGTAAATGCTTTCGAGAATTAAGGATTAAAGCTTTGCTTGTTTTATCTGTATGTTCAAGGCAGACGGCATATTCAAGGGTTCCGTCATCAAACTTAACTCCGACTAAATCACCGATTTGCAGAACCTTTTCAATAGGCAATCGTTCTTTAAGCTGCGAAAGCTGAAGGTTAATGTGTTGTCCAATCAGAAAAACATTTTTTTTAAGACGACTTAAGTTATCTGAAAATGTATTCTTTACTTCTTTTAGGTGTTTTATCATATCCTCTACAAGCTGATCCTTTTTAGAAAAATTTGCTAGGCGTAGAGCTGCTATCTTCAATCTTTGAGGTGGAAAAAACGATTTCTTCGGATAGTCAAATACTGCTTCAATCTCTTTTTCCAAAGAGAATCGAAAGGCTTTCGCATAGGAGTGAGCGATTTCAAATTTACTAAAGAGCACACCCGAAAGACATTTTCTATTTACTCCTCTTAGCCCCATCATTAACTCACCGCAGAGAGGTTCAATTTTCTTTTCAAGCAAAATTCCTGTCGGAACTAGGGAGGGAGCATGGTTGGCTAAATTTCCATATCTCCGCATTCCTATTAATCCAGATGAATTATTTCCTGTAATCCAGTGGATAAAATTTAGGTAATACCCTTCATTTACAGCTTGAATAATTTTTCCCTTAAGCTTTTCCCAACTTGCTTGACTTTCCATTAAATCATCTATAACCGCTTTAATTTCCTTCTTTTTCGACATTTTCAAAATTATTTTGCTTATACAAAGCTTTAAAGCAGTCTCCAAGTTAGGCTTTAGTTTAAATTCCCTTTCAAGATAAGAGGGTTTCACTTGAAATCTCTTTTCCTGACGGAATATTTTTTTATCTTCTGGATTGAAAAATTGATTAAAATTTGGGCGAATTTGATTGTCCAGTATCTCTTTAATTTGAGTTGAAATTGTTAAAAGAGATGTTTCCGGTCGCTCCAAATCATAAATAGAAAAGGTATTTATAGTTTCGCTCGAATTTGGGATAACAATATTATTTGACAAAATTACATTTGTTTTGATTTTTAATTGTCTAATTCTACAAGGCTCTTTAATAAATTTCAACAAAAAAAATAGTATTAGGTTAGATTCTTTTTGAAATAATACAAAATGAAGAAAAATTAATATAAAATCGAGTTTGACAAATTATGAAAAGGGAAGATCGAGATCGGTTTTCAAAAAAGTTTTGCTTCCCTAGGGGGCGGCCCCGGATCGAGCTTTAACGAAACCGAAAAGCGTGTGTCAGCTTCGCGTTTCTCGTAAATAAACCTGAAGTGCCAGTGCTGGAATAAGATCCGCCCGAGTTCGACCTGGTACTCAAGCAAATCGCGTTGTTTCCCCCGAAAAGTTCCCCCCTCTTCGTCAATGAAGACCTGGTTGCCCCGGTTCCACCCATAACGAAAATCGAATTGCACCGTCCAGTCGGGAGTCGGCCGGGCGAAGATGCGAAAGAGGGCAATTTGTCTTCTAAAGGAGAGGGGAGAGTCGAGAAGCTCTTGCTCCGTACGGACCGTCTCGAGGATAAAATTATAGAAGTCGGCCTTCCGCCAGTCAAATTTGCTATGGTAGCGGTACTCGGCTCCAAAGGCGATATTTTCGTTAAGCGTCCAATCTGCACGCGTGAAGAAAAAGTCGGTCTCTTGGTGTCTAAAATTCCATCCACCGTCCAAGCCGACGAAAAGACGGCTCCAGGGTTGCCATTCGATATTGATATAGCCCTTCGGGATCGCTTGAGGAATCGTCTTTTCGTTGACGAAGGCGTTTGCCCAGATGTCGATCCAAACGGGGCGCGCAATGCCGCAAGGGGCTTTTACGAATATGCTATTCTCAACGCCGAAGCGAAAGAGGTTAAGCCGGTCGTAGCCATCATTGATGGTGAAAATGAAATGGCGCTCACTTGAGACGCGCGGCGGTGTCAAGTAGGTATATTGGATATAAGGCTCGACGACATGCTTGAACGAACTCGTACACTTCGAAAGTGAGGTATCGAGGCGCATGCCGAATTCGCCGATTGCTTGTCCTGCCGAATCGCCGGCAGGGGTATTCGAATAGGCGATCCCGATAAATCCCGCTTCGGGTGTCCAGGTCAAGGGGCCGAAAAAGAAGGGGCGGTAGAAGCGGGGGTAGGCGAATATTCTTCCAGAATGAAAGGCGGGAGCGCGGACGTCATCGCTAAAAACGTAGTTGAGATAGCCGGCCTTGAAAATGTTCTCGACCATAATTCCCGTGGAGGGGATTTCGAATGGATGAAGATAGTAGCTGAAGGAAGGGAGCTGCTGGTTTATGCTCTGAAAATCGTTGACCCGCACTGTTGTAAAGAGGTTTGCGATCCATGTGCTTTCCTGGCGTCTCAATTCAACTTGGGTGCGTCCTGCAGTAGGCAAATCGAAGTCTCTAATTTGGAAATCGGAGGCCATAGTCGGATCGCTGACATAGTCATACATTCCATTCACACTGATTCCATAGAGGCAGTCATAAAATGTTCCCTGAAAACGGTAACGGTCCCTCTTTTCAGGATCGCTAATTGAGAGGTCGTGAGCGTAATAGCTGCGCGTGTAGAATTCAGTCGCCCTGAATTTCGGATTGTAACGCGTTTCGATTCCGCCTCCGGGCCCATGTGCGAAAAAGCCGTCGATTCTAGCCACTCCTTTCAAGTCTCCCCAATTGAGAAATCTGTAGAGAAGGCTGATATGCGACCCCATAAAGCCTCCCCAGCCGAATTTTACGGCGAAGGGGGAGCGCCCTCGGTTTTCCAAATCTAATGAGAGTTTCGGAAACCAGAAAAGCGGGATATTCCCTACCCAAAAGTTGATCTCTCTTGCGGTGACGACCCGGCTTGGCGTGAGGGTGATGTTTGGTGAGCGGATCACCACATCGGGTTCTTCCCCCTCTGAGGTGGTGAGGTAGCCATCGAGCGCCATCAAATCGCCTGAGTCGAGAAGGAGAACCTCACTTCCTCCCACATACCAAGGGGGCTGAGCCGTCTTTCCATTGAGGAGAAATCCGGTATGTGTCAGAAAGTCGTAGTATAAATAGTCTCCCACAAGCACCCATTGGCGATAATCAACGAGAATGTTTCCTTCGCATTGGATGGTGAATACGGGAGGATCGCACTCGAGATTGCGGGTATAGACTATCCGTTGAGCCTGCACCCGAAAAAAGGAAGCGGACAAAACACCCCCCTCGTCTGTAGAGAGGACGCCGTTTTCATAGCGGGGGTTGATCAAATCGACAATGATATTTGGATCAATCTCTTGAGGGGGAGGCTCGAAGGGACGGCATTGGATGCAATCGGCTTTCCAAATGCGGGGCGGATCGGTAAAGAGCTCCTCGCCAAATAACGGGAGCGCCAGAAGTAAAAGAAAAACAAAGCGTTTCATTCGGTCGTTCTGATCAAGAGTCCCGCAAGAGCATACCTGTTTTTCGGATTTCCGTAAGCTATTGCATGGAGAAGCGCCTCGATGCCCGCTTGATTTTGGGCTTGAGCAAGCGTTTCGAAGGATTCGACTAAAAAGCGCGAAGTCTCTTCAGGGGCGAGTTCGTGGCGGATCGAGAGGGTAGGCTCCTCATCCTCTTCGCGAAATTCGATCATCAGCTTGCTCGCTGCCGATTTGACCCAGTTGATCAACTGCTCTTCATAAGGCCCCTCTTCGCGGAGCCTGTAAAGGGCGAGTGTGCAGTAATTGCGGATCAGCGGTTCACCCGCTTTTTGCTGCCCCTCCTTTAACAAGACAAGGCTCTTATCGCTTCGTTTGTTCTCAAGCAGCACGACAAGAAGGGGAATCAATTCGGTCTGTTTTTCGGCGATTACCCGTCGCGCGATTTTCAAGAACTGCGGCTCGGGAAGCTCAATGCACTGCGCCAGAACTTTATCCCGCAAAGACATGGTCTGTTGAATAATGCCGGGATATTTTTTCGTATTCTGATGGTGCGAGGGAACTGTTTTCCACGCACTTAAACCATGCCCCGGCGAAGAGAGACGCGTAAATCCAAAGTCTTTACCTCCCGGAATCAAGATCTCTTCGATCGGGCCTGCCTCGCCAAGCTGCAAAAGCGACAAGGTTGCGTTGAGGCGCACATCGCGCTCTGCATGAGAAATCATGTCGCGCAGAATCTCTTTTCCTTCTTTGAGTTTGCCGAGAGCCGTGATCGCAAAAAGATCGCCTAAGCGAGCCTGCTCTTTAATCGAATCGAGCGCCTCATATTCTCCCAACTCAAAGAGAGCGATTGCGGCGGCTAGGCGCACTTCTTTGCGTCCGCTTTCCGCCAGTTCTTTGAGGAGGGGAAGCGCCCCCGCGTCTTTCAACTCGCCGAGCGCGAGTGCGCACGCCTCCTGCTGGGCATATTGGGCTTGAGCTGCCAGATTGCGGATTTGGGGGAGGAAGTCGTCGCGTCCCAGTTTTGCCGCCGAGAGGATCGCCTCGATCCGCACTTCGATATGTGAGTCTGCTAGCAATTGTCTAAGGTATTGGTTGGCGCTGCTGCTGTCGAGATGGACGACGATTTGCGGAAAGAGGGCGCGCACGAAATCAGGAACTTTCACCATAAGCGACTGCAAATGCATAAGGACCGCAGGGTGGTTTTTTTGCGCGAGCTGGTAGCATCCTTCTAACCGCGTCAGGAGAAAGGGGGAGGAGAGCGCATGCAGAAGCATCCTGTCCGCCAAATCGTCATTTTGCTTCCCCAAATAGCTGAGCGCGATAAGCTGGATGCGCGGCTCCTTTGAATGGATCCCCTTTTCTAGAATAGGGAGTAGGTCGGGAGAGTTTGCAACCCCGGCGCCGAACATACACATTAACTGGGTCTCGGGATCACCCGATTCGATTCCCTGTTCAAGAAGACGGATTCCTGCTTGTTGGAGAAGAGCAAAGTCATGCTCTTCGCTTTCGCGGGCATATTTGAGGTAGTTTTCGAACGCAGATTGTGCCTCTCCACGATGGAGCAAATAGAGCATCTGCCCACCCACCTCAGTCGGAAAGGCGGCAAAGGCCGTCGAACCGCACAAGAAACAGCATACTAGCCTAAATAACGCCATAAATCGATCCCCATTTCACCCAATACTTGGGAGGTCTCCGTCAGGGGCAAGCCCATGACATTGTAAAAGCATCCCTCCATCCGCTTTACGATCAGACTGCCCGCCTGCTGAATACCGTAACCCCCTGCTTTGTCGATCCCGTTAAAGGCTTTGTGGTAAAGCTTCAATTTATTTTCCGAGAGTTGGTGAAACTCCACGCGCGTCTGGGCGCAAGCCGTCCTCTCTTTTTCCCCGGTCTGAGCCGTCACTGCTGTATAGACCATATGCCATGAACCGTTCAATTCGCGCAGCATTTCGAAAGCCTCGACCTCATCGGCCGGCTTTTCCATGATTCTTCCCTTGATGTGCACGCACGTATCGGCTGCTAAAATCACGGCATCGGGGCAGGAGGGGAGAAGAGAAGCTGCCTTCCCCCGGGAGAGAGCCGTTGCATAAGCAATAGGATTGCCCTCGTAAGGGACTACTCCCTCATCAAAAGGAGGAGAGATCTGCTCAAAAGGGTAAGAAAAGAAGCCAAGGATCTCCTTTCTTCTTGGGGAGTGAGAGCCTAATATCAAGCGCATGGGATCAAGAAAAGCTTACACTATTTTCCTGTTTATCAGAAACGATGAAATTGACGTAGTCAGCGTAGATCGAATCAGTATCATCCTCAATCTTTTCTCTTCGGAAGTTTTCTTTTTCTTTGATATAACGGTATTCTCCAACATTCATCGTTGCGTTTATTTCGTTTCCTTCGGCCAGGATACGAAAAGGATGGGGCGCTTCGAGAGACATGATATCATTGAAGAGGTCGTGTAGAAATTCAAGATCCCTCTGCTCACTTCCCAAAAGGGCTACCCCGCGCACGGTATGCCCGACAAGAGACCCCCCTACTGCGGCAGCGCCCGCAAGTGCGAATGTGGTCGCATAAGGGGAGACGGCAACGCCGTTAAGGACTGCACAAAGGGCAAAGATCGAGGAGAGAGTCAAAAACCCAACTCCGGCCGCTCCTGCAGCCGAAAAGGCTGTCTTCAAAAATTGGCTTGCGTACTCCTTGTTTTGTTCCCAAGCTATTTTGCTATAGATTGTCTTAACCCGTTGATCCTGTGATTCTCTATACAATTGTTTGATTTCATCGGCCTTGCGGCGCGCTTCATCTGCGTCCATCCCATGTTTCACGGTAAGGCCGACAGAGGCGGCGAAAGCGGCGACTAGAATCGCAATGGCCATAATGAGGAGGGCGGCTTTGCAGCTATCCTCATCGCAGCCCCCTCCGCTGCAATCGCTTGGACCGCAGCACCCGCCTGATGGGCCCAGGGGAGCAGGGCCAAAATAGACGGGACGAGTCGCCACATGTACGCTTAGCCAAAACCAAGGATCGGTCAGGGTGTCTAGGGTAACAGCCGTCAAGACATAGGCCGTTTCTGCAGTTGCTTGAGTGCTTTTTTTTGCCCAATTCTCCACTTCACGAAAGGCACGGTCGTTTTGTTTGATCATTGAAAGCACGACGGCCGTCGCTTGGCGGGCCTCGTTTTGAAGGCTTTCATCAGTTCCATCCACAAACAAATTCCCGCCTGAGGTATAATATCCGGGAACGTTGGTGAATCTTAAAGTCATGTCAAGCTCCTAACTCGATGAGTTTTTAAGATGTTAGTTTAAAGATAATATTAAGTAAATCTTAATTTTTTCTTAATTTTTTTTTGATATATTATAGCTTATGTGTTGCTTTTATCGACGGCAAGGAAAATTGCCTCCTCTCAATACGAACCAATTTGCGGAACCGCCAATGGATGCCCGGGTCGAGAAGCTCTGGAATGATCATCAAGTGCGGAAAATCGATTATTGTTTAAATGGACTCTTGACCATTGTCGGCATGGCGATGATTGCTTTTTCGGTTGCTGTGATTTTGTTGACCCATCATTCATATGGCTATGGGCCCTCTCTATTTCCTTTCTATACCCTTTTTGGAGGGGTAGGCGTTTTGGGCTGCGCCCTAACCTTCCTTTCGGTCAAATGGATGGTTCACTCTTGCAAACAGAGTGTTGAATTGGACCGCCTGTCGGAACAATAGAGACAAGTATCGTCGACAAACCACCCATTAAAGAAATTCTTTTGATCGGTTTCAATCCCGCCTCCTTCAAGAGTTCCTCCAAATCGGCCGGAGAAACGAACTCTTGCACGCTTTTCGAAAGATAGCGGTAAGCATGGATATTCTTGGCAGCGAACTTGCCCAAAATAGGGAGGCAGAACTTCAAGTAGGCTTTGTGGGAGAGGCGCAAGAAAGGAGAGGCGGGGCGGGTCAGCTCTAAAATCGCAAAACGCCCTCCCGGTTTAAGAACGCGGGCCGCTTCTCTGAAGCAACGAAGGGGTTCCTTCACGTTGCGGATTCCGTAGGAAATAGTCGCAGCATCGACAGATGCAGATTCGAGAGGAAGCGCTTGGGCATCTCCTTCGATTAAGGAAAATCTCCCTTTAAAGGGAGTTCCTTTGCTTTGTGCAATCGCCAGCATTTCAGGGCAAAAATCGAGTAGAATGGCCCTGGCGTTGGGGTATTTAGCCAAGAAGCCGAAACCGATCTCTCCGGTACCCGCACAAAGATCGAGAAGGGTATGGGCCTCCCCGACCGATTGGATCAGCTTGCGGTTCCATTTTTTATGCAGTCCGAACGTGAAGGTCGTATTTGCACGGTCGTAGTTTTCCGCGATGCTAGAGAACATCTTTCGGATCGTTTCAGGAGCAGACTTTTGATACACCTTCTCTCAATTCCTTAAAAAGATTGAGCCCTTCTAGCTCTTTTTCTCCAAGTCGATAGTTGCAGATATCGTAATATCTGTTTATCAGGGATTTCGGTAATTGACTCTGGCTGTGCGCCGCCTCAACCAGTCGCTCCCTGTTTGATTCGCTCCATTTCAGAGCCGCTTCAAACTCTTCCTCCGGAAAGGCGATTCCATCTCTAGTAGAAATGACGGCAAAAACGAAAGGCAGTCCTGTCGCTTCATGCCAAGCTGCAGCCAGATCGATGGTCTTATAACCCGGGATAGTCATCTGTTTAAGCGCATCGTCTCCTATGATCAACATCCCGTCATAAGCCTCGTTTTCCCTAAGGGGTACGAAGTCGGCTTCGACTTTCCAGAAATAGCGGCAAAGAACCTTCAAGAGGGCAATCGAAGTAGCGCTGTGGTGCGTACATCCGATCCGGGCTCCGTCAACACTTCCGCGGATATAGAGGTTTACGCTTAAAATCTCTTTATGTGCGCCGATACAGTAGCCGGGAACAGATCTGTAGGGGCCGTCAAAGTATTCGGCGCAGCTTGTGAGGGCCGCGTCAAGCGTGTTTGTCCGCAAGCGCTTATTGAGAACGCTCGGAATCGCACATTCAAAGGAGTGCCCGGTTTTCAACTCTCCCAACGTGAAAGGTAGGTGGAAGGGGAGGGCATTGATATAGGCGGGCAATCCGATACGTGTCATCAAGCATCTCCCGAATGGGTTAAACGAGGAGTGCGTCCCGCTTTGAGGATAAGGGCGCTCATCGTCTCTTTGTCCATTAAAATCCGCGCACCGCCGGCCATCGCGATGATTTTTTCTTCGGTATTAGTAGAAGAGAGGTCGTTGCCACCCCATCTCAGAATCTCGAGCGCTTCTTGCACGCCAACATAGTTCCAAAGAACTTTCAAATGGGGGATGTTGTCCAGCATAAGGCGGGAGACTGCGTAGACCAGAGGGACGTTTTTCCCTTTAAGCAGCTTTTTCCGTTTTCCGAGTGCGTTGTTCTCCTCTCCGAATTTGAGGGGGATGAAGGCGCGGAATCCGTTGGTGCGGTCTTGCAGTTCGCGCACGCGCACCAGGTGCGTGATGATGTGCTCATGGGTTTCGATGTGTCCAAAGAGCATCGTGATATTCGAGGGTAGGTCCAAACGGTGGGCCAGCTCATGAATCGCCAGGTACTCGTCCGAAGTGATTTTGCCTGGAGCCACTTTTTTCCGGATCTCCTCAACCAGGATTTCCGCACCACCGCCCGGAAGCGAACCCAGCCCCCAGCTGATCATCCTCCGAAAAACTTCTTCGATCGCGATGCCGTGAAGCTTTGCTAAAAAATCGTACTCGACCGGTGTCAATGCTTTGATGTGGAGATTTGGATCGATCGACTTGATACGGGTGAACATCTCTTCGTAGTAATCAAGATTGCAATCGCGCCAAAGACCGCCTACGACATGGATCTCTGTCAGCCCTTTGTCCAGATTCTCCTGAATCTTCTCTTCTACTTGAAGAGGCGTGAGAAACCAGGCCTTATCCCATCCGGGCTTTGCGTAAAAAGAGCACATGGGACAATTGAGCTCGCATAAATTGGTCGGGTGGATATAGAGCGTTGTGGCGTAGTGCACAACATTGCCGACCTTCCTTTCCCTAACCTTGTCGGCAAGGGAGCGTATCCGTTCAACCTTCTCAGGTTCAGTGGTATTTAGAAGCGCCAAGCCCTCTTCAGGTGTCAGCCGTTCCTTAGCTTCGACTTTTTGCGCAATCCGGTCCAGTACGTTGTCACTTGTCTTTGTCGCATTCATCTTTTCGATCCCCGCAGATGGAACACGAAGAGTCGCCTTTCTTTTTTCGGTCCGGCGACAAGCCGCATCCTCGTTTCAGTCGTGATTTTCCCGTTAAGAGCAACCCAATTGCCAAAGCGGCGATCACAAGTCCCATCAAGATGATGGCTGCGATGATGGTGAGGAGAAGGTTGTTATCCATTCTTCTTTCCCTTTGCAGGAGGCTGTGAGGAACGGTCGACCCAAATCGGCGAACTCCAGGCAATGTGCCCGTCCTCTTGCGTCACTCTTAAATAATAAAAGACGAAGGGATCCTTCCCTTGTCCGTCAATCACTACCTTATCAAGCGGCTCCATATCATCAAAGTAATAATCGTAGTGGTATTCTGTTGGATGAAAAGTATGGATTACCTCTCCGTTCCGGATGATTTCGATTAGCTTGATCGCCTCCGTTCCGGCCACATAGCCCGAAAGGTGGCGGTTGACCGTCAGGCCCGGCTTGAGAGCTGTGGTTAGTTCCGACCCCATCGGATGGCCGGCCACATAAAAGCCGACGATGATACGCGCTCCCGTCGTGGCGTAACAGCTTCTTTTCGATAAAGCTTCCATCATCGACTCGCGGGTATACTTTTCGCAAATAATCCCCGTCAAACCCGGTGCATACTGCGCCTGGTCGCTTTCGTAAAAGTCGCTGTAAATCCCGCGATCGTCCAAACCGCCTGCTACAAATCCAAACCTTAAGTTCTTTTTCAACGCTTCTAGAACGGAACCTTCTGGGGCTTCTTCAACCCCTCCCGTAATCGGGTGCACCGAATCTTTTTTCTCTGAGCACCCCCACGCATTATAGATTTCGACGACCCGCTCAAAGTCAGGGTTGAATTCTTTAAAGTCGAAATGATTTCCCTTTCCCATCGTAAAGGAAGGGATCGAGATGATATCTTTTGGAGTCAGTGTTTTATAAATTTTGCCGAGTGAAGAGTTTTTCGTGTCTTTTTGTCGTAGGATCGGCTTGTTGTCTTTGTAGTAGAGGATATGGCGCACACCTTCTTTACCCGGCTCCCCCCGGTACTGAAAACCAAGGATTGTGGCAAACCGGTCCTCTTCATTGAAGTCGGCGATATTCTGCGAAAGTGTTTTCCAAAGCTCGTTCGAGGTCTCTTCCAAACTGTCGAAAGAGGATGTAGCAAAGAAATTCAACGCTTTTTCGTCTCGAAAATGGCGGAGGCAGCTTTCGATATTTTCAGTAGAATCGACCCGCTCAGATTCACCATGCAGAAGACCCCAAAAAAGATTCCGGCTGTTTTCCTGGAAGCACTTAATCGGAGCTGAGATGAATGATTCTTTTGTGTGGAGGTTTTTCAATTGGATTCTGTAGACGCCTGCCTCATTGAAGTAGAGGTTGGGAAGGGTGACAAAACCGGTTTCGGGGACGAAGAGCTTCCAATTTAAATTTTCGCGCAAGTGTTCGTAGGAGAGATCGATGAGCGTTTCTTCCGGAGCAAAGTTGGTGAGATTGCCATATTCATCTTCGAAGCGGACCGTGATGTCGAAACGTTTATTCTTGGCGACGAAAGAGGGAACGAGGATCCTGATCGTATGAAGCTTGTTCCCGCGAATATCAACAGTGAAGATTTCCGGGTCTTCATAATTCCCCTTTCCCTTGGGGTCGATGTAGAGGTAAAAGGGACGGCGACGTTGGATGGTGAGCTGGCATTCGTTGCCAAATTCCTTCGGGTCACCATCATGCGTGGGCGGTACTCCCATCACGATTGTGAACTTTTCTCCGATTTTCAACGCTTCGGGCAATGTACACTCAAACTGGGGGACAATCGAGTCAGGCGTTTCTACCTCTTCAAATTCGACGATTTCCTCATTCTCAAGCTCGAGGTAGATGACATTTGCATCTTCTTCTAGATTGACTGAGGGGACCTCCCAGTCGATATCCCTCCCTTGGCTGAGGATATCAAATTTTAATCGTGTCCCTACAGGAAGGGCGG
Organism: Chlamydiales bacterium; assembly: GCA_020831465.1. GTDB lineage: Bacteria > Chlamydiota > Chlamydiia > Chlamydiales > JAAKFR01 > JAJACP01. The sequence continues at coordinate 12,817 of JAFIGI010000024.1, forward strand.
TTGCGGTCGTGTATTGGAATTTCCAAGTGTTCGTTTGCCCGGCGCGGGCCACTTGAGGCTCGCTATAGCAAATGGATCGGCGCATAGGAAGAATACTTAGTTAAAATTATAGGAAGGCCGAGCATATCTATCGAGAGGATTAATCTCAATCACGGAGTGCATCGCAGAGTTCAGAAAATTCTCGACTAAGTTTTAACATTAACTTAAAATTCTTATGTAACAGGGAGGTTGTCGTGAGTATTAATAGTCCGAATTTTTCAAGATTTCGTGAAAGGATGGATCAAGTCCTTTCTGCCCCATGCCAAAAAATTAAAGGGGGTTTGAGGGGAGATTTAACACTTTCGCCAAAAAAGTCTTTTTCCCGAAGGGTTTCAGTTCTCCTTAATTCTCAATCAGAAAAAATTAGGAGAGCCAAAGAGCTTTTCCAAGCCTCCTTATACTGTCAGGAACAGATCTCGAAACACCCTGAACTCTTGGAAGACAAAACTGAGAGAAAAAAAGTTGCGCAACTGATTTCTCGATTAGAAATCTTCGGAGAAGGTCTCGACATCGCGATGAAAATCTTTAAAAGCTTGCCTATCGGCAATTTGAAATCCGATGCGGAGTTTAAGAGCTTTAAGACCGATTTGCGCGATGCGCGCGGCAGTCATGACGGTCGTAAAGTTCGGCTGGATGCCGTGAAGATCCTTGCACAATTTAATGAAGAAGCTACCGTTGAAGATCAATTGGATACGTTATACCGCGTTTATTTGCTCGACAAGTCTCTTATAGGGTTAGTCGGTGGAGATCAACCTATTGTTAGGAAATGCTTTAATCGAACATTACTCGAAATTTACGCAGCAAATCTCTCTGCCGAGAGATGGTTTAAAGTGATCCGACTATGGGTCCGGATGGATCGTAACTTGTTGATTTTATCATTATCGGAACTCGAAAAACATTTGGAATTTAAGACGATTAAAGAGGCCGGCAAGATTATTCAGAGGTTAAACAACCTATATATTGGTTTAACCCCCCTGCTTGGCGAAAGGGAGATAAATTTATTTTTAAGGTGGAAAGAGATTTTATTCCTCGATCTTTTGCCTAGTTTCGGCCGGTTGCAGAAGACCAAGGAGATCGATCTCCCTTCTTTTTTTTCGCTCTTTGGAAAAAAGACCTATTTGGAAGACTTTATTCCTAAAGCCGATATTTTTCCCCAAGATTTTTTTGGAGTTGAGTTGAATCCTCAATGGAAAGAGACATTGATCTCCTTTTCTAAAAATCCCGGTAAAGCGCTTCTCATGTTTTATGAGTTTGCCGTAAGCACTGGAGAGCCTTCAAAAAACCGCTTTACCAGATTGATCGGAAAAGGGGATCTAGAAGGGTTCGAAGAATTTCTTCCTCGCCTTTTTTTTGCAGTTCATAGAGGTCTCCACTTTAATTTATGCTTGATGCGGATGAATAAAACAGGGAATCTGGCGAGTCTCTTACCCGTCTATGAAGAAACCTCGATATCCGACGCATCAAGAAGGCAGATGATTCCCCGTGCCATGGATCTCCTAACGGCTTCTAAATCATTGCATTCAGAAGAGGGGAAAGAAGTCGCTTATCAGATGATCGCACGCTTTTTTCCTTATTATTTAAATTTAACCTATATTGATGGCGAGTGGAAAGGGCGGAAATTTCTTGTTTCTTCGATTCTAGCGCCTCTCAATTTGAGGGATGAAGATCTTAAGTGCGTCTTAGATCTTTTGAATATTCCCCATGCGCAAGAGTTAACAATGACTTTCGATTTCAAATTATTTCTCCATCTTACTTCCTGCAGCGTCTCAGATCTTTTAGATAAGTTTCCTGGAATTTTTTTACTAAACGCATTTAATGTTAAAGAATACAGCGACATTAAACTTGTAGTTGATAAGACATCGAACAAGCTCTTTGTGCACTCCCGTCTGCTCCAGAGATCAGATTTTTTTAAGGGGATGTTTCAAGGAGAGTTCAAGGAATCTTTGATATTCAGAAAGGAGAACCTTACTGAAATTACGCTAACACAAGAAATGTTTTCTTTTTTTCAAACATGGTTGCCCTCGATCTATGATATGTGGTTGTCCTCTCCCAAAATAATCACGATGGGTACATATGAATATCTACAACATCTTTATTTTGCGCATTACTTTCAGATGCCGAAAGTTGCAGATATGATTGATCAAATTTTAGCTAGATCTATAGCTGAGATGGAGCGGGAAGAAAGAGGTAAACTTTTAGAAGAAGCTTTTGGAAGCGAGGCAGAAAAATGTCTCGATCAGATCTCGAATTTTTATTACTCCGGCATATTGTTGAGTTCGTCTAGGGCCTGAGCCGGCCCATCATAGATCTTAAAGTAGGGGAGGAAGCCGGTGATGTATAAGACATTTTCGATCGGCTTGGGAACCGCCGCCAGATAGATGTGTCCACGCTTTTTTTCGATCTCTTTGTGGCAATGGACAAGAACGCGGATCCCGGCGCTGGAGATATAATCGAGAGAAGAGAAGTCCAATATAACCTCTTTCGTTCCATTTTCGATCGAGTCGAGGATCTTCTTTTCCACATCATTTGAGGAAGCGCTATCGAGCCTTCCCTTTAATGCGAAAACCGTCGCCTTCCCTTTTTTCTCTTCAACGATATCCATTTTCACTTTGCCTTAGAGCATGTGTCAATTGGCTTAATTGTACACATGCATTCATAAACAGAAAGACTTTTTTAGAACTCTTCACTCATTTTTTCAGCAGTTTGTTGAGCTTCACCAACCGCTTTAAGCATTATCTCATTCGCTTGAACATATTCAGGTATTTTAGTCGCACCCTCCAACATTTCTGTAAATTCTTCAATTGATGAAGGTCTTGGTTTGCAGCCTGCAAGGCAAAATCCTCTAAGTAAAAATAAGACTGTTCCGCCTGCAAGACCTAACATTGGATCTGGGGCATTGATGCCTGGTATAAGACCTGCTACCCCCAGGCCGAAGATGATAGCCAAAGCAACTCCAATTGCAATAGCTGCACCGGCGGCAATTTTTCTTTTTATAGAAAATTCGGAAGAAAAAAATGAATATCTGAAGTTAACGTCTAAAGGACAAGTACCACACATAATTTTTACCCGCTTAATTAGGGCGTGTCGTCAATTGAAAAATTGATTGAATTTCTCATGAATATTGCAGATGATTATCAGCCAAATTGGCTGGTATATGAGAAGATATGCACTGAGAGATGATCAATGGGAACGAATACGTGATCTTTTACCTG
>JAFIGI010000028.1 GCA_020831465.1 Chlamydiales bacterium
AAATTCCAAATACACGAGCCGCTTCTGTAATCGAACCACATTTTTCTACAAATTGTAGTACTTTCTCTCGTAGGTCAGTTGAATAAGTCATGCAGTAAGAATACGCGGATGAAGTAAAAAATTCAATCTATTTGACTATAACATTTTTATCTTAAATTTAAAAGCTATAAAAATATTTTGGCAGGTATAGCAGAATCAGTTGAAAAATTTACATTTTCACCGCGTCAAGTCCGCGAGCTTTATTCCGAGAGATGAGCATCGAGTCGATCGTAGGCTTCTTGAATGAGCTGGAAAGTTGCCGTATTTTCAGCTCTCCCTTTATCGGGATGGTATTGAAGGGCGAGATCCCGGTGGCGTGCCTTGACCTCGGCTCGAGAGGAATTTAAAGGAAGTTCAAAGATCGTATAAGCCTCTTCAACAGAGAGAGAACTTGGATCATACAAAACAAAGTAGAGAGTTTCGTCGCAGTCAGGGATCCATCTATCTAGCCCCCGTTCGATCTTATAAGCAGCAGGAGGACAGAGAATGCCGATGATGGCGGAAAAAATTTTTGCCAAGGTGATAGCACAGATAACGGCGCGATCTCTGCAATGATTCCATTTGCCTGTTAGAAGTGCTATAGCAGATGCGGCGATCAAGAGGAGAACGCGGCCTGCTAGACGGATCACTCTCCATACGAGAGCCAGGGTAAATCCCACCATTCCAATGATATAGATCCCTACAGACCTCCGGTTACACACTCGATTAGAATCTTCCCAGTATAAAGAAAATGGTGAGGTTGCAGGCAAACGGATGAGATTCTCACCGGTATTTATGGGCGCAGTCTGCTGCCATTTCAGTCCACTTTCATTTGAGGCTCCACCTCTGCTCAAAAAGGGAAGGTAGTGAAAAGGAGAAGTTTGACGTAAGATCAGTTGGTTGTTGGACATATATTCTCTAAAACGGACCGAGCAGGATTCGAACCTGCGACCACCCGCTTAGAAGGCGGGTGCTCTATCCGCTGAGCTATCGGTCCAACGGTAAGTCTGCCTGGTTATAATAGAGAATGGGAGAGTAAAACTCACGAAAAAATGAGAAAAGGCCGGCGGGGCCGGCCTACCTTAATGCAGATTATTTCTCTTCTTCTAAGATTTCTAAATTCACCCGAATGCCGTTGCGGCTGGCGACTGACATTAAAAGGGTTCGGATCGCGTTGATTGTTTTCCCGCGCTTCCCGATAATCTTTCCGATATCAGATTTTTCGACCGACAGCTCTAAAATCACGGTGTGGGTCCCTCCGACTTCATTAATTTTTACCTGATCCGGATGGTCGACCAAATTCTTAACGATATAAGCTACAAAGTCTTTCATGTTTCTGAACCTATATATTCAAATCGATATTTTCGTTCGTAATTTTGATATTACTATAGTACCCTTTTATAGGGCTACTCAAACATTTTTTGTTTTCTAATAATAATAACAGAAGCGCTTAACGCTCTAAAAGAAGCGTAATGGGTCCGTCATTAATCAATGAAACTTCCATAATCGCGCCAAAGATACCGGTCTGCACCTCGCGCCCCAACGCTTTGTTAAGTTCGCGCACAAACTGCTCGTAAAGAAGAAAGGCGGGCTCGGGGAGCGCCGCTTCAGTGAATTCGGGGCGCCTCCCTTTATCCACTGTTCCATAAAGAGTAAACTGGCTGACGACCAGAATATCTCCCCTTGTCTGCTTAATATCGCGATTCATTTTATCTTCTTCGTCGCGAAAGATGCGCAAGCCGACCAATTTCTTCACAAGCCAATCGGTTTTGGAAGCGGTATCGTCCTTATGGATCCCTAAAAAGACAAGGAGGCCGGGGCCGATTTTTCCGCAGACGTTCTCGTTAACAGAAACGTGAGCCTCTTTGACTCGCTGTATTAAAAGGCGCATGTGCGATCAACAAGTAGAATGATCTCTTTCATATCTTGGGGGATAGGGGCTTTAAGCTCAATTTCTTCTTTTTTAAGGGGGTGTTTGAAACGCAAGGCGAAGGCGTGCAGCATCTGCCGTTTAGCGTTGAATTTCCTATTCATGGAGGGAATGCCGTAGAGTGAATCTCCTAAAATGGGGGTGCCTACGGCTTTAAGATGGACGCGGAGTTGGTGAGTGCGCCCGGTCTCGGGGAAGAGTCTGACAAGACTTAAATGCGGGCTATGAGCAAGGCTCTCGCACCGTGTCCGCGCTTCGCGCCCTTTCTCCTCTAAAATAGCCATCTCCTTGCGCCGCACCGGATGGCGTCCGATCTTTCCTGCGATCAGCCGGTTGCCGGGATTGCCGACGCAAACGGCCAGATACTCTTTTTCGATTTGCCTGTTCGCAAACAATTCAACCATCAGTTGTTGCGCACGCTCGTTTTTTGCGGCGACGAGCACGCCGGAGGTCTCTTTGTCAAGCCGGTGTACAATGCCGGGACGGAGCGTACCTCCTTTTGGAAGCTGTTTGCAATGAAAGAGTAGGGCATTGACAAAGGTGCCCGACCAGTTTCCTGCGGCGGGATGGACGACCATGCCTGCCGGTTTGTTGACGGCGATCAGATCGTCGTCTTCGAAAAGGATTTCAAGAGGAATTTCTTCCGGCTCGAGGGAGATTTCGGGTGTAAGGGCGAATTCGATCTCGATTTCATCGCCCTCTTCGAGCTTAGCGGCCTTTTTCGCTAGGTTTCCGTTGACAAGGACAAGCTTTTCTCGAATGAGATATTGGAAATATTGTCGGGAATATTCGGGATAGCGGAGGGCGAGGAGCTTATCGAGCCGCAGCTTCGTCTCTTCTGCGCTGACATGGAGCGTCATGAATGCAGGTTACCAATACAGGTGGATTTTCGGAAAAAGGATAATCGGGGGCGAGTTTTTTTAAAAGGCTGAGCATGTGGAGTTCGACGCTTTCTAGTTGGCTTACGGGAAGGGAGGATGGAACGGGTTTTCCCAGGTAGCGGCGTTCTTTATAGGAAATCTCGCTCAAATAATCCCCTCCTCCCGTAAAGAGCGAGAGGAGATGGGGATTGGCCCGGGAAGCGAGCCGTTCGAATTCGGCATCGGGCGCAAAGCCTAAAAAGAGCTTTAAATCGAACATTATCCTTGAGGACCCTCCCGCATCTGCCGGGCAGCCTTTTTCGCTTGTTCCGCCGACTGTTGGACTTGGCCGAGTATTTGCATCGCTAACGACTTAACGAAACCGTTGTAAAGCTTGGTTCCTTCTTTTTCGCCGAGGTTGTCGACTAAAACTTGCTTCAACTGGCCTAATGTCGCAACCCGGGTATGGAGCGCGTTCTCTATGGAGCCTCCACTTGGTCCACCCGGTCCCCCGGGAACTCCTCCGACCCCGGGAGATTCCGAGGGTGGAACTTTAGAGCCTTCTCCTCCAATACCGCCTGTATCCGCCATTAACTTTCCTCGCTTTTGTAAATCTTGACTGTTTTTAGCTCTTTGTTTGCGATGCGAATTCCCTTTGCTCCCACTCCTTTGATCGCCGCGTCATCCAGCACGCATTCCAGCTTTGTGACTTTTTGCCGCGCTTTGGGCTTGAATGTCAGAAGAAGGACGACTCCGGGCCTGGTGGTGATAAATTCAAGCTTATGGTCACGATCCAGAAATTGGTATTCTTTATCAAGAATAAACTGTTTGACGATGAAACGTTTCATATATGCGTAATCTGTCTTCTTATCGCGGTAGAGAACGCGAAAGAGGGTCTCTTTATCGGCAGGACCGATCCAAACCGCCGGGACTTTTTTCGCATGGATGTACTGCTTTTCAGGGATATTGATGACTTGGTAGGTTCCGTCTTTGAACAAGATCAGGAGTTTGTCGAGAGTGCTGATTTCTACCGCTTGTGGGCTTGAGATTTTTGTGCCGATGTACCCCGTCTCAGAATCGTAGCAGACTTTCACCGTCCGCTTGGCGATCTCCCGTTTATCGATCTCTTCGATCCGCTTGATCTTGGTGCGGCGGGGAAAGAGCGCGCCATATTTTTTTAGAAGTCCTTTAAGATAGTGGATCGTGTATTTTTTGATGTTTTTAAGCTCTTTTTCGACCTCGAGCAATTTCTTCTCGAGCGCAGCTATCTCTTCCTGATTTTTTTCGATATCAAAGCGGGAGATGCGGCGGATGGGGATCGCGAGGAGCCGGTCTCGGTCTTCGCGACCGGGAATTCGGGCGAGCTGCTTGTAAAAAGGCTTCAAGCTATTTTCGATGGTGGTGTGGATCTTCTCGAAGCTCGCCACATTCTCAATTTTCTGGTAGAGGCGGTTTTCGATGAAGATCTGTTCGAGGGTTTTTTCAAAGATCTTCTCAAGCAGTCGGTCGCGTTCGAGCTCGAGCTCTTTTTTCAAGTAGCCCTGAAGAAGCTCGACGTGGAGTTTTAAAATCTCATCGACACTCCCTTCCCAAGGTAGCTTATCTTTGATGCTGAGGAGCTGGGTATGGATCGAGACTTCGCACTCGGTAAAGGCGTAAAGCTGGTCGATGATTTTATCGGCGTATTGTCCGCGGGGAAGTTTGATTTCGATCTCGATCTTTTCGGCGGTATAGTCGTTAATCGAGTCGATTTTGATTTTCCCCTTTTTGGCCGCTTCGTCGATCGAGCGGATCACCGATTCTGTGGTCGTCCCATGGCAGATCTCGGTGATGACAAGAGTTTTTTCGTCGGGGCTCATAATTTTTGCCCTGAGTTTTACCTTGCCTCGCCCCCGGTTGTAATCGGAGGGATCCATGATTCCTCCCGACTGGAAGTCGGGGTAGATCTCGAAGGGGCGTCCTTCCAAAAGGGAGATTTCGGCTTCCAGGAGTTCCTGGAAGTTGTGGGGGAGAATCTTTGTCGACATCCCGACCGCGATCCCTTCCGCTCCTTGCATGAGCAGGAGGGGGATTTTAGCGGGCAGAACGACCGGCTCCTGCGCACGCCCGTCGTAAGAGGGGGAAAATTCGGTGAGTGCGGGATTGAAAAGGGTCTCTTTCGCCATTGCGCCGAGCCGTGTTTCGATATAGCGGGCGGCAGCCGGAGGGTCGCCGGTGAAGGGGTTTCCGAAATTTCCTTGGGTATCGAGTAGATAGCCTTTATTCGCGAGATTCACAAGGGCGTCGATAATCGGCGCATCTCCGTGCGGATGAAGCGCCATCGTTTGGCCCGCAACGTTTGCGACTTTGTGCAGCTTTCCATCGTCCATCTTATAGAGCATCCATAAGATGCGGCGCTGAACAGGCTTTAATCCGTCCACGACGTGCGGAATTGCACGGTCCAGGATGACGTAAGAGGCGTAACGGAGATAGTTCTCCTTAAAAACGTGTTTAATATCGTCCAATGGGGTTATCTCACAACTCGGGGATCAAATTTTCCATAATAAACTGCCGCCTTTTCGGGGTATTTTTTCCCATATAAAATTCTAAGGTCGGCTTAATGTCCGAAAAGGCATGCACTTCGATGGGCTTTAAACGCATCTCATTTCCGATAAATTGCTTGAATTCATTCGGAGAGATTTCGCCAAGCCCTTTGAAGCGGGTGATCTCGATATTTTTATTCAAAGCTTTTACCGCTTCCTCTTTCTCTTCCTCGGTAAAACAATAGAGGGTTTTCTCTTTGTTGCGTACTTTGAAAAGAGGGGTCTCCAGAATGAAGAGGTGGCCGTTGATCACAAGCCCTTCAAAATAGGTTAAAAAGAAGGTGATGAGCAGGTTGCGGATGTGCATCCCGTCTACATCTGCGTCTGTAGCCAAAATCACCTTGTTATAACGGAGACCCGCGAGGTCTTCTTCGATATTAAGCGCGCTCATCAGATTGAACATCTCTTCATTTTTATAGAGTTGGTCCATCTTCATTCCGTAGACATTCAGAGGTTTACCGCGAAGAGAGAAGATCGCTTGCCTGAGCGGGTCTCGAGCCGAGACGATCGAGGCGCTTGCCGATTCTCCCTCGGTGAGGAAGATCATCGTCTCGTCGCTATATAACGAATCGTCATTGTAGTGGAACTTGCAGTCGCGCAGCTTGGGGATCTTAAAGGAAATTTTTTTCTGTTTTTCCTTAGCCTCTTTTTTCACTGCGGCCAGCTCTTTACGTAATTTCTCATTGTAAGCGATCCGTTCAATGATGCGGGTCGCTTCTTGAGAATGGGTATGGAGAAGCTGAAGAACGGCCTCTTTAACCTCTTGCACGATCGATGTGCGGATTTCGGTATTGCTCAGCTTATTTTTCGTTTGGGACTCAAAAATCGGATCTTTAACTTTGACAAGGACGCAGCCGACGATCCCTTCGCGCACGTCGACTCCTTGAAAACTTTTTTTCGCATACTCGTTCACTCCCTTTAATATTCCCTCGCGAAAAGCTGAGAGGTGGGTCCCCCCGTCAGCTGTATACTGTCCGTTAACAAAGGAGTAGTAGCTCTCGCCATAGTTTTGGGTGTGGAGGAAGGCGAACTCAAGCTTTTCCCCCCTGTAATGGAGAGGCTCGTAGTAGCGGTCATGGGTCACTTCGCTATTAAGCAAATCGAGCAGGCCGTGTTCCGATTGGATCGCCTCGCCGTTGAAAAAGAGGGTGAGCCCGGTATTGAGATAGGCGTAATGCCAGAGCCTTTTGCGGATAAAATCTTCGACGAAGGCATACTTTTTGAAGATCTCCTCGTCGGGAATGAATTCGACATAGGTGCCGTTTTCTTCACCCGTTTTCCTTGTCTTCTGATTGAGCAGCTGACCCTTGCTGAATTGGGCTTCCAAGCTTTTTCCATCCCGGAAGCTTTCGACCACAAAATGGCTCGAAAGGGCATTGACGGCCTTCAACCCAACCCCGTTTAGTCCGACCGAAAATTGGAAAACGTCATCGTTGTATTTAGCGCCCGTGTTGATTTGGCTGACGCAATCGATTACCTTGCCGAGAGGAATTCCTCTGCCGTAGTCGCGAACTGAAAGGGTGGAGGTGTCGGCGTCGAAGGAGATCAAGATGCGCTCACCGTGATGCATGATGAATTCATCGATACTGTTGTCGATCACCTCTTTTAGGAGGATGTAGATCCCATCATCTATATGCGATCCATCGCCCAACCTGCCGATGTACATTCCCGACCGCATGCGTATATGGGTAAGAGCGTCAACAGTTTGTATTGCGCTTTCATCGTAATGCTTCTTTTTTGCCATAGCGAGTCATCATAAAGGACGAGAAAAATCTAGTCTAGAATGCAAATATTTAGGTATACAATGTTGATCTATGCGTATAGGAGTTCTTGGAATTAACCACAAATCGGCCGATTTAAGGCTGCGTGAAAAATTGGCCAAAGCGTGCCGGCGCCGATTCGCGTCGGAAAATTCCTTGCACGCCAGCTATTCGTACGTCCTTCTCTCTACTTGCAACAGGACTGAGATCTATTTCAGTTCCCCTGACTTAGCCCAAACGCATACCCTTCTACTAGCGATTTTGCGCGGGGAAGTGGAGGAGGAGTTCGAGCACCGTGTCTACTCCTATTTCGGGGGCGACTGTTTTTTCCATTTAGCCTGTGTCACAGCGGGTGTTGACAGCGCCCTTATCGGGGAAACGGAAATCCAGGGGCAGGTAAAGCGGGCTTATGAGGATGCCGCATCGATTCGCCCCTTGTCGCGTGAGTTGCATTTTCTCTTTCAGAAGTCTCTGAAGATTGGAAAGGATGTGCGGACCCGCGAAGATCTATCGAAGGGATTGCCGACATTGGAAGAGGCCATTTTCCAAGCTGCCGAGAATTTGCTTGGAAATCTTGAGAGAAGAGAGATCCTCTTTGTCGGACTGTCCGAGATCAACCACAAGATTTTCGTCCGCTTTAAGCAGAAGGGATTTCGGAAGATCACCTTTTGCAACCGTTCCCATGACAAGGCTGCAAAAGTTGCCCAGCGCGAAGATGTGAAACTCCTTGCATGGGAAGAGTTTGAGAGATGGTCCGAATTCGATCTGGCCATTTTCGGCACCACATGCCCCGATTTTCTCGTCTCCGAAGCGCCCTCTGTATGTAAGATAAAGCTTGTGATCGACTTGAGCGTTCCGCGTAATGTCGATCCCCAGCTGGGACGGCAGGAAGGGATTACGCTTTTGAATGTCGATCAGCTCAACCGTGTGATTGACCGCAGAAGACGGATCAAAGCGGCGCAGATTGGGCGGCTCGAAACCCACGTCATCGCCCGCGCCGTCGAGCGCCAGGTCTCCCTTTTCAAACTCAAAGAGCTGCAACGTACCCAATCCCTCCTTTCAACAACTGCTTAATAATATTTTTTTAGAATTTACATTAAAAAAATGTAAAGATATAGGGCGTGTCGTCAATTTAACCATATGACTGCTGCAGCTAAATAGATAGCCGCCAGAAAATTTCTTGCTGTCTTATCGTAACGTGTTGCAATAGCTCTGTATTGTTTCAACTTAGCAAAAAAGTTCTCGATCAAGTGGCGGGCTTTAAAC
>JAFIGI010000037.1 GCA_020831465.1 Chlamydiales bacterium
GGGATTGAAGCAGATGCATTATTAGCGGACAAAGCATTTGATGCAGAGGAGCGTGTAAGAGTGCCCCTTATGAGAGCAGGTATAATTCCTGTTATTCCTCCAAAGAAGAATCGCATAGAACCACAACCCTATGACAAAGCACTGTTTAAAGCCCGCCACTTGATCGAGAACTTTTTTGCTAAGTTGAAACAATACAGAGCTATTCCAACACGTTACGATAAGACAGCAAGAAATTTTCTGGCGGCTATCTATTTAGCCGCAGCAGTCATATGGTTAAATTGACGACACGCCCTAATACCCTAAGAGCCTGTTCAAAATCTTTTCAATAAACTACCACAGAGCCCACAGAGGACATAGAGAAGAGGCTCTGTGGTAGTTTATTGAAAAGATTTTGAACAGGCTCTTAGATGAAAAAACACTGCTTGTAACTGCACATGAATCATTTTGGTTAGGATGCAATACAAGCAGTGCCCAATGAATTGGAGGTGGAGAGAATCGAACTCTCGTCCTTGGCAAACTCCATATTAACCACTACATGCTTAGCGCTCAATTTTTAGATTAGTCCCTCAGTTGAGCACGCCTATGGAACTAACCGGCCCCATTTGATCTTGGGAACCCCCGCCTAGAGACCTTCGGCGAAAAGCCCCATACCGAGTAATATGACAGCTGATTTGAAGCCCCCGGTCCAGCTCCAAACAACCGGGCTACCTAGACGGTTAAGTCTTCGGTAACAACTTAGCACATTAAGCTACCTTTTTAAGAGCAACCTCAGGAGCCGCAACAGCAGCTGATCGGAATGCAATCATTTCGCAAGATGTGCTTTTTGCCTTAGATTTGGCATTTAATGTTTTTGCCGGCTTTTTTAGGAGGCCAACCGACACCCTCCGCATGCGCCTAATACTTTATTTCCAAGTCGAAACCTGTACACCCCCATGGTCATTATAACATGAAAAATATTTCTTTTGAACTTTAAAATCAAGGATTTTGAACAAAACTGATGATTTTTACCCCGTATCGGCCGTCGACGGTCACAACTTCACCCCGTCCTATCTTTATATGGTTCACGTAAATATCAACCAGATCGTCGCATAATTCGTCGAGAGGAAGAAGCGAACCCTCCTCCAAGGCTGCCAGCTCCTTAAGGGTGAGCTTGGTTTTCCCAAAGACAACCTCAACATGGGCTTTAAGGTGCTCAAAGCTGCTCCTCTCTTTCTCAGAGAGAAGAGAGAGGGGACGCGGCTTTTCCCCTGAAATGGGGGTGAAGGCTACTTTCGAAATAGGTCCATAGCTTCCCGGAGGGAGCACGGGAATTTTCCCCCCTTCTTCCTCGGAAGGCTCCTGAGAAATCGCCTTAACGATTCCTTCAATCTCGTCGGGTGTAAATTCGCTCATCGATCCTTACCGCTTTTCGTGTTGCGCTTAAGCCGGGACGCCCGCTGAAGCAGAGCTCTTCTCCCGCTTCGATCATGAAAGGCTCTTCAATTCGTTGGTCTAAGAGAAGGATGTCTCCGACCTGGAGTCCTAAATAGGTAGAGACGGGGATTTCGATCTTGCCGATCAGCGCCTTCACGTCAAATGAGAGCTCTTCAATCTCCATGTTGCTCATCGTAATTGGACAGTACTAAAAAGTCCATTATGGTCTGAAAGAGCTTCGATCTTGAAGGCATTTTGGTCATAACCTGTTTGGAGCTGGTTGGTTTGGATAGCGGCAACAGATCCTTTTAGATAGACGGTGTAATCGAGGTTGCGCGGAGGGGATACGGGTTTACCCTCGAGCCGGGCGCAAAATCCGTCGCCACCCCAGGTTTTGGGTTTTTCAAAATGGACAACACCTTCAAAATGGTCTTTCCATTGGGAAGCTTCATACTCTTCTTTGTCGAGATTGAGATCGCCCGTCAGAATGGTGGCCTTCCCTTCTACTTGTTGCATCTGTTGTGCGATGAGCTCCATTTGGCTTGCCCGGCCTGCTTTCTCGTCTTCAGTGGGATGAGCCGGCTCTTCGGAGTGTTGAGTATGAGTGGCGAAAATGCGGGCGTTGGGAATGTCAAACGAAAAGACCCCTTTGGCGGCATGCTTGGTTCGTCCGACCAATGATTCAATGGGGAAACGTGTAAATTGGGGATCTGTCACCGGGTATTTGCTGGCAACGAAAATGCCCGATGAAGGTCCGACAGCTTGGGCGCCAATATTGAAGTAGAAATGCGCGTATTGCTCTTTTAACTCTTCAAAGAGCCGCTGGCCGGCATTGAAATCCATGATCTCATAGAGGCAGACTACGTCAGCATCTTTTTTACGGATCGCCTCAGTTACGCTCCGAATCCTTTCCGGCCATGGAGCCACGCCCCCGTCGGTGATCGAGTATCCCGCCGGGACGCAGCAGATATTCCAGGAGAGCATGGTAAAGGTATTTCCTGCGGAACGTTTTTCCCTTGCTTCGCCGCATTTGTAGGTATAAGGATATTCGCTGATCAAATTCCCGAGAGCGCGCAAAACGATGCCGGGAAGGGTTGAGATCACGGCAACACTTCCACAAGTGGTCAGTTGCACAAAAAGCCAACACTTTTTCGCCCAATTCGCGACGCGGTTTTCAGTTGGATCGAGCGCGTCTTGATGCTTTAGCCTTACATAGAGTTCGCGTGTTTTACAAAGCGGGGTTGTCAAATGCGAAGCGGCTTTAAAAGCGCTTTCAGCCGCCCACTCCTTGAATGAGGGATGAGCGACAAGTGTATCTGTAAGTGTTGCCATTGGTCTAGACTTAAAGAGAAGAAAAGAGTATTCTATTACGTCTTTTGTAGGGTAGTCAAGAAGATGTTTGAAGAGATAGAAAACGAAACGTTTGGGGCTAGAGAGGAACGCATTCTCCGATTTTGGAAAGAGGAGGAAATTTTCCAAAAATCGCTTCACAACCGCAAAGAGGGCCCCTCTTTTGCATTCTACGACGGCCCCCCTTTTGCCACAGGTTTGCCTCATTACGGCCATCTCCTCGCCGGAACGATTAAGGATGTGATCCCGCGCTATAAAACTATGAAAGGCTACTACGTCCCCCGACGCTTCGGTTGGGATTGCCATGGCCTTCCTGTCGAAAATGAGATCGAGAAGGCATTCAGCCTTTCCGGAGCCCCTTCGATCGAAGAGTTTGGAATCGCGAAATTCAATGAAGAGTGCCGCAAGATTGTGCTTCGCTACACGTCGGAATGGAAATCCAAAGTCGAGCGGTTTGGCCGCTGGGTCGATTTTTCTCAGACGTGGAAGACAATGGATCCGACTTTCATGGAGACGGTTTGGTGGGTCTTCAAACAGGTCTACGAAAAGGGGTTGATCTATGAAGGGTTCAAAGTCATGCCTTTTTCCGCCAAGCTGGGCACGCCTTTATCCAATTTTGAGGCAAGCGACAACTACAAAGAAGTCGACGACCCTTCTGTTGTCGTAACCTTGCCGCTCGTCGATGAGCCAAAGACCGCGCTCTTGGTCTGGACGACGACTCCTTGGACGCTTATCTCCAACATGGCTGCGACTGTTGGCGAGGAAATCGATTACGTCAAAGTCGCCCATGATGGAAAATTTTACATCTTGGCAAAAGATGCGGTCGAAAGGTGGTTTGAGGGTGCTCAAGCCGTCGCATCGTTTAAAG
The DNA here is from genome assembly GCA_020831465.1 of Chlamydiales bacterium. GTDB lineage: Bacteria > Chlamydiota > Chlamydiia > Chlamydiales > JAAKFR01 > JAJACP01. The sequence goes on from JAFIGI010000037.1 coordinate 3,632, forward strand.
GGAAGGAGCTGATCGGGAAACGGTATGAGCCCTGTTTTCCCTATTTCCGCGATCTGGAGGGCGCTTTTCGCTTGATCTCGGACGACTTTGTCTCCACGGAAGACGGAACGGGAATCGTCCACACGGCCCCCGCTTTCGGCGAAGCCGACTTTTATGCCTGCAAAAAGGCCGAAATCCCCCTTGTCTGCCCTGTCGACAACAATGGCCGTTTTACCGCCGAGATTCCCGAATACCGGGGAGTCTTTGTCAAGGATGCCGATAAAGGGATCATCCGCTCGTTGAAAGAGGCAGGCCGCCTCTTCTACCGCGGCACGATTCGTCACCGCTACCCCTTTTGCTGGCGCTCCGACACCCCTCTGATCTACAAAGCGATTACGACATGGTTCTTAAATGTCGAGAAGATCAAAGAGAGGCTGATTGCAGCGAATGAGAACGTGCATTGGGTTCCCGGCCATCTCAAGGAGGGGCGATTCGGAAACTGGCTCGAAGGGGCGCGCGACTGGGCGATCAGCCGCAACCGGTATTGGGGAACGCCGATCCCTCTTTGGCGTAGCGAGGAGGGCGAAATCCACGTGATCGGCAGCATCTCCGAGCTTGAGGAATTGACCGGAGAGAAGATCACAGATCTCCATCGCCACTACGTTGACGCACTCACCTTTACGAAAAACGGCAAAACGTTTAAGCGAATCACCGAAGTTTTCGATTGCTGGTTCGAATCGGGGTCGATGCCCTATGCCCAAAACCACTACCCCTTTGAGAACAAAGAGGAGACCGAAAAGAATTTCCCTGCCGACTTCATCGCCGAAGGAGTCGATCAAACCCGAGCCTGGTTTTATACTCTCCTTGTGCTCGCAGTCACTCTCTTTGATTCGCCTGCCTACAAGAATGTCGTCGCAAACGGGATTCTACTCGCCGAAGACGGCAACAAGATGTCGAAAAGGCTTAAAAACTATCCTGAGCCCGATATAGTCGTGCACAAATATGGCGCAGACGCCGTCCGTCTCTATATGCTTAACAGCCCTGCGGTGAAAGCCGACGATTTGCGTTTCTCAGAGCGGGGAGTCGAGCTTGTCCTGCGGCAGATTTTGATCCCTCTTTGGAACGCCCATGCCTTTTTTACTACGTACGCCCGCATCTACAACTGGCGTCCTACTTCCCACAGGATCACCCCCGAAGCTGTGATCGACCGCTGGATGATTGCGCAGCTCAACAAGCTAATCCACGATGTTGAGCAAGGGATGGACGCCTATGATCTTAGCCGTGCAGTTGAGCCCTTTGTCGGCTTCATCGACCAGCTCACAAACTGGTATATCCGCCGCAGCCGCCGCCGGTTTTGGGCCGACGAAGAGACTCCCGACCGCCGCCAGGCCTTTGAAACGCTTCATCACGTCCTGATTGAGCTGTGCAAAATCGCCGCTCCCTTTATTCCCTATTTAAGTGAAGCGATTTATCGTAACATCCGCTCTGAGGGCATGCCCGAATCGGTCCATCTCTGCGATTATCCCACTTACCATCCCGAAGAGCGCAATCGAAGCTTGGAAGCAGGAATGGATACCCTTCAAACCGTCGTAAGCTTAGGGCATGCTTTGCGCAAAGAGCATAAGCTTAAAGTGCGTCAACCTCTGCCTGCGGCTCATGTCGTATGCGGCGAAGAGCAGGTGATGCAGTTTCTCGAGCATCAGGAGCACCTCATCGCCGACGAACTTAATGTGAAAAAAGTCCTTTTTCACAAAGAGAGTCAAGAATTCGTCAAGCTTTCCATTAAGCCAAACTTCCGTGTGCTGGGGAAGAAAGTCGGCAGGCACATGAAAGAGGCCCAACTCTTGATCCAAGAGTTAGATCAGCAGCAGATCAACACTCTCGTACACGGCCATTCGCTTCCTGTCGTCCTTGGAGGGGAGTCGTTCCTTCTCACAACCGACGATGTCGAAATTACCCGAAAAGTCCATGAGGGGTGGGTCGCGATGAATGTTGGCTCCGTAACAATTGCGCTTGATACCGAACTCACCGAAGGCCTCATTCTCGAAGGGATCGCGCGCGAGCTTGTGAACAAAATCAACACGATGCGCCGGCAAGCCAATTTCGCCGTCACCGACCGTGTACGCATCCATCTCGGCACTTCAGATAAGGTGAAGCAGGCTCTACTCATTCATGGCGACTATGTCCGTGACGAGGTATTAGCCGTTGAACTTGACTACGCCTATTCTCCCAAGAGCACCCAATGGGATATCAACGGCGAACCGACAGCGATTCTGATTGAAAAGGCATAACAAAACTCACCTTACGCAAAAATGAAAGATCATAGAGTGGCTGCGGCTTTGCCTCGCTCACTCTCTAATCCTTCATTTTTGCGTAAAGTGAGTAACAAAAGAAAGCTGCTTCAAGAAAATTGAAGCAGCTTATAGAACAGTTCTACTTTTTTATTTTACGGAGCTGATTACTCCATTCGTCAACAGCCTTCTCAGCCTCATTTTCAGCCATTCCATATTTCTGTTGAAGAAAACCAATAAGTTTATCTTTTTTTCCATCGACCTGAGTCAAATCATCATCAGTTAATTTTCCCCACTTTTCCTTTGCTTGGCCCTTCAATTGTTTCCAAATACCTTTAAATTCATCAGCATTCATATCCCCTCCTCTCCTTTTGTATGACAACAAGTTACATCTCCATTTTATCACTGCTGAAGAAAAAAGGGACTGTTTTTCTTAAGTGATTGATTATCAATCAAATAAGGATGTTCGGTTTCTTTTTCGAATATAAAGCCAGCAGAGGGCGATGATAAGAATGAGCAAAATCCAAACAATTATGTTTGAGATAGTTATCCATGGATAGGGAGGTTGAGGGAGGGGACCTAACCGTTTACCCGGCGGCCAGAAAGTAAATGAGGGGGCGCCTCTCAGGTTCTCAGTCGGAACAAAGCCGAAATCGCGGCTATCCGCGCTCATCGCGTAATTATCCCCAAGAGCCAGAACCCCATCTTCAGGAATTTTCAAACCGAAAGCTTCGATAAATTCGCGGTTGACCTTGCCATCTTTAAGTGGAGCGCCATGGTCGATAAACGCGACATAGGGCGCGTCGCGAGACGAGCTTTCTTGCTTTTCCTGTTCGCTCTTTAAGAAGCGGATCAAAAAGGGATCGTTCTTTTTGAGGATAGGCGCCCCCATTAAATATAGGTCGCCATTTCTATAATAGGCAAACCGCTGTGGGTTGTAGGGTTGATTAGGAGCCATTGGCTCGAAAACGATGTTGAATCCTATCCCTAAGTTAAAGAGTTTACGGATGTTGTCGGGATCTTTGCTGTAGAGCGGATGGTCCGAAGGGAGTCGTGTTTGGATTCCTCCTGCATGGACTCTATAGCCAACACCATAGTAGAATTCATAAAGGCCGTTCGGGACATCGGGGAATTTTGGATCGAATTCGGGGCGCTGCGGACGTGCGCGTCCTTCCTGGTAGCGGTAAGCCCGCCCGTTTTCAACATAGAAGCGGGCTGTAAAGAGTGCGCTATGGATTGCATCGAGATGTGTCTGATTCAAAGGGATAAGAGCGGTCATCGGGGTCAGCATCGGATGGATCCGCCCCTGCTCATCGCGCCTCATTTCGGGTTTGGGATAGGTGAAGTTAGGTGTATGCTTGAGCTCAAGATAGAGTACCGCATCTCCATTTTCGGGAGCTTTTTCATAGAAGGACTCGACTTGCTCTTTTGTCAAAAGACGTGCCATTGCGTAGTTGCCAAAGCCCCATAGGTCGCTGTAACTAACAGGGGAGTCGTGAGGAGCTTTTAGCGCCTCAGGTCTGTCAGGCATCCAGGCCCTACCGTCGTAGAAGGAGCCCTCTATCTTTCCAGTTCGCGTTAGTTGCATCTTACCAACGGTGCGGTTCATTTGTTTAATCTGGACCGAATCATAGACATTCGGTGCGATCGCATTGCCGACATTCATTTTTCCGTCGAATGTAATAAACGGGATATGATCGATGCGCTCAATGCCGTAGCGTTCCAAGAAGTCGGGGTCGGCCATATCGATAATCGGTTCCCCCTCTTTATCGATTCCATAAAGATAACCGCCGTAAAAGTAAAGAGTATCTCCCGGTTTTCCCATAGCACGTTTGATATAGCGTTTTTTGCCCGGAAAGAGGTAGAAATAGAGCATGTCCCTATCAGGAACATCCATTCCTGCAACAGTAAAGACGATGATTCCGGCCCTTTTGATCAGACTATCGGAGTAGAAAAGCGTTTTATCGAGAAAGGGGATGTGAAGGCCGAATGTCGTTTTGGATACGACCATCCGGTCGAGCTCTTTAACAGTGGGGCGCATTGAACCTGTCGGAACTTCGTAGAGTTCAAACCAGAATTGCCGGATCAAAAAGGCAACAACAATGGCAAATCCAAGTGCATAGGCTATCTCTTTGATTTGCTCTAAAGGGGACTTAGGAAAGTGGGTCTTGATAAAAGAGTTTACACGTTTTGCGATCTCTGTAGCTTCAGAAGTATTGTTGTTAAGAATCGCCTTATCTAAAGCGCGCAGGTCGTTCTCAAATTCGATTCGATCCCGCTCGATGAGACGCCCTCCCTTTTTTTTAAGAAGGCGAACCCCATTACGTAATATGCGTCGACATTTTCGTAAAAACATAGTTTACCAGTTTATCTCAGAGCTCTATTACAAGCAATCTTGAAAAGAGTGTACGACATTCCTACGCCTATAGCTTCTACGGTTTGCCATTTAGAACTCTCTAGATTGTGGAAAGTGTGTCGATAACCTGTCTATAAAAAATTAAGAGACAAATCAAATCGGTATAAGTTGTTGATGCAGAAAAGCCTGTGTTCAGGTTGGTTTATTAGGCGAATTGTTTATAAATCATCTTTAAAAGCAAGTTTTGGCTTGGGTGAATGCGCTCCCGTTCCTGAGTCGATGATCCGCACTCTGGCCGTACCGATCTTTCCATCGACTTCTATCCAGTAGGGGAAATAGGTAGGATAATCGGGAAGATCTGAATCAGAGATCTCGCATGGGAGGTAGATCTCGATTATTTTTTGGGCAAGTTCGCTGCCGTCTGAGGGCCACCGTCCGCGCCAGACGGTAAAGGGGATACGCAGGCGCTGTCCTTCTACCGTCAAAAAGGGATTCCAGATCGGCCTATAGTCGGGTTTGTTGTGTCCCGGCGCGACTCCGACGCGCCGGCGTTTTTCCTCAGGAACGGCGCAGAAGGGGAGGTTTAAAAGCGTCGTGAGGAAAGAATCTGAATTGGTAATACTTATCCATCCCCGGTAAGTAAATGAATAAGTTTGTTCGAACCTGCCAGTTTCAAGGTTGACGTGCGAGATCATCCAAGAAGTGTGCCCGGGAGCGCCACTTTCGAACCATTTCCGCCAGGGAATAGGATTGCGCGCGTAACGGGCTGCGGGTATCGTCACCTCTTCGATAACGATCGCACAATCGGAACGGTCGCGAATATGAAGCAATGTAAAATTTTTGCTTTGCTCGGTCACTATAAAGCTGCCCGGGTTCGCTTCGGCTAGCTTCTCTTTAAGACGGATCTCGCCAAAGAGGGCTCCGGCTCCTAAAAAACAAAAAATCAGAATCCACTTTTTCATAGTCATTCAGTATACAATTTTGCTTGTCTTTTTCCAAGGTAGAAGGTAAATTTATCGACTTCAATCACTATTTTTCGGAGCTAAGCATGAAAAAAGAAATACATCCCGCTTATCAAGATATTCTTTTCGTTGATACCTCTACAGGAACAAAGTTTGTTTGCGGTTCGACGCTGAGTCCCAAGGAGAGAGAAATGTACGAAGGGAAAGAGTATCCGGTCCACTATGTCACCGTCTCCTCAGCTTCCCATCCCTTCTTTACGGGCAGCAAGCAATTTATAGATACCGAAGGGCGTGTTGACAAGTTCTTGAAGCGCTACGCGAAGAAACAGGAACAGGGGCAACAAAAGCACGAGCAAGCGGAACAAGAGAAGGCAGCTGCAGAAAAGAAAATGACTAAAAAAAAGAAGAAGAAGTAAACGCAATTGGAAAAGAAAGTTGCCGATCTTTTACAACGCTTCTCAAAAGTAGAGGAGTCGCTCGCCGATCCTGATGTCTTTAACGACCCGAAAACCTATCGCGAGCTGACTCAAGAGCACGCCTATCTATCCGATGTAAAAAGCGCCGCTGATGAACTTTTTGCTGCCCGCAAGGCTCTTAATGAGAATCGAGAACTCTACCTTTCTGAAAAAGACAAGGAGATGCGCGCGCTTCTTGAAGAAGAGATCGGCCAGCTCGAAGCCCGCCTACCTGCCTTGGAGATTAAACTCGAAACTCTTTTGGTTCCTCCCGATCCTGATGATGACCGGAATGTGCTTTTGGAATTGCGCGCAGGGACAGGAGGGGACGAAGCGGCTCTTTTCGTCGGCGATTGCGTACGGATGTATCAACTCTATGCCGACAAGAAGGGGTGGAAATATGAATCCCTTACCTGCAGTCCTTCGGAGGCGGGCGGCTATAAGGAGTACATCATGGCCGTCTCGGGTGCGAAGGTGAAGCGGTTTCTCCAATATGAAGCTGGTACCCATCGCGTGCAGCGCGTACCTGAAACCGAAGCTCAGGGGCGGGTGCATACTTCCGCGATCACCGTTGCCGTGATGCTCGAGCCAACTGAAGAGGAAGAGATCGAACTGGATGAGAAAGATCTGCGTATCGATACTTACCGGGCTTCCGGTGCGGGCGGCCAGCATGTCAACGTCACCGATTCCGCCGTCCGCATCACCCATCTACCGTCAGGGATTGTCGCTTACTGCCAGGATGAGCGGAGCCAACATAAAAACCGCGATAAAGCGCTTCGCCTTTTAAGCGCGAAGCTCGCCGACATCGAGCGTCAAAAGCGGATGGCCGAAGAGGCTTCCCTCCGACAATCACAAATTGGAAGCGGCGATCGCTCAGAGAGAATCCGCACTTATAATTTCCCCCAAAACCGCGTAACGGATCACCGCATCAACTTGACGCTCTACAATCTCGATCAAGTGATGGAAGGCGAGCTCGATATGTTCACTGAACAGCTTGTCAAACACTATTACCAAGAGAAGCTTTCCGCGTGATGACTCTGCTTGATGTGATCCGCCGTTCGGAGGCCTTTCTTAAGGAAAGAGGGATCGAACGCCCTCGACGGGAAGCCGAAGAAGTGATCGCCGATGCGCTTGGAGTCCGGCGTATCGATCTTTATTTGCGGTTTGAACATCCCTTTACCCAAGAAGAGCTTGCTAAGCTACGCGAACCTGTTCTGCGGCGCGCCGCTCGCGAACCCGCCGCTTATATAGCCCGCAGAGTCTCATTTTGCGATCTCTCGATTAGAGTGACACCTGATGTCCTCATTCCGCGCCCGGAGACTGAGATCCTGGTAGAAAAAATCGCGGAAACACTGAAAAATCGCACAATCGAAGGAAAGACGCTCTGGGATATGTGTTGCGGATCGGGCTGCATCGGCCATGCCTTGAAAAGGAAATTCCCCTCGCTTAATGTCGTTTTATCAGACCTTTCCGAAAAGGCTCTTGCGGTCGCCCGCCAAAATGGAGAGGGAGTCGTCTTTAAGCAAGGGGATTTGTTCGCGCCTTTTGAAGGGGAAAAATGCGATTTTTTTGTATGCAACCCACCCTATGTGACCGAAGAGGAGTATGCCGATCTGGCGCCCGAAGTAAAAGCGGAGCCTAAAATGGCCCTGGTCGGCGGGCTTTCCTTCTATAAACGGATCGCTGACCGGCTCTTTGATTTTCTCAATCCGAGAGGTATCGCTTGGCTTGAAATTGGGAGCGGTCAGGGAGAAGATATCAAAAAAATATTTAACGGAAGAGGGCGGATTGAGAATGATTGGGCGGGGCATACCCGTTTCTTTTTCCTTGAAAGGGATTGAATTTATCCTGTATGATTGTTGTCTATGTTTGGATCTTTAACCGATAAATTAACCGATGTATTCTCCAAAATTGCCGGGAAAAAACGGCTGACTGAGGAGAATGTCACCGATGCGGTGCGCGAAGTGCGATTGGCACTTCTAGATGCCGATGTCAATTATGGTGTCACTAAAAATTTTATTAAGCGCGTTAAAGAAAAAGCGCTCGGCGAAGAAGTGATTAAATCTGTCTCTCCGGGCCAGCAGTTTATTAAGGTCATCCACGACGAGCTTGTTGCGCTGATGGGCGGTGGAGAGGCTGTTTTGCAACTTAATCAGACGCCTGCCGTTGTCATGCTCTGCGGTCTTCAGGGGGCGGGAAAGACAACACATGCAGCCAAGCTAGCTGCCTTTTTGTCGAAGCCTGACTACCGCAAAAAACCCCTCCTCGTTGCCTGCGATTTGCAACGGCCTGCCGCAGTGGAGCAGCTGAAAACGCTTGGCGCACAAATTAATGTGCCCGTCTTTGCCGTCGAAGGGGAGAAAAACCCGGTAAACGTCGTAAAGAGGGCGATGCGAACGGCAAGTGAAGGGGGGCATGATGTCGTGATTCTCGACACTGCCGGACGTCTCCATATCGATGATGCGTTGATGAAAGAACTGGAGCAGATCAAAAAAGTGGCTGCTCCCCACGAAATTCTTTTCGTTGCAAACGCTGCAACGGGGCAGGATGCCGTAACCACAGCCGATGCCTTTAACAAACGCTTGGCCGTAACCGGAACGATTCTGACGATGCTTGACGGAGATACGCGCGCGGGGGCCGCGATCTCCATTAAGGAGGTCACGGGGAAGCCGTTGAAGTTTGAAGGGATCGGTGAGAAAATCGAAGACCTGCAGATTTTCAATGCGAATTCGATGGCCGACCGGATCCTCGGAATGGGTGATACAATCAATTTGGTGAAGAAGGCTAAAGAGCATATATCGGACGAAGAGGCGAAAGACCTTGAGGAGAAAATGCGCAAGGCCAGTTTCACCTATGAAGACTATCTCAAGCAGATGCAAGCCGTGCGGAAGATGGGTTCATTCAAGGGATTGCTTAAAATGATGCCGGGCGCTTCGAAGATTCCCGATTTCGAGGAGTCAGAGAAAGAATTTTTTAAGATCGAAGCGATGATCCTTTCGATGACGCCCCGTGAGCGTCGGGAAAAAGATGAGCTCTCGATGAGCCGGATGAAGCGCATCGCGCGCGGAAGCGGCACGACGATCCAAGATATCAACAAGCTTAAGAAGAGCTTTAAGAAATCAAAACAGTTTTTTAAAAATGCCCCCAATAAAAAGATGTTAGAGAAAATGATGGGAGGAATGTAATGGCATTGAAAATTCGTCTACGACAGCAAGGAAGAAAGAATTGCCTTGTCTATCGTTTAGTACTGAGCGATTCTCGCGCTCCACGCGATGGGAAATACGTTGAACTTCTTGGATGGTATAATCCGCATGAAGAGGAAGCTCAGAAAAACCTCAAAATTGAAGGGGAGCGCGTCCTCCACTGGTTGCGACAAGGAGCGGTTCTCTCCGAAAAGGCTGAGAAGCTTGTCGCACGCGGGGCGCCCGAAGTTTTTAAGGAGATGCGCAAAAAAGAGCAGGAAAAGCGTGTAAAAGAGAGTGCAAAGCGTAAGAGTTCTCGTAAAAAGGAGGCTGCACTCGCTTAAAGAGGCTCAAGATGGATATTGAGATTCTCTCTCTTTTCCCTGAATATTTTTCAGGCCCCTTCGACGAAAGCATTTTGAAACGGGCGAGGCAAAAAGGGCTTCTCAATATTCATCATACGCAAATCCGCGATTTTGCCTTTGATAAACACCGCAAAGTAGACGACCGTCCTTACGGGGGTGGTCCTGGGATGGTGATAAAACCGGAACCTGTCAGCCGGGCGATTGATGATGTGAGGCGCGAAGAATCGCATGTGATTTACCTCTCGCCCCAAGGGAGCATTCTCACACCTGCGAGATGTCGCGAACTTGCGAAGATGCCCCACCTGATCTTGCTTTGCGGCCACTATGAAGGGATTGATGAACGGGTATTGGCGAAAGAGGTGGATGAAGAGATTAGTATTGGGGACTACGTGCTCACGAACGGAGCGCTTGCGGCAATTGTATTAGTGGACGCGGTATCACGCTTTATCCCGGGCGTGCTTGGAAATGCTGAGGCGGCGAATAAAGAATCTTTTGAGGAGGGAATTTTCGACTGCCCCCACTATACCCGCCCCGAGGTCTTTCAAGGGGAGCGCGTTCCGGAAGTTCTTTTGGATGGAAACCACGCTGAAATTGCCGCTTGGAGAAAGGAGCAGGCTCTTGCCAAAACATGCAAGGTTCGGCCCGACTTATATGAACGATTATTTATAAAACAAGTTAAGGATTAGCAAAAATGGATGCCTTGATTGAAGATTTTGAAAGTGAACAACTAAAACAAGAAATACCCGAATTTCACATTGGGGATACTATCCGCGTTTCGACAAAAATTATCGAAGGGGAGAAAGAGCGCATTCAAGTCTTCCAAGGGACTGTCATTGCTCGCAAAGGACGCGGCCTCTCCGAAACCTTTTCGCTCCACCGCGTTTCTTATGGAGAAGGGATGGAGCGGGTCTTTTACCTGCATAGCCCCCGTATCGTCAAGATTCAGGTTGTCAAGCAAGGCGATGTGCGACGCGCCAAGCTCTATGACTTGCGCGGAAAGACCGGCAAGGCGGCAAAAATCAAAGAGAAGATCGGCGTACGCAAGTCGCGTAAAGCTGCTGAAGTGAAACAGGAACGCATTAACGAGACCGAATTTACAGAGAGCGAAGAGCGTGTCGAATACGAAGTGGCCGAGCAAGAACCAGTCGAAACGACAACCCCCGAATGAAGATAAGCGCCTTTTAGAACTTGTCGAGTTAGAGCGCCAAGCTGTGGCGAAAGGCTATCGCCAGATCGCAGGAGTAGACGAAGCGGGTCGCGGTCCTTTGGCAGGCCCTGTTGTAGCCGTGGCTTGCCTCTTTAAAAGCGCACTATTTTTTCCGGGGATCAACGATAGCAAGCTCCTCACTCAGAAAAAGCGCAAAGCGCTTTATGAAAAACTTACGCGGCATCCCCAACTCCTTTACGGAGTTGGAATTATTGATGCTGATGTAATCGATGAGGTCAATATTTTACAGGCGACACTGCGTGCGATGAGCGCCGCTGTGTTGAAACTCCCCGAGCGACCTGATTATCTCTTGGTCGACGGGAATGTTGCGCTCTCCGTAGAGAATATCCCTGCTCAGATGGTGATTCAAGGAGATCGGCGTTCTCAGCTGATCGCAGCCTCCTCGATTATCGCAAAAGAGATACGAGATGAACTGATGTTTCGATATCATGCGCTTTATCCCGAATACGGTTTTGATGAACATAAGGGGTATGGAACTGAGAAGCACCGAAAGGCTCTTGCGAGATATGGCCCCTCTCCCATCCACAGAAAAACATTCAACCATGTGACTCAATATGCTCAGTGTTAACGCTTCATCTCACTCTCGAGCCTTTAAGGCTCCATTTGAGAGGCCTTCCTTGAAGGCGTTCCTCGTCGCTTTAGGGGTGATCGTGATGATCGGGGGACTTACTGCGACCGGCTGCCTCTACAATATCTATGGAATAGCTGCCTTTGGAGCTGCCGGCGCCGGCATAGGAGCCGGACTGATCCCCATTGTAATCGCAGCTTGTAGAGCAAGCCCCAAGAAGCGCATCGTGGTTTCGCAAGATGATAATCAAGTGAGTTCGATAGAACGCACCGTGGTTTTCCTTTATAGAACGCGCACATAAGCTCGGCAATCCTTTCGGGGGCATGTCCGATTACTCTTTTATCAGGCCTGAAACTGTAAAATTTGTTCAGGCAGAGCGTTTCAGTAAATTTCAGGAGCGGGCGATCGGAATCATGCTTGGTATGGCAGTGGGGGATTCAGTGGGAGCTCTTTTTAAGCATTTACCTTTCCAAGCTGAGGGGTATCAGGAAGGTGTTAAAAATCCTTTATATAAGCTCAATCCTGGGCAATGGACCGATGGTACCTCACTCGGACTTTGTCTGGCTGATATGCTTTATATTGATCGTGTTTTGAATGAAACTCAGTTGGTATTGGCCTTTCGTGATTGGTGGCAGCACGGTTACAACACGCCTTTTACTAAGGGAGCCTACAAGACATCAGTCGGTCTGGGTAGCGATAATGTTCAATCACTTCAAGCGATTGAAAAAATCTCCTTAGACGATACGACCCTATCTCGTCCTACTAACACAGGAGAGCAATTTACGTCGGGAAACGGCTCTTTGATGCGCAACGGCCCTGTCGCAATTAGGGCCAAAGAGATAGACGAAGCAAGAAGACTCGCATTTCGTCAAAGCAAGACGACGCATCAGGGCGAAGAGGCAGCTGCCTGCTGTGAACTGATGGCATATATTCTCTTTTTAGCCCTTCACATCAAAGAGGAAGATCCCGAGGAGATCAAAAATTCGATCAAGAAAAAACTTAATGAATTTAAGTGCAGTGTGCAATCGGTTAACGAACTAGCCGTAAGCGGGTGGGCGCAAAATCCTAAAGGCGAGGCATTGGAAAAATTGAATGGGGTCGATCCACATTTCCCTTCCAATCCTGAGTGTAAGCAGTCTAACCACATCGGGTTTTACGTGATGGATGCTTTGGCGATGGCGCTCCATTGCGTCTATACAACCGCTAGTTTTGAAGAGGCCCTTAGAAAAGCGGCGATGCGCGGAGGGGACGCAGATACCGTAGGAGCGATTACCGGGCAGATCGCCGGTGCAATTTACGGAAGGGATGCCATTCCTAAAAAATGGGTTGATGATGTGCAAAGGTGGGATCGAGGAGGCGAAATTGCTGCCAGAGGCTATCTCTTGACATTATAGCCTTTTTTCGAGATGATATTCGGTCATGTCAAAGCAGCCCTTTCAGTTAAAAAGCATGACCGCTTATGGGCGTGGAGCTTCTTCGTTTGCCTATGGAAGCTTTACAGTGGAGATACAGAGCGTCAATCGTCGTTACTTGGAAGTCAATATCAACCTGCCTAAGCTCCTCGCCCGCTTCGAGATCCCTTTACGAAAAAAAGTCTCGAAAAGGGTGGGACGGGGAATGGTCAACGTTTTTGTTGGTTGGCGTTCCGAAGTGCAAACCCCTGTCAAAGTGATTCCCAACCTCTCATTGGCAAAAGGAATTAAAAGCGCCTGGGAGCAGATCGCCTTTGAACTCGGGTTGGAAGCAAGCGTCGGCCTGGCGTTGTTAGCTCAGGAAAAAGAGTTGCTCTCTTTTGAAGAGGAGCTTCCTGAGGAAGAGGGCTTCTTGAAAGCCTTAGAAGAAAGCCTCGATGAAGCGCTCGACCATCTTTTAGAGATGAAAGAAAAAGAGGGAGGAGCTCTTGCTAAAGACTTGCGTGAACGGACCCTCATTCTCGATGAGTATATCAGTGAGATAGAAGCGCATGCCGGCGACGGGAGCGAAAAATACCGCCGGAAGCTTATCGAACGGCTTGGGGAGCTCCTCGGGGGGAGCCCCGAAAATGAGGAGCGGATTTTGCGCGAGGTAGCTCTTTTCGCCGAGCGAGTCGATATCACGGAAGAGATTGTCCGCTTTAGGAGCCATGCCACCCAGTTTCGCCAGATGCTGGAAAAACCGCCCGTCGAGTCGGCTGAAACAAGGGGTAAAACCCTCGACTTTTTGATTCAAGAGCTCAATCGGGAGATTAATACAATCGGATCGAAAGCGGCGGCTATCGCGGTCACGGAGCAAGTCGTCAAAGCAAAAGGCGAGTTGGAAAAGATGCGGGAACAGGTGCAAAACATTGAGTAAAAAAGTTTTAGGGAATAAGGGTGAGGGGCTTTTATTTGTCATCTCGGCGCCGGCTGGAACAGGTAAGTCGACTCTTGTTGAAATGATACTAAAGGAGTTTCCTGATGAGATCGCGGAGAGCTGTTCCTCAACGACCCGTGAGCCGCGTCCCGGAGAGATCGCGGAGCGCCATTACGAGTTTATTTCGATTCAAGAGTTTGAGACAAAAGTGGAAGCGGGTGAATTTCTCGAGCATGCAAAGGTCTTTGGGAATTATTACGGAACCCGTAAAGAGGAAATAGACCGCCTTTTACAAGAGGGGAAGCATGTCGTTCTTGTCATTGACACTCAGGGGGCAATGCAGATTTTCGGAAAAGTTCCTGCGACCTTCATTTTTATCAGCCCTCCCTCTTTTGAGGAGTTGCGCAAACGGCTTTTCAAACGGCGAACCGAAAATGAAGAAAAAATTCAGGAGCGCCTCTTGTGGGCAAAGCAGGAGATCGCGCTCGCTCCTCGATATGATTATCACATCATAAATGATGATCTAGAGGTAACTTACCAAATTTTACGCAGCATTTTCATTGCTGAAGAGCACAAAAGGAGATGAGTACTATGTCACTTAAAAATACTTTAACCAATGAACAGTTGAATAAGCGGTTCACTAACCCCTTTTCTCTTGTCAATTACGCAATTTCATTGGCCAAAGTCAGAGTGGACCGTGGAGAAGGGATCGATTCGAATCCCGCAAACGATGTCCTGGAACTCATTGCCACCAGCGGCGATAAGCTTCCCAACCTTGAGGAAGTAGAGAACATAGAAGAAGAAAAAGAAGCCGTCTAATGCAAAAGATCCTGATTACTTCTGCCCTCCCTTACGCGAACGGACCTCTGCATTTCGGCCACATTGCGGGGGCCTATCTTCCGGCCGATTGCTATGCCCGCTTCGAGCGCCTTCGCGGGAATGATGTGCTCTACATTTGCGGATCGGATGAGTATGGCGTTGCGATCACCTTGAGCGCTGAGCTGGCAGGGCGGACCCCCAAGCAGCAAGCCGACTATTTCCATGAGGTCAATCTTGAGCTTTTCAAAACCCTGGGCATCCGATTCGACCACTTTTCGCGTACCACATGCAGAAGTCACGCTCCTATCGTGCAGGATTTTTTTCGCGATCTTGACGCGAATGGTTTTATCGAAGCCAAAGAGACGGAGCAGCTCTATTCCGAAGCAGACCAACGTTTTTTGGCCGACCGCTATGTCGTCGGCACCTGCCCAAGCTGTGGCTTTGAGGAGGCGCGCGGAGACGAGTGTGTCAAATGCGGGGCGAGCTACGAAGCGACAGACCTGAAGTACCCTCGATCGAAGATGACGGGAGCCCCCTTGGTCCTGAAAAAGACACTTCATTGGTTTTTACGTTTCGATAAGTTTAAGGAGAAGCTCGATCCTTTTATCAACACACGTCCCTGGAAGCCGAACGTCACCCATTTTGCACGCGCCTATTTAGATGATTTGCGTCCTCGCGCGATAACTCGCGATCTCGAATGGGGAGTTCCCGTCCCTCTCAAAGAGGCGAAAGATAAAGTCTTTTATGTCTGGTTCGATGCGCCTATCGGCTACATCAGCGCCTCGCAGGAGTGGGCTGAGAAGAGAGGCGAGCCGGAAGCTTGGAAGAGCTACTGGTGCGATCCGCAAACCAAGTATGTCCAGTTTATCGGAAAGGACAACATCCCTTTTCATGCGATCTTCTTTCCGGCGATGGTCATGGGGCAGAACCAGCCCTATAAGATCGTCGACGATTTGGTTGCAAACGAGTTTTACAACCTTGAAGGGAGGCAGTTTAGCAAGTCAGAGGGATGGATCATCGATTTGGGCGACTTTTTCTCCCGTTTCCAAACTGATCAAATCCGTTACGCACTCGCTGCGAATGCACCCGAAACGGGCGATTCCGAATTTACCTGGAGGGATTTTCAAACGCGCTGCAACTCCGAACTTCTTGGAAAATTGGGCAACCTGGTGAACCGGGTTCTTGTCTTCCTCCAGAACAACTGCGAGGGAAAAATCCCTCCTGAGGGAGAGCTTGAAGAGGCCGACCACCGCTTCCTTAACGAGATTAACCGTCTAACTCTCGAGGTGGAAGAGAGTTATGCATCTTACAAACTGCGTCGCGCGAGTCAGCTCATTATGGAACTTGCCCAAACAGGCAATGCCTACTTTGACGCAAAGACTCCCTGGAAAGATGCCAAAGAGGAGGAGCGGCGTCCCATCATGGGTACGACAATTGCGCTCTGCCTTCAGTGTTTAAAAGCGCTGGCCGGCCTCTCTTTTCCAATTATTCCCCAAACAGCTGAGAAGATTTGGAAGATGCTCGGTTTAGAAAAGCCCCTCGAGGAGCATATCTGGAAGGATATTTTTGAATTGCAGCTAGAAGCGGGAAAGACCCTTTCCAAACCTACCATCCTTTTCCAAAAAATAGAGGACGATGTAATTAAAATGGAAACTGCCAAACTCGAAGAGATGCACAAAAACGCGATGCAGAAAAAGGAGCCGCCTTACGCGCCCCTTAAAGAGACGATTGGGATCGACGATTTCGCCAAAGTCGATTTACGCGTCGGCTTGATCCGCAAAGCTGAGAAATTGCCCAAAAGCAAAAAACTCTTGAAGCTCGAAGTCGATTTAGGATTTGAAACGCGCACCTTGCTTTCCGGCATCAGCCAGCACTACACGGCAGAAGAACTGATTGGAAAGAAAGTGGTGGTTGTGGCCAATTTAAAACCGGCGACGATTATGGGCGTGGAGAGCCAAGGGATGGTTTTAGCGGGCAGCCTGGACAACGCGCTTGAGCTGGTGACCTTAGACGACCTTCCCGCCGGCGCCGATATTTCTTAAGCTCTTTTACCTTTCTTGTATCTAACGGTTACGGGTTCTTCATTACCGATTTGCAAGAAGACTGTTTCGCTACAATTCGTCTCTTTAAATGCCATATCTAAAAAGGAGATTACTTCTTTATTTTCAAGGGGAAGAATAGAAAGAGTTGCACCTTCTCTTAGCTCTCCAGGACGAATATTGATTTGACTGTCCTTAATTTTAGTTTTTATTAATTCTGGAAGGTTGAAAAAATAGATATATGTAGGTTCCTGGTATCCATACCCCCAAAAAGCGTAAAGGTATGAGGCAAACCCTTTATAATATTTTTCAAAAAAAATAGTCTCCGATTTATTCTCGCTCTTCTCTTCGGCTAAAATCCAACCTTGTTCAATTTCTTGTTGATAAACCACTTTCTTAATCGCATTTTTCTTATCCGCTTCTTCCCCTTCGATTGCCTTCCTAATCGCTTCTTCTAACCTTTCGTGGATATTTTCTGGGATAGAACCTCTCACAGTGTAGTTTTTAAATTCGAAATTAAATGGTTTCGGTTCATCAAGTTTCTTGAAATCAACTGGTTCAATCTTTTTCTTAAGGCAAAAATTTCTAAAAAGTCGTTGACTTGCTTCTAGAAACACAAGGCCAACCACCCCTCCGATAGCGCCTTTTTGTATAGCATCCTGAGAAAGGCTGCCGATATGGTGAAGAACGTGGAAGTGGGTCAGAAGTCCGATCGTTGTCAGGGCAACAGCACCTACAACCAATCCGATATCGAGCCATGGGGCTTTTTTGATCTGGTCGGGAAGCGAAACTTGAAAGTATCTTTTTGCAAGTTGGGGGATATTATACATAAACTTAATTATAATGTTTTTTTAAATAATAGAAAAAAATAAGTGAGATTATATAACAAACTAAGTGTTTACAGGAAAATAAAATTTTTATTAAGGGTTTTATTAAGGCCTGTATGGCGCTTGATGGCGTCGTTTCTGGAGACGGCAATGGCGATCGCCTTTCCGGTTCCGACAAGAACCACCAGCCGCTTGCCTCTTGTGACCGCCGTATAGAGAAGGTTGCGGTGAAGCATCATAAAGTGCGTGGTATGCACGGGGATCACCACGCAGGGGCATTCGCTGCCCTGATATTTATGGACGGAAGCGGCATAGGCCAAGACTAACTCATCAAGATCGAAGAAGGGGTAGACGACTGGGCGGCCGTCAAAGGTGACGGTTATCTCCTGCTCTTCGCGGTCGATCTTTTTGATCCGGCCGATATCGCCGTTGTAAACTTCTTTGTTATAGTCATTTCTGATCTGCATGACCTTGTCGCTGACTCCAAAACGGCGTCCGCCATGCAGGATTGCGTCTTCCCGTGGGTTGAGCTTTTGCTGCAAGACGCGGTTGAGGTTTTCGATCCCGATCAAACCGCGTTTCATCGGGGCGAGGACCTGGATCTCCTCGATCGGGTCGAGGCGGTAGAACTTGGGCAGGCGCTCCGAAACCAATTCGACGATTTTCTCTAGCGCTCTTTCGGGTTCTTCACCCTTTACGAAAAAAAAGTCGGCCTGTTTCTCGATCGATAGGTCGGGAAACTCTCCTGCGTTGATTTTATGGGCGTTGGTGATGATGCGCGAACCTGCGGCCTGCCTAAAAATCTCCGTCAGCTCGGTCACGGGAGTAGCGCCGCTCTCGATCATATCTTTCAGTACGGCTCCGGGGCCAACGCTTGGAAGCTGGTGGACATCTCCCACAAGCAAGACTCGAGCATGGTCGGGGATCGCTTTAAGCAGGCTGTACATCAAGCTTGTCTCGATCATGCTCGCCTCGTCGATTACAAGCAGATCGCAGACAAGCGGGTTTTCCCGATTCCGTTTAAAACCTCCCTTACTGAAATCGAACTGCAAAAGGCTATGGATTGTAGATGCCCCCCGCTTAGTGATCTCGCTCATCCGCTTGGCCGCCCTACCTGTTGGTGCGGCGAGGATGATCTGCCGGCTCAATTTCTCCGTAATCGCGAGGATGGCTTTTGTGATCGTACTCTTTCCCGTTCCGGGGCCGCCGGTAATGATGTGGAACTTCTCTTCGAGAGAGCTTTTTACGGCCTTTTTTTGATTTTCGGCCAATTCGATCCGCAGTTGTTTTTCAGCCCATTCCACCGCTCTCTCGGTATCGACTTTTCTCAGACGGCTCTTTCCTTTGATCAACCGCTTGAGCTCGCGCGCGATCCCCTTTTCTGCGAGTCGTAACCCTTTTAGCCAGATGGTTTCCTCCTCAATCACGATCCGCTCTTCTTGTTGAAGTGCGTCGATCCTTCCCCTGACATCCACTCCGAGCAGTTCTTGGGCTTTGATGCAGAGCTCGTCAAGGGGAAAACATGTATGTCCCTCGTCAGCGAGCTCCAGGAGGGTGTACTCGATCCCCGAGTCGATCCGCTGCGCGGCATCCTTCGGGAAGCCTAGCTTTTCTGCAATTTTGTCAGCCGACTTGAAGCCGATCCCCCTGATCTCACGAGCAAGTGTGTAGGGATTTTCCTGAATTCTGCCGACCGTCTGATCCCCGTAAAGCTTATAGAGCTTTTGCGCAAATGCGGGGCTGACTCCATACTTCTGCAGAAAGAGCATCACTGAGCGGATCGCTTTCTGCTCTTGCCAGCACTGGCGGATCTTTTCGACCCGTTTCTCCCCGATCCCATTCACCTCGAGCAAGCAGTGGGGTGAGTGATCGATTACCTCAAGTGTCTTCTCTGCGAACATCTTCACAATCCGTTCAGCATAGATCGGGCCGATCCCCCGCACCATTCCCGATTCGAGGTATTTTTGGATCCCCACAACATCTGACGGGGTCTCAATATGACACTCCGTTACGACGAACTGGAGGCCGTGGGTCGCGTTCATTTTCCATTCGCCTAGCAGGCGGACGCTCTCTCCCGGCGCCAGCCCCGGCATTGCCCCGACGACGGTTGTGAGTTCCTGTTTGCGTGGCTGCTTGAGCCGTGCGACAGTAAAGCCGTTCTCCGGATTGGCAAAGGTGATCCGCTCGATATAGCCGAAAATCTGATCCATAGCTGCTCATTATATCTATTCAAGCCTTAATAAAAAGATGAACGCATTGATGCGTTCAAATATGGATTGTTAAAAGGTCATCCCAGCGGGTCGTGAAGCAAGGGGAGCGCAGCTCCCGTTTCATCCTCCATGGCCGCTCGATTCCTTCAGCGGCGAATTTCAGCGCGGCGTATCCGAATTTCTGATTGGCGTAGTCGAGAAGTGCCATCGCCGCCCTTTTCTTCTCCCCATCAGTCCGGTCGACAAATAGGTCGCGCTGGAAGCTATTCTCCGGAACGAGTCCGCCGAGCAAGATTCCCGCTTTTTTATAGGCGTGGCCGGCCCGGTAAAGGGTCTCTAGACCCTGCTTAGCATAGGAGATAAGAGTCGGGGTGAAGCTAGTCGGCTCGGGAAGGACGAGATGGGCCTGCTTCGCATACTCTTTCCCGGTGATGAAGACCTCGAGCCAGCTGGCGACCCTGCCCTCCTCGCGCAGCTTTTCGGCCCCGCGCGCTGCGTAAGCCGCGATCGCCTCAGCAAGCTCCTCTTTTGAGAGAATCGGCCGGCCGAACGAGCGGGAAGTCATGATGCTTTGTTTAGCTGACGGCGCTTGATCGAGCGGCAGGCAAGAAATGCCGCGCAGCTCCCAAACAAGACGCAATCCAACGACGGTGAGGTTTTTCCGCACCCAAGCCTCTTCCTTGTCGCGGAGTTGGGCTGCGGTGTGCACGCCCCGTTTGGACAAGAATTGAGCCAGGCGCCGCCCGATACCCCAAATATCTCCAACAGGCATCTCCTCCAAAATCGGAGCGAAATCCTCAGGCAGATGGACGCCCTCTTCCAGCTTCTTCGCGATCCGCGTGGCGACTTTGGCCAGAGTTTTAGTCGGGGCGATCCCGATTGAGACGGGAATGCCTGTCCATCTGAGCACCTTCTCGCGGATAGCGCGGCAATGGTCGACAGGATCTTCCAAATCGCCGACCCAAAGAAAGGCTTCGTCAATCGAATAGATCTCCATCTCGGGATTGAAGCGTTCAAGCGTGCGCATCACGCGGTAGGAGAGGTCGCCGTAAAGGGCATAGTTGGATGAGCAGACGACTACATCGCGGGCGCGCATAAAGTCGGCCCACTGAAAGTAGGGAGCCCCCATCGGAATCCCCAGCGCCTTGGCTTCGGAAGAGCGGGCGACGATGCAGCCGTCGTTGTTCGAAAGGACGACGAGCGGCCGGCCGCGCAATTTCGGGTTGAAGACCCGCTCGCAAGAGGCGTAAAAGTTATTGCAATCAACGAGCGCGATGGATGACATAGGTGACCACGCCCCAAACCTGAAAATCGGATTCCTCCGTGATTTCCAACGGCGGGAAACGCGGGTTTTCTGCCGCTAGATGGATCTTATCTCCTTTAAAAATAAGCCGTTTTACTGTGAACTCTCCATTAAGCAGAGCGACGACGATTTTTCCATGCGCCGCCTTCAGGGAGCGGTCAACAATCAGGACGTCGCCCGAGCGCATCCCTGCCCCCATCATCGAATCTCCCTCAACACGGACGAAAAAAGTCGCTTCGGGATGCTCAACGAGCAGATCGTGCAAGTCGAGCTGCCGTTCTAGGTAATCATCGGCAGGCGAAGGGAAACCGGCCGGCACAAGCGATTCGTAAAAGGGAAGTTTGAATCCGGGGTGAGTTTTTCCTAAAATGTTTATAATCATTGTCTTTTGCTTCAAATCCGCATCATATCATTGCAGAGAATATATTGAAAAGTTAGAACGAATGGCATGAACATTTATAAAAAACTCTTCAGCAGCGGGACTTTCAAGAGGGTCGTTGCCAAGACGACGATGTTTGATGTGGCTATCGGTTTGGCTCTTGCGGGGGTTTTTGTGAAAGTCGTCAACGCCTTTGTGACCTACATCTTGACGCCGCCGATCGGGGCATTGATCGGGGGAAAGAGTTTGGCAAATTTCAACTTCGAGATCACATTCTTTCCAGGAAAAGAACCCGTTTTGATCCGCTACGGTATGTTTCTCGACTCATGCATCGAATTCGTCCTTGTCTTAATGGTTGTCTACTGGACAGCACGCGTGGTCCTAGGGGTCAAAAGGCAGGGGGCCGGCACCAAAAATTGCGCCGACTGCGCCATGGAGGTTCCTAAAAGAGCACAAATATGCCCCTATTGCGCGCATCGGTTTAGATAATTTATTTTTTTTCAGGGATTTTGTTTAATTCATATTCTTCCTATATATATACTTGAAAGTCTATGTGGCTTGGTCTCTTTTTTGCGATATCTGCGTGTTTTGTTTGGGGAGCTATCTTTGTGATCCCCGAGTTTCTTTCCGACTTTTCCGGGGTTGAAATCGTATTAGGGCGTTATCTCGTTTACGGTATCATCTCGGCAGTCCTTTTTCTCAGGTATGGATTTGAAAAGATAGGTCAAATCCCCAAAACGGCTTGGATCAAGGCGTTCACATTCGCCCTTTTCTCCAATATCATTTACTACCTGGGAATTATCGGAGGAATTCGTTTTGCCTCTGCCCCTTTGGCTGTTTTGATCATCGGAACGGCCCCTATTGTGATCGCCTTATATGGTAATTGGCATGCGCGCGAGATCTCCTTTAAGAGCATGATTATTCCCTGTATATGGATTCTGTTCGGTGTGGTGATGGTCGATTTGAACGAGATCGACTGGAGTTTTACGACCGATTCTCTGCAATACATGATAGGGCTGTCCGGTGCCCTTGCTGCCCTCATTGCGTGGAGCTGGTACGCGGTCCATAATGCCCGCTTTTTAAAACGCAATCCAAATATCCCTTCGACTGAATGGGCTACCTTAATCGGCGTCTGCACGCTCTTTTGGGCCGTGCTCATGGGGATTGTTTTTGCCTTCATCTTCGAACAGGGAGTCGATCTCTCAAAATTCACTCATTGGTCGAGTGCGACAGTACGTTTTCTTATCGGCTCTTTGATCCTCGGTATTGTCTGTTCCTGGCTTGGATGCTATTTTTGGAACCGCGCAAGCGTCTATCTTCCCGTATCTCTCATGGGACCCTTCCTGATTTTCGAGTCAATTTTCGGACTAGTCTTTGTCTATTCATACAACTTGCGTCTTCCTTCCCTTTATGAGGTCATCGGCATCATTTCGATGTTAGGTGGTATCCTCTTAACGGTAATCATTTTCCGTAGGCAGCTCGCTAAAAAATCATCGCAATAGCCGTATAGCAGGATAGGTGAGCCTATGAAAGCTTTTGCTTGATAGGCTTGACAAAAACCGCGAGCAGGATAAGGGCAAAAAAGAGCCACCCAAACAAGTAGTAGATATCGGCAAGTCCAAGAGTCGAAGCTTGACCGGCGATAAGGTCGTTAGCGAGAGCCAAGGGCTGTTTACCTACAGTATCGAGCGTGCTGAATGTCTCAATCACCTCTTGAAAGAAGGGATTTTGCGGATAAGAACGGGCGGCAAGGCGTGTTTGGTAAAAAGCTTCCCGATGGATCCATAGAGTGGTGGTAAGGGGAATAGTCAGCGAGACGCAGAGTGTGCGGAAAAAGGAATAAAGGGAGATGACAAAGGGGAGGCGTTCCTTGCTCTCTCCTTCCATGGCGGTAAGAGAGAGGGGGACGGTGAACATCGAAAATCCCACACCCTGAATAAGACGTGTGAATGCGAGGTGTATGAATGGGGTTTCGAGATTGATCCGGCTGAGCATCATAAAGGTAATCCCGTAGAGCGAAAAGCTGATCATCAGCCAGATGCGTCTTTCTAGGAAGTGGACGATCTGTCCCATGATCGGATATAGAAACAAGGGGAAGAGTCCGATTGGGGTCAGGCTGAAGCCTGCCCAAAGCGGGGTATATCCAAGAACCTTTTGCACCCAGAGCGCGTCAAGGATAAAACTTGAGAAAATCATTCCCATTGCGAGGCCCATCATGAGCGCGGCGAGCGTGAAGTTACGCCTTTTAAAAGTCGCGAGCCGCAAAAAGGGCGTGGGCTCGTAGATTTCCCAAGCGAGGAAAAAGACGAAGCTCAGCAGGGAGATGACAAAAAGAGTGACGATGAAGGGAGAGTTGAACCAGTCGTCGATCTGCCCTCTGTTAAGCGCCGATTGCAGGGTAGAGACGGAAAGGAAAATCAGGGCGATTCCGATATAATCGATCGGTCCTTTTTCGGTTCTTTCCTTTTCCCCACCCATGACAACCATGACTATAATCATGGAGATGATGCCTAGCGGTACATTGATAAAAAACATCCAAGGCCAAAGATGTGTCGAGAGAAACCCGCCGATCATGGGACCCATCGCCGGGCTGACCATCACAAAGAAACTCCATAATCCGACCGCAACGCTTCTCTTATTAGGGGGAAAAGCAGAGACGATCAACGTTAAAGTTAACGGAATCAGGAGACCTACTGAGGCGCCTTGCAAGACGCGAAAAATCAAAAGCTCGGCAAAACTACTCGCAAGGCCGCACAATAGAGAAAAAATTGAGAAGGCAAGCGTTGCAAAGAGAAAGACTTTGATACGTCCGAAGCGAATGGTTAGCAAGCTGGAGGCAGCAATAAATAGGGTGCTGGACATCGTAAAGACGGTGACGATCCATGTTCCTACATCCGACCGCACACCGAGCTCTCCCGATATCGTCGGGATCGCGACGTTTACGATAAACCCGTCTAAAGAGACAAGAAAAGCAACAAGACCGACGGCAGTCGAGAGCAGAGCTGTGCGCATCGAAGGAAAATCAATTTAATTTTGCATTCTAGACATAGTTGAAGATAAATAATTCTTCAATACGCGATTGTTTCAACTCGACTTTGTATAGCAAAAGGCCCTAAATAGGATACGCATACTTATAATATTGCGCCGAGTGAGGATCAGTCAAAGAGGGATAATATAGGAACTTTGTAGACTGTCTAAACCTATTTTTCCGAATGATGTCACCTTGTGGATAAGCATCTCCAAAAGAGTAGGATTTGCCGGAATAGAGTCCATCAAGCAATTTATAGGAACCTACAAGAGTTCCAATTATCGGTATTAGCTCTAGAATACCTGGACCTATATTTCCTATCCCATGGATGATGTGTACAACGGATCTTCTGAGCATGAAATAACAGTTTTGGTTTGCACAAGCCGGCACAGTTAACAAAACGGTCAAAAACAAAGCGGATATTGATTGGAAAATGCCAAAGACAACATGAAGAGTACCGGTAATTGTTCCGAGAATTGGTATAATCCCAATTCTTGTAAAATGAAACTCGATATCGCTTATTAAGGTTTCTAATCGATTGTGTGCAAAAGGGATTTCATTAGGGCGTGTTGTCAATTTAACCATATGACTGCTGCAGCTAAATAGATAGCCGCCAGAAAATTTCTTGCTGTCTTATCGTAACGTGTTGCAATAGCTCTGTATTGTTTCAACTTAGCAAAAAAGTTCTCGATCAAGTGGCGGGCTTTAAACAGT
>JAFIGI010000039.1 GCA_020831465.1 Chlamydiales bacterium
CTAACCAGTGACGGATAGCAATTGCCCTGTGAGTGACTCCTGGACCAATATCTTTTTGCTGTCCTCTTGTCGGTAGCAGAATGCCAAACTTCTTTAAATCTCTAGTATCTCGACGAATTGTACGTACATCACACATCAAAATTTCTGCTAAGTCCTCTTGAGTCAAAAACCCTCCCTGCTCTTTTGCTTCTTCGCAAATACGAGCAAGGCGCCTTCTTCTCAGTTCGATGCTTTTGTCCTTATTGCTACTTGTAGAAAAATTACCCCTGTCCTGTTGGTCAAAGAGAGTCAAGGTAACCGATACCATTTTGCAGTCCTTTAGGGGTTTGCCAGGTCCCTCATCAGCAGATAAACATTGATATTTGATCTGACCTGGTTTCAGCTCCTTTTGATTGAGCTCGGAAAAGTAGACTTCTTCGATCACATCTACAAGTACTTGCGCTTCCCAACGACTGATACCTGTTCCTTGGACAGCGATTTGCTTCATTTGTTGATTTATAGTTTTTATTTGAAGACGTTTTTGTTGATCTTCATAAGAATTTGTTGTAATATTATAGCGTTTCCTTTTTGTTAGTTTTTTGTTTCAAATAACTTAAAGGGTAAACGCCAGTTTTTTTAGATAGAATTAAAAAAACTTCATAATATTCGGACAGATGCCCTAATCGGAAGTTCAGGTTAGTAATTTCATGGTTTTAGAATCTACAAGCTCACTACATTTATTTAGAAATAAAATTCTAGAACCAAGAGTTAATTTTGAAAAAATAGCTCTCGTTATTACTATAACAGGTCTTGCTGTCGCGATACTAGGAGTTGTGGCATTTCAGGTTCATTTTCCGGGCTCAGTGCACTTTTTCAATTTGCCAGGAGTTAAGCTTGGGTTAACAGTTGGAGGAACCGCTACAGCTTTGAGCTCTCTCATCCCTCTTGTGATCAAAACGTGCAAAGAGCCTCTTCCTGCGAATGAGAATGGCGCTCCGCCTACCGATTCGAACGACACTATAGAAGATCCTGAATATCTAAAGAAAATTGAGGATGAACTTGCTCAAATAGAAACTTTTCTAAGGGAAGATATAGGGCTCTCTTATAGGTGTATCAATGACGATTTATATATTGATCACCCTATTTTGGGAAAATACTCAGGATTTTTCGTAAAATATATTAATAAAGATGTAGGTGAAGCTGCAGAGACTATCCGTAAAGAGCTAAAGAAGGGCGAGAGAGAAAATTGGGAAAAAATCGCAAAAAAAATTAGACAATCAGCTACAAAGGCCTACCCTTTTCTCCAAAATCATTCCCCTATCAAATGGGCAACAGGAACGCGTTCACCATGCTTAATCGGAATGAGTCAACTTGAAGAACCAGCTTTAGTTCCAACCGGCATTCTTGTCGACAAAAATATCGTTCCGCTCACAGGTGAACTATTTATGGGAATCGGTTGGCATGGGATCAATCGGCATCACCTCTCTGGTTGTTCGTTCGAATTTTATAATAACGCTTTGCGTTATGCGCATTCGAATATTTTAATGCCTCAAGAAAAAATGCAAAACGAATTAGATATAATTAAAGCATATCCTGATCACTACTCTTTATTAAGAATCAAAATCGCTGTTTTTCGGCTCTTAAAATTGGGTGCATCGGAAGAGACAATTAAAGAGGCTAAAGAGCATTTAGAGAGATGCAAGAATGAATTGACACCCAATTCCACCACCCTTTGGGAAAAATACATCCCACTTATTGGTGAAGAGGTAAAAGTTAAAGGTGAGCGTCGAGACAACCTACCTCCGGGAACGGTTGTATCAGTCAAGGGCTCTACTGGGCATACCACCTACGGAATCATATTAAACGAAGATGAAGCGGAATATTACGTTGTGTGCCACCTAACCGGTTCAACCAAGTGGATTTCAAAAGAGGCTGCAGAAACCTTTGAAAAGGATAGATTGGATGAAGCTCTAAGGGATCTGGGTAACGTAAAAGCTAGCGACCCTGCTCAGGTAAGAAAATTCAAAGAAATACTTTCAAAAAGAGAGTTTTTGGAAGATATTCTCTCCCTTTTTGAGCAAGTGAAACCAATTGATTCAGAGCAAGAAAGTAGATACCTTTCCAATTCGTTCCCCATAGTATGGGCCTCGACTTCAGAGCTACAGTTTAGACCTGTTTCTAGCGGTATAAAAGGAGAAGTAGCAGTAGAGGGAGCTTTGAGGCTTGGAGAAGAGATTAATGTCGCTTTTACGAAAGCAAAGAAGAAAGATGAGCTGGAAGCTTGGCTAAGCTCCCACTCTTTATCATCAAGCGTAAAGGTGATGAGTTTTGGTACGGCGCTTTATTTCCAAGCGATCCATCTTGTCGATTACTGGTAATGCTAGCCGATATAGTCGATTAAAATTTGATCTGATACCATTAATCGACTCTTTCAGTACGCTTCTGGATCTGCAGGAGCTTCTCCCAAATAGCCCTCGCACTTGAAAATAAGCGCGTACTTCACCGGCTCGCCACCTCTTTCATACAAAGGATAAGCTCCAACATATGAGACCTTTTCAAAATAAGGCCCGAGTTCTTTAAGGTAGTGGCTCTCATACCACGGAAGCGCTCGTTCATGCGTTTTTTCCAAAACAACAAAGTATCCCGTATTTCCTACCTCGCGCTCCTGGATTTGGGGCCAGTAAGAAAACTGGTTTTTGCGCGTGTTGCTAATATTGAAAAAATAAGCCCGTTTTTGAGAGGGACTGTAAAAACTTAAAATACTTGCAGTCTGGTATTTATCTCCCATTAGAAAGGCGGTCCGTGGATCATAGCCGGCCTCTTTAAGCGCAGGCGCGAGACGATCCCACCCGACAGCTTGTCTGAATGTATACCAGGGGAAGAAAAAGGCAACGCCGATCATCACGATCGATAGCCAAGTTCCGGCATGGAGCCAGGCTCGGTGGCGTGGATAGGCGGCCCAAGCGATTAGAGCCATACCGGGGGGGTAGAGATAGGCCGCCCAATTGGGCTGCATTTTTGTGAAAAGGGCCGCAACCAAGTAGATCAGGACGGCAAAGGGGAAGGCGCCGCAAAAGAAAAGGGCGCGATTGCTCTCTTTCCGCAGGGCGGCAAAGGCGGCAATCAAAAGGGCAAAGTAAATGGGGGAAAGGAGGCCGATTTGCGCGCCCAGAAAGTCGAAGAAATTCCCCCCCTTCCCCTCGCCGAGGGCGCCGCCGACATGCTTAAAGGTCGCCCACTCGTGCGTCATGTTCCAATAGAGCGGCGGAAGAAGGGCGAAAAGGGAGATGAGGACTCCCCAAATCACGTTCCATTTGCGCATCTTGGGGAAGAAAATAAAGAAGAAGAGGACGAAGGGCCACAAGGCAAAAGCCGTCCATTTATAGAGAGCCCCTAAGAGGATCCATACACCTGCCAGCGGGTAGTTGGGCCCCTCTTCATCGCGCAGCCCCTTAGCGACGACGGCGATTCCCAGGGTCAGAAAGAGGATCGCTCCCCCGTCGGTTGTGGCAGCCAAAGAGAGGTAGATGCCGAGAGGGGAAAAGGCCATGGCGACTCCCGCCCAAAAGGCTCTTTTTTCCGACTGCCCTGAGCCCTTTGCCAAATAGTAGACAGCAAGGGCGAGGAAAAAGCCGATGGCAAGAGCTCCGGCCCGTACGCCGAATTCCGAGTGGCCGAAAAGAGCTGTCGTCCCCCAAATCTGCCAGGCAATGGCGGGAGGCTTGGAGTAGTAGCCCCAGTCGAGCTCCCGGCTCCAGCTCCAGTATTGCGCCTCGTCGGGTGAAAGCCCCGCATGATAGAAGGCGACCACAATTCCTAACCCGATCGCTTTAATGAGAAGCAATAAGATAAGTTTTTTCATCCCTAAAAGAATGGCAAATAGCGCCTTTATTCTCTATCTTCAAAGCTGAAGAGGTCGCGGAAGGATTGGAGAGTCACGTCGCGGCCGATGACGGCGATGCTGTCGGTGAGGGGGATGTTCTTGGGGCAGACCTCGACGCAGTTTTGGGCATTGCCGCAGTCGTTGATCCCCCCCTCTTCCATCAGAGGGCGCAGACGCAGGTGGCGCTGGAGTTTACCGGTCGGATGGGCATTGAAGAAGCGGGCCATTGAGATTGAGGCAGGGCCGATGAACTTCGAGCGGGAATTGATTTGAGGACAGGCCTCCAAGCAGCAGCCGCACGTCATGCAGGTCGAAAGGGAGTACATGACCTCCTGCTTGGCCTGGGAAATCACGGGGCCATATCCTGTTTCGTGCGAGCCCTGAGTATCGATCCAACCGTTTATTTTCTTGAGGTTGTCAAACATCCGGTCGCGGTTGACGATCAGGTCGCGCACAAGGGGGAATTTGGTAAAGGGGGCAATGAGAATCGTGTTTCTCTTTGTATCGCGGATGTAATTTTCGATAAGCGCTGTGCAGGCCTGGCGGGGAAAACCGTTGACAAGCATGGAACACGAACCGCATACCTCTTCTAAACAGCCTTGCTCCCAAACGACCGGCTCTACCTTTTTCCCTTCCCGCGTGACCGGATTTTTCTGAATTTCCATGAGCCCGCTGATCACAGTCTCGCCCGGTCTCCTGGAAAGCTCGAACTCCTCCCAATACTGCTTGCCCGGGGTGCCGCGATAGATCTTCAAGATGTAGCTCTTCATATCGGCAATGTGATGTTCTTCGGAATATTTTTCAACTCAGGACGTACCTTTTTTGCAACCCTGTAGTCGCGGCTCTCCGGTTCTAGATGGCGCGTATCAACCGGCCGGTACTCTATCTTCGGCTCTTCGGAGTCGTAGAGGGCGATCGTCGTTTTCAGCCAATTCGCATCGTCGCGCTCGGGATACTCGGGCTTAAAGTGCGAACCACGGAACTCGTTGCGCAATAACGCCCCCTTGGTCATCACAAGAGCCAACTCGAGCATCCCACGGAATTGGTGAGCAAACTGAAAGGTTTGATTGGCGAACATTCCCCTGTCATCAAGAGAAATGCGCTGATAGCGTTCTCTAAGCTCTTTGATTTGGTTCATGGTTTTTTCGAGGTCCCTGTTGTTGCGCTTGACGGTTACATTCCGGATCATCAAGTCGGCAAGCTCATCATGGAGGCGGTGGACATTCTCGGGCCCATCGCGTTTGATCAGTTCCTCTTTAAACTCCGCTTCGCGTTTAACAGCCTCCTCGAAATGCGTTTCGGGGCATTCTCCGGTCACGGTATCGAGATACCCGGGAACTTCATCCCCAACCACAAGCCCGCTGTAGATGCAGGAGAGGACGGAATTTGCGCCCAGCCGGTTCGCTCCATGATATTGATAGTCAGACTCGCCGCAGTTGAAACAGCCGGTGATG
Organism: Chlamydiales bacterium; assembly: GCA_020831465.1. Lineage (GTDB taxonomy): Bacteria > Chlamydiota > Chlamydiia > Chlamydiales > JAAKFR01 > JAJACP01. The sequence continues at coordinate 5,317 of JAFIGI010000039.1, forward strand.
TTGGTCATCTGGCGGAAGCGCTCCCCACGGTCGGGATCGTCAGCAGCGGGCCAGTCAACCCACGCCCCGCCCATCGAGTAGTGGACGGCGGGGAAAATCCTCATCGGGCTCTTCCGTGGGTCGTCTCCCGTGAACTTTTGGTAGATGTCGAGGACCGCCTCGAGCTTGTGCTTTGTCTCCTCAGGAAGATGGCGGACATCGAGATAGACCTGGTTTTGCCCGTCGACGCCAAGACCAAGCTCACAGACGCGCAGCACTTCGCGAGCCCCAACGTCGCGGCTCACCAGGTTTCCATAACCGGGATACATCTCTTCGAGGAAATACCAGGGCTCGCCTGTCTTTCCGCACGGAATCGTCTCACCGTTTGGGGCAAGGATCGTCTTGGAGGAATCTCCCGGCACCCATACACGCCCCCCCTCTCCCCGGATCGATTCGGAAATAAGGCGCAGCTTATCCGGTCCGGGAATCGCCGTAGGATGGATCTGAATGAATTCACCATTGGCGTAATGCATTCCTTGCATGAAGAGACGCCCATTCGCCGCGCCGGTGCAGAAGGTCGAATTGGTCGATTTTTTGAAAATCAAGCCCGGCCCGCCCGTTGCGAAGACCAACGCCTCTGCTTTCAGAACCTCGAGTTTCTGATTGAAGAGATTCATCAGGACGATGCCCCGCGCTTTCTCCTCTCTGTCCAGGACAAGGCGAAGAAATTCGTGATTCTCGAATTTTTCAACCCGCCCTTTCGCCTCCCACCTGCGCACCTGTTCATCGAGGGTGTACATCAGCTGCTGTCCTGTAGAAGAGCCGCAGAAAACCGTCCGGTAATAAAGTGTGCCTCCAAAGCGGCGGCCGTCGAGATGCCCATTGGGCGTGCGGTTAAAGGGGCAGCCGAAGCGATCCATCATCTGGATGATGCCCGGTCCCGCCATGCACATCTCCAGAACCGGAGGCTGATTGGCAAGAAAATCTCCTCCCTTGATGGTGTCGTAAGCGTGAATTTCGGGCGAGTCATTCTCACCCTTCAAGTTAAGCGCAGCGTTGATCCCCCCTTGCGCGCAAACCGAATGGGAGCGCTTCACTTTGGTAACCGAGACGAGTTTCACACGGCAGCCGTTTTCAGCCAGGCGCATCGTCGCCGATAAACCGGCAAGCCCTCCTCCCACTACAATGACATCAGGATTTTTTCGCTTCATCTTAAAAATAGGTTAGTCCAGTAAGTGCCCCAGGCCGACATAAGACCTAAAAAGGTTACGATCCCCATGAGCGTTGTCGTAATGGCGCGCATTGTCTTCTGAGAACGGCGTGTCAGGGTGATTCCCCAGACAATCATAAAGGTCCAGAGGCCGTTAAAGGCGTGATAGGCTGCTGCAACGACCAGAATTGAGTAAAGAATGACAACCATCGGATTCATGAAAGCCTGCTGCACAATCAAAAAAAAGGCAGCTCCTGCGTTTGGAGCAACGGCTAAGAATTGCCCCTCTTTTTTTAGCCGAATTCTTCGTGCAGCCTGCAGCCACTCCTGGTTGCCTTGAACCTCAACAACAAGCTGAAAATACGCATCATCTTCCGGAAAAGTTTCACTCTCGGGTCTCAAAGCTTCCAGACGCGCTTTATCTTCTTTCAGTTCTCTCTCTTTTTCGGCGATTTGCGCCTGATCATAGAGTTGCACATTAAGCTTTTCTGTGGTGATCGCAAAAGCGGGATTCCAGATTAGTCGCGTCATGTAGAGAGTTTGACCGTAAGCATGTACCCTGATCGGACTCTCTATAAAGCGCATTTGTACGACATGAGCGATGATACCGACAAGCAGAAGCCACGCAGTGACCCGCTGCCATGTGAAGGCCCTGTTACGCCTATATTGAGGGAGGGCCGGCTTTGTTCCGTCCCCCCGAAAGGAATTCGATTTCGAAGTTAGTGCATATTTGATTCCCCAAAGCCCATGAATCAAAAAGGGCACTCCCAAAACGATAACCTCAAGCACTTGCAGGAAAGGGAGGTGGTGGATTGAATTGACCATCCGCAGATAGCTTGTCCCATTATCTTTAAAGAAAAGACCTGTTTGAGAATTCATCAGAAGATGTTGGGAGACGTAGATAACAAGCCAAAGCCCCAATAGTGAATGTAGACGACGGAGGATAAAGGGGCGAGGGAGCTTGACCCGTTCATCTGAAGGAAATGTTTTTTCATGAACCGGAGTTGTCATCGCCTATGAACTTATCATCAGGCCCTTCGTTTGACAACAAAATTTTATAAATTAAATAGATTTAATGCGTTAGCATAAGTTGCAGCGGCCAATTCTTCGACGGGAATCCCTCGCGCTTCGGCTAAGGTTTTAGCCGTTTCGACAAGATAGGCCGGCTCGTTGCGTTTTCCCCGATAGGGAGTTGGAGCGAGGTAGGGGGCATCGGTTTCGATCAAAAGACGGTTGAGCGGCACAATTCGCGCTGCCTCCCTCAGCTCTTCGCTCTTCTTGAAGGTAGAAATGCCGCTTAGCGAAAGATACCAGTCGCGCGCGATCACCTCTTTGGCCTCCTCAACGGTTCCCGTAAAACAGTGGAGGACTCCCCGAACCGGCTCTTCAGAATCAAGGATCCGAAAAAAATCGTCGAACGCGTCTCGGCAATGGATCACAACAGGGAGATTGCACTCTGCGGCCAGACGCAGAAAGCGGCGTAAAAATTCTTGTTGGAGCAGAGCCGAATCGCGCCAATAGAAATAATCGAGCCCTGTCTCACCGACCGCAACCAGCTCGCCAGACCGGGCGTGAGCGGCAAAGGTTTCGAAATATTCTTCGCCCTCTTTTTCTACATCATGTGGAGTCGTCGCGCCTGCGTTGTAGATCCATGGATAGCCCTTAGACAAGGAGAGAGCGCGCGCAAGCTCGTCCGGATTGGTAGCGATATTGACGATTTTCTCAACTCCCGCAGCCTGCGCCCGCTCGAGAACGGCATCAAGATCCTCCGCAAGCGCCGAGCTGCAAAGATGGGCATGCGAATCAATCAGCATAGACGGTTGTTCTGGGCGTTGCCAGTTTCTCGAGGTAATTGCGGACAACTTTGCCGCTCAAGGTTTGAGGCAAAATATAGGGCTGCTGCTGTAGATCACCGGGATAGAGGACGTAGACAGGCACCCCTGTGCGCCCCAGTTTGTCGAGCTGGTCGGTGATCACCGGGTCTTTCTTTGTCCAGTCGGCCATCATGGTCACAACTCCTTTCTCTTTGAAAGCCCGCGTGAGATCCGAGGAGTGGAGAATCGCTTTGTTTGCTTGGCAGATTAGGCACCACTTTGCCGTAAAATCGACAAAAACGGGAGTTCCTCTAGCCCGAAGCTGCTCCACCCGCTCGGGACTAAAGATCTCCCAACCGTCCGAAACAAGGCGCGTATCGCTCCCGGAAGCGATTTCAATATCACGGTGTTGCTTCGCAGTCAAAATAACGGCGCTGCCGCCGAAGAAGAGGAGGAGTGCCGCCATAAAAGTTGCGACGGTCCGTGTAAGCCTTCGTCTTGTCGGAGCACCCCACCTTCCAAAAATCCAACCTCCAATGGCCAAAATCAGGAGGGCGGCAAGCAGGATGAAAGTTGCCATATTGTCGGTCTGTGCACCGAATACCCAGACAAGCCAGACGACGGTCGCCATCATCAAAAAGCCCATCAGCTGCTTAAAGGTAATCATCCAATTCCCCGGCTTCGGCAAGAAACGGACCAGCTTTGGGAAGGCGGAAAAAAGGAGGTAGGGAAATGCCATCCCGAGACCCATCATTGTAAAGATCATCAAAGCCTGCACCGGAGGAAGCGTCATCGCGAATCCAAGAGCCGGCCCTAAAAGAGGCCCTGTGCAAGGAGTCGCAACTAAAGTTGCGAGCACGCCGCTCATAAACGAGCTTTTGAGAGGCGAGCTTGCGGTAGCCGCTTTGCTGCCGACCGAGATCATCGACGTGCCGAGCTCAAAGACTCCGAAGAGGCTTAAACCCAATAAGAAAAGAATTCCTGCCAAGATCGCGACGAAGATCGGTTCCTGCAGCTGAAAGCCCCAGCCGATCCCCTCGCCATAAGCGCGCAAGACGAGAAGCGCACCCGAAAGGATCCAAAAAGAGATCAAAACGCCGAGGGAGAAAACCCCTCCATGTTGTAAAATCACGCTCCGGCGCTGATGCGCCATTTTGACAAACCCGAAAATTTTCAAAGCGATCACCGGCAAGACGCACGGCATGACGTTCAAGATCAATCCACCCAGAAAAGCCAAAATCAAAGCCGCAGAGAGGCTCGAAACCCCATCATGATGCGCGATTGAGGGAGAGGGCTCGGAGCTTGTCGGCGTGTCGACCTGTATTGCCCGTTTAACCGCGCTCCCTTTTTCGGAGAGGAGAAGAATCCCCTTCAATGCTTCGGGCTCGCTGCCGGGATTCTTCTTTACATTAAGCGTAATCCCCTCCTTCCCGATGTGGAAGGGCTGAGGCGCCGCATAGTCGATCACCGCAGCCTCTTGTGGGATGAATTGCATCTGTTCAATCTCTCCGAAGCTCCCGGGCTTGGGTTTGAAATTCATCACGATTTCATCGCGTTTTAGCTGAACCGTCAAATCCCCATCATCCCCCAATTGGCGCGGCAGCGCTTTACGCGCCTCAGCGAAGAGCCCCGTTTTTTGCGCATCGACGAGCGGCTCTCCTCTGGCTACAGGGAGCGACAAGGTCAAGTGCGCGCTGCCCGGAACGCAAGAATCTTTGCAGGCGAGCCAGTTAACATCTGCTTCGAGGTTGACGTGCTTACCTGCAGAAAGATTCTTAGGAGGGGTGATTTCTGAAAGAAGCAGCACACTGTCCGTGTACCCAAATGCTACAAGAGACTCGCTTTTAAACGTTTCAGGATAAGGCCATTCGAGGGGGCCGGCTGTAAATCCATCAGGCAGCTGCCAGTTGACTTGGGTCGGAAAGCCCGAATCACCGGGGTTCATCCAATAGGTATCCCAACCTTCCGCCATTCTCAATTCAACGCCTACCCAAAAGGGGCGACCCGCTTGAATCGATTGTTCTTCCGCGACGAGCTCGGCTTTCACAGGATCGCTCGCTGAAGGAGCCTCAGAAGCCGCCGCAGATAAAGGCGCAAGAAAAAGAAGAGAGCATAGAGGCAGAACCCGCCTGAAAAATAATTTCATATTCCCCCGATCATGAAATTCGTTGTGGAAAAAATTATACATGATCATGATTCCTAAAGTAAAGGCTTAAAAAAATAAATAGCATGCAACTACTGATTACCAATCCGATCGTCGACGCTTACGGAGGTTCCGACCTCTTTGGAAAAATGATATTCTTATCTCTTCTTCTTCTCTCAATCATCACTTGGATCATTTTTTTACAAAAATTTTTAATACAAAGAAATGCAAAACAGCGCGGCCACGCCTTTCAATCTGTTTTTCAAAAAAAAAGGTTGAATCCACTCTCACTTGAGTCACGCGATATCCATCCTTATGCAATTCTCTATCAAACACTTAAACATCACACTCTCGAATTACTCGGGAAAAATAAGGCTTTCATAGAGACAGAGAACGTCACTCTTTCCGCTTCCGATATCGACCTGATCGAGGCGCACTTGATGAGCGCGATCTCAACGCAGGCAAAAAAGATGGAGAAAAACCTCTTTGTTTTATCGACAGTCGTCAGCCTCGCTCCTTTTCTCGGGCTGCTTGGAACCGTTTGGGGTATCTTATTAACCTTTAACGAATTGCAAACCGGGGCTTCGGTCAACGCGAATAGCGCGATCATGGGCGGACTGGCGATGGCGCTGGGGACGACGGTCGCGGGGTTGCTGGTTGCCATTCCCGCTCTGATCGGCTACAACTATCTCCGCGCGGCAATCACCCAGTTTTCGGGCGAGATGGAGGATTTTTCTCACTTGCTAGTTGCTTCGGTTGAATTGCAGTACCGTCAGGTGGAAGTTTCATGAGAAAGAGAAGAGCGCGCGAGATGCTTGAAGAGGCTCCGATCAACCTCACGCCGCTTATCGACGTGGTATTTGTGATTTTAATCATGTTTATCGTGGTAGCTCCCCTCCTCGAGGTCGACCGGATCGAGCTTGCGGGAGGCCCGCCCCTTAAACAACCCGCCCGGCAGGAGCAGAATCTCATCATCCACGTCTTTTCCGATGATACAATCACCTTTAACAAGCAGCCGGTCACGCTTCCGCAGCTTGAGAAGCTTCTTGTTCAAGCTCGCGCACGCTATCCCTCGGGCCATCCTCAGCTTTTCCACGACCGCAATGCGCGTTTCGGCACCTACCAATCGGTCAAAAGCGCCGTTGAGTCGGCCGGCTTTTCCGAGCTCGACGTCCTTTTAAAACCACAGTGAAGAAGAACGATTTGACAGACAGAGTGTGACAAGAGAGGCGACCGAGGTTGATCGCGAGCTCGGTCCAAGCCTTCTCGAATCCGCTTACGAAACCTGCCTGATTCATGAACTGCGGAAAATATAGCAGAATGGCTATTTGAACAGAGACGCTTCGCACCACAGAAAAGCCAAGGGTCCAATTTGGTCCTTAGAATTGACTCATGAAAAATTGAGGAGTATAAGAGCCTTATGAAAATTGCAGGTATCGTCATCTTTGTGCATGCGCTCATCCTGGCCGGGCTACTCTACTTGCATCCGCCACAGCCAAAGCTGAAACCGCATAAGCCGGTCGCAGTGCAAACTTATGTGATACAAGAAGAAAAACCTAAAGTAGTCGAGGCTTCGAAGCCTCTTGTTGCCGCCCCACTCGCTCCAAAGCCGAAGCCTATCGAAAAACCAAAACCCGCTCCACCTAAGCCTAAACCCAAACCTGCTCCTGCAGAGAAGCCAAATGCGCATCGCGAAGAGCTCGTCCGGATGATGCGGGAGAGCCTGGCCTCTCTGGAGGACAAGCCTGCCCAGACAAAAAAGGTAGCGGAGGTAAAACAAGTCGGCCCGCTGGCTAGCGAAACGCTGAAATTCGAAGCAGACTATCAGGACCGCTTGGTCGCTTTTTTGCAAAATGCCTTGATGCTGCCGGAAAAGGGAGATGTGAAGCTGGCACTGACGGTGAACCGCGCGGGTAATGTCAAAGAAGTAAAGGTGAAGCAGGCGGCAAGCGAACGGAATCAAAAGTATGTGGAAGAGGGTGTGCCGGCGCTTCTTCTCCCGCCATTTGGAAGCCACTTCAAAGGGGAAAAGGCGCACACCTTTTCCATAACATTGACAAGTTCATAAAAGTTTGGTATCTCACTTTCACGATGTGTAAATGGCTGCTTTACTTTTTACTCTTCTCCTTGCCTCTTTTCGCCGAAGAGGAAATCGTGGTACATCTCTCAAATGAGGAGATCCTAGCCCCTCTCTATTTGAACCCGATCGAAGATCTTGGGTCGGGATTTGAGGAAAGTTATGTACGCGCACTTGAAAAGGTTTTACGTTTCGATTTGGACCACAACGGAAGAACCGAGGTTGTCTCACAATCAAGCGCAAGAAAAGAGCAAGCGAAACGGGAAAAGGGGCTGCACGTTTTTGAAAGAAAAAAGTGGCGCGAGCTTGGATGCGACTACGTCGTGAAGGCAGCCCTTTCGGAAAAGAGGCTGACTACGACTCTCTTTTCGGTTCGCGACGGCTCGATCAAGGGAATTGACGGCGTTCCTCTCAGCGGCAACCTAGATCGAGACCGTCGCGTCCTCCACTCGATCGCCGATTCGATGCATGAAGCGCTTTTCGGTGCACACGGCGTATGCGGCTCGCACATCCTCTATACCGTACGGACCCGCGTAGGAGCAAGCTCTTCCGAATGGGTGACTGAAGTATGGGAGTCGGACTATGACGGCGCCAATGCGCGTCAGATCACGCGCCATTTAGGATTATGCGTCACCCCCACCTACATCCCGGGCAGCAGAAACCTTCTCTATGTCTGCTACCAGGTCGGCCAGCCCAAAATCTACGCCTCTTCAGTCGAAGGGCGCGATCCGAAACGCCTCACTTACTTGCGTGGCAACCAGCTGATGCCCGCTGTTTCTCCTAAAAAAGATCTAATCGCCTTTATCAGCGATATCACCGGCAATCCCGACCTCTTTGTCCAGGAGTTTTCGCCCGAAGAGGGGCTGCTTGGAAAACCGCGCCAGGTCTTCTGCGCTCCTCAAGCGGCGCAAGGAACGCCGACGTTCAGCCCGGACGGCAAGCAACTTGCCTTTGTCTCAAATAAAGACGGGACGCCGCGCATCTATGCTGTGACCATTCCGCGTCCAGGGGCATCACTAAAAGAGGTAAAGCCGCAGCTCATCTCGAAACAATACCGCAGCAACACCTCGCCCGCCTGGTCGCCGGACGGAACCAAAATCGCCTATAGTGCGACCATAAGCGGTGTTAGGCAGATCTGCTTCTACGATTTCACAACTGGCAGTGAAACCCAATTAACAGATGGTTATGGACATAAAGAAAATCCTACATGGGCCCCGGACAGCCTCCACTTGATGTTCAACTCATCTACAGAGAAGGCATCGGAGCTCTTCTTAATCAACTTGAACCAGAAAAAAGCGGTTAAGATCACGAGCGGCCCGGGAGAAAAACGTTTCCCCGCATGGGAACCAACTACGACGAGGAAAGTATGAAAGGACGTAATGCATTATTGATTGCAGGCTTTGCCTGCCTCGGGCTGCTCAGCTCGTGCACCCGCTCATCCTACGAAGTTTGGGAAGACACGAAAACGTGTGGTCGCTACATGGGTAAGGGATTCCGTTCCCTTTTCGGCCAACATGTCGACTCACGCGAGTATGCCTCCTATTATGAAACCTGGAACGATGACCGGGAGTTCGTTCCTCTCGGCGATAATGAAGAATACCGACAGCTAGCGATGCAAGATTACGCTCCCATCTCTAAAGAATCTCCCGGGGACCCAGGTTCGCCCATCCCCGGTATAAACGGCTTTTCCACCCCAATGGGTAAGCTCGCTTCACTCTTTAGCAACGTGCATTTCGATACCGATAAATATGTTGTTCAGGGAACCGAGAACATGCATACCCTCAAAGCGATCGCCGATTACATGGTGAAAAATCCCCATCTCTACGTATTTGTCGAAGGGCACGCAGATGAGCGCGGGGCGGCAGCCTACAACCTCGCTCTCGGTTCGCGGCGGGCCAATTCCGTGCGCAACTTCCTGATCCAAAACGGGGTCAATCCCGACCAACTTTTCACCATTTCTTATGGAAAAGAGCATCCCGTCGCGATGGGACATGACGCCCCTGCTTGGGAAAAAAACAGACGGGCTCAATTTAAAACCTACATTAGGAAATGAAGAGAGCAGCCTTTTTATTCCTGATGAGCGGAGCCCTTTTTGCGGCTCCGCACCACGAGAGCGTAGCTCTTCAAGAGATGCGGGTGGCGCTCGACCAGGTCGGCTATCAGATCCATAGCCATCAGGTCGAGATCGACCTCTTTCAGGAGAGGCTTGCTCGTCTTGAAAAGTCGGTCGAGGGATTCGGCCGTCAGCTCAAACAAGGCTCTCAAGACCGGACTCTTGAAGGCCGCCTAGCAAAGCTCGAGAAAGCGCACGAGACTCTCATCAGCGACTTTAAGAGCCTCAAAGGACACCTCAATGAGACCAACTCCTCTCTTAGCGCCTGCCAGACTAAGCTCTCTCAAATCGACAAGCAGCTCTCCTCCGACATCAAAGGGCTTAAAAGCTCTCTGGAGTCGATGCTCTCCCTTCTCCAAAAAGGAGAGGGCGCGTCACCGACTAAGATCTATGTAGTCAAGCCGGGCGATTCGCTTGGCCAAATCGCCCTCGACCATAGAACTGACACCAGGACCCTTAAACAGCTCAACAATCTCTCTACCGACACGATTTATCCCGGCCAAAAACTCTCACTCCCCTAAAATTCCTCTTAGCCCTCCCTTAAGAAAGAAATTATAAACAATTTTTTGCGACTTAATATTTAGTTAATAATTATGTTTTATAATATTAGCATACTGATTAACAACAGAACAATCAGCTTTAAAAATAAGCAAACATCAAAATAAAAGGAGAAAAACATGACTATTCGAGATACAAACCTTTTCCAATCGATCTCAAAAAAGTGGTCAAATTTTAAGGAGCAAAGTCCTAAGGCGGCGAAAGGATTACAAATCACAGGAATAGCCCTTGCAGTCCTCGCTGTACTTGGCGTAGCTCTTCTAGCTTACATGCACTTTAGCGGCCTAGGAATCAACGCACACGGATTCCAACAGCTAGCCCATAAAGCGTTAGCCTTGATCAATGCACCGTCCGGCTTAAATATTGGTAAAGTAGCGGCGGTAGCTGCAGTTTCAGCCGGAGGTACAGCAGGCCTGATTGGTATAGGGTCTGGTATTAAAAAATACCACGACAGTAAGACACAAAATCAACCTCCAATAAACGATGAATAATAAAAATTAAAGAATTTATTAAAGATGGAGGCCGAAAAGTCGGCCTCCTTTTTCTATTAGGGCGAAACAAAGTTGAAAGCTCCATACTAATGAATTGCTGCCTTCGTCGAGAGGGAGCTTGAAGACTTTTCACCCAAGAGCCATCGCAGCTTCGCTTGAATGCAAAGACCTTTTCCTTCATGCTCCGAGCTATGGACGGAAAGGTCTCTTCTTTCGAAGGATTTCTACACAGGAGCGATGAGGGGTGGCTGCTTTGCGATGCGCCGAACTTGAAAAGCTGCTGCCTAAAAAAACATGCAGTCGTCAAGCTAGAGGGCGATTTCTCAAACTATCCCTCAGATAAGGCGGTTGTGGTCAAGGGTGTCTACGAATCCGGGACGCTCGCGGAGGCGGCAGTCAGAGAAAAAAACAGCCACTTCCCCTACTGGAGCCTAGGGGCCGTCCTCCTGCTCTGCTGCCTATGGAGCCTTTTTAAATTGCGGCCTTTTAAATCGCGGAAAGGGCGTCCTCTTCCTCCTTAAAGCGGTAACCCACACCACGAACCGTCTCGATCCAATGGAAGTTGGGACCGAGCTTTTTCCTGAGCGCAGCGATGTGGACGTCAATGTTCCTGTCCATAATGAAAGCGTCGTCGTTCTGCACATCGTCCAAAAGCTGGTTGCGTGTAAGCACTTTTCCACGGTTGGCCAAAAAACGGCGCAAAATTCCAAACTCAGAAAGGGTGATCGGAATGTATTTATCCCCTTTGCGCAGCAAGTAGCGGTCGACCTCCAAGGTAAAGTCCCCAAAGGTAAGGGTCTTGGCCAGCTTAGCCGGCTCGCGGCCGCGCCGCAGAACCGCCTTGATGCGGGAGAAGAGAATCTTAGGCGAAAAGGGCTTGGCAACATAATCGTCGGCACCGAGCTCGAGACCTAAAACCACGTCCAACTCCTCGGTTTTCGCCGAAATGATAATCACAGGGATATTCTTCAATTCAGGGTTGTGCTTCATCTTGCGACAAATGTCGAGCCCATTTTGGCCGGGAAGCATGATGTCTAGAATCACAAGGTCGGGCTTCTCCCTCTCAATCGCGCGGTAGCCATTGATCCCATCCGTCTCGACATGGAGCTTATAACCTGAAATATCTGCTTGCAACTTGATCAGCGCAGCTATATCCTCTTCATCTTCGATTAGCAAAATGTTCTTCTTTTGAGTCATCCTTAAACTCCTGTAAATCTTGCACTTACCGCCTTTAGCACAGAGTAGGCGCAGGACGGAAATGATCTATTATGTTATGCCTAGTTTTAACACGAAATTTTTATAAATGGTATTCCTTTTTCTACCCTTGCAGCAAAAAAATAGGAATTCTTAACACAATCTTATTAATAGAAATTAATTTACAGGAAACAAGATCTAAAGATACTATGTCTCGCAAACAAGCGCAAACAAGGAGTCGAAGTTGAAAAAACGCGCCATCATTATTCTAATGCTATTTTTTGGATGCGCGGCCGGATCTTATTTTCTGTTCAAGCCGAATCCGAAATCAAAGACCGATCAGGCCCTCTCCAGCCTGAAAGAAAATGACTTTACGGCCGCAGAAGAGGTTCTCCAAGCTCTTTCTACTCAGCCCATGACCCTTCCCTTGGCTCTCTATAAAGGCTATCTGGAACAAGCGCGCGGCCGCTATCTCGAGAGCGATCTCTATTTCAACTCGCTTCAAAAAAATCCGTCGAAAAACTTAACCGATGAGGCTGCCGTCGAAGTTATTCTTGCGCGGGCGGCAAACGCCTTCTTCCAGAGGCATGATTCAGATTTATATCTCTTGATAGAAACGGCCCGCAGCTTGGCACCCCACGACCCGTATGTATTCTTCTTTTACGGACTGGGAAATTACTTGCGAGCCGATTACAAAGAAGCGTTGCGGGCGTGGAATGCCTTTGTTCCAATCGAAGAGGAGGGCCAGGGAACCGGATGGATGGGAGCGATGGTCGATAAGCTCTTCCCCCTCTCTTGGAGACAGCTGCACATAGCCCATTGCTTAACCGAAGAAGGCGACTTGCATTTAGGCAGGGAGATCCTTGAAAAAGAGAGCTGTCAGATAGGGAATCAGGAACTTAACCAATTGGCAACACTCTTTTTGGGACTCACCTATCTTAAGGAAGCTCGCCACTTTCCCCTCGACCAAAGAGGGTCTTACTACAAGCTCGCCCGTTTTTACTTCGAACGCTCAGGGAGGGCGGAAGCATTCGATAAGGAGAGGAAACTGATTACCCATGATGTAGAAGAGGAGGCTTTGAGCTTGATCCTAGCAGATCTAGACGAGGAAAAAAGAAAGTGGGGCTTGGATTTCATCCATACGCTTATCGAATGGAAGGCCGATCCTGCAATCGAGGCTGCCGCCGAAAAAGTGGCTGAAAAGTTGCTTCGTCAAAAGGGGGATGAAGAGATCGCCCTCTGCCGATTGATCCGCCAAGAGTTTCTCGGAACTCCCTTCCATGTTCGATTAACGCAAAAGCTGCTCGACGCAATGGCCTATGATTTGAAACGAGGCGAAACGGAGGATCTCTACGAGATTTGGGCTATGATCGAAACCCTCTCTCCTTCACCTAAGCTCCTGACCAAGCAGATCGCCTCGCTCACTTCCGATGAGATTTTCCGCACAATTAAGCGCGATACCAAAAACCTGACCTATACGCGACGCTATCTCGAGTTTTGGCAAAGACTAGGACGAAGCAGCCAGGAACGGGAGCAATTGGCCCGTGACCTCATGACGCACGCTAAAGTTTTCTGGCAGCAGGAAAGTCAGGAGAAAAAAGGGGAGCGGCTGATGGACCTCGCCCTTCAACTCGCTGTAAGCAAAACCCAAATGGAGAGTCAGATCTCAGCCTTTTTGACCGGGCTCTACTCAATGGCTGAAGAGAGCAACCTGATTGGAAGGCTCATGCTGATCTTCGATGCGTTGGATCACTTTCAGATCAATAAGCAGGAACTGGCCAACCCAAGCAAATTAGCAAATCACCTGGCCGATGCGGAGTACCTCTACCATGCTAACAATTACTCGCTTAGCAAGGCACACGCAATGTGGGTGTTAAAGTTGGATCCGAAAAACGAACGCGCTCAAAGGCTTGTAGGTTTATCTTCTTTCCACCTGGGAGATTACAGCCAGGCTTTGACCGCACTAAAAGAATTGGGAAACCCCGATGAAGATGCGCGGAAAGCTTTGATGCTCAGCCAGGTATTTGCATCTCAGGAGCAAGAGAAACATCTTTGCCAAAACGACGCAATTGATTCTTTTGATGAAGATGAGTAGTTTGAAAACCGCATGACGTCTACAGCAGAAGCCGCTTTTGATAAACAGATCTACCAATCTCAAGTTTCTGACTTGTGGACACCCACCTTGCGCGGCTTTAGCCGCTTGATCCGGGCTTCTCTCTATTTCAACATCGCCTTCCTCCTTCTAGCGGCAGTCGAAATCGCTCTTTTCCTCTCCTTTTTTGCCTTGCTCTCCCAGTCGGCTGTCCTTGCATTTACCCTAGCGATTTTTTTTCTTACGATCTTCTCCTACTTTGTCCTTAGGCTCTACCTGCAGGCAAAGCGCCCTGAACAGCTTGTCGACCTTTGCGAGGAATATCTCCAGCGTTGCAAGGAGATTATCCGCTACCAAGAGGGTATCCCGGAGCATCATATTGCGCTTGCGAATGCTGCCCATAAATTCGCCGCTTCGCTCCACGAAAAAGAATACCTTTTTTTCTCGCCTCCCTTTTTTTTGAAGCCCCTGGCTCCGACATTGGAGAAGTTCAGCTGTTTTTGTTATTGGAGAGATCTCCTGCGCCTCAAAGAGCTTTTGCTCTCGACCTCGGTCGAAGAGCACCTCAAAGTGGTTCAGTGCGAACCAACTAACCTTGAAGTGCACGCTGCGCTTGCCAACGCCTACGTGATGTTATCGAGCCTATACGCCGACCCGCGCAAATACCATGATTTTGATGAAGAGAGATGGATTCCTCCCGAAAGATACTCAGAGGAGATGCAGGCGAAGTTCCGCGCCACGGCGGAGCGGGCGATCGAGGAGTTTAAGATCCTCAATGATTACGCGCCTGATGATCCGTGGGTGCATGTCCAACTTGCCTATTCCTACCACGACCTGCAAATGCCCGAAGAGGAGATCAGGGAGTATGAAATCGTCCTCAAGCTCCGTCCTAACGACAAGGATACCCTCTTCAAGCTGGGGATGCTCTATTTTCAACAAGGAATGAACGCAAAAGGCTTGAGGATTTACGAGATCCTCAAGCAGACGCACTACAAAAAGGCTGAAAGCCTCATTAAGTTCTACGGTTCTTACGAAGATTAGGACTTAGTTCTGCTTATCAGATCTGGAACGATAGGCTCTTACTGCCGTTACAGCCAAATCGACCGGTGCAACAATGACTGGACCGACAACCGGAGCGAGCAAAAGCCCTGCGCGCAGCTTCAGCCCTCTGACGTAACCTGTACATACCTTCTTTTGCTGAGCATCAGATACTGTTTTTAGTGTATGGAGGGCTTGGCAAGTTCCCAATCCGGGAATATAGCCGCGTAAGATATGCTTGTTTACTCTTGATTGAATTTTTGGATCTTCATCACCCAACTCCCAATTGTTCATGTGAAAACCAAAAGCTGTATGCCACCCTGTTCTATCTAAAATTGCAGTCATTTTTATTAATACCTCTTATTCAATATTAAATTTAAAAAAGTAATATAATTATAAACAAAAAGTATTAATCGAAGATAAATTATCTAAAAAAATTTCACTATTTTATCTTGATCGCTTCTTCATATTAGGATATTAGTAATTCAAAAGAATTGCTCTATTTGCCCCCTCCCCCTTGTCTGAAAAAGAAAATAAGAGTGTAATGTGGACCTTCTAGAAAAGAGAACAGCTCTTCGTGAAAAAAACGCTCTTCCTCTTGGCATTTCTGATGCATTCGGCTTTTGCCTACCCCCCTCTTCCTGAGGCACGCACCGAGGGGGAGGCGCTTTTTGCCCGCCGTATCGTCGGCTTCTGGCGCGATAAGGAATATCCATTCGTCAAGAGCCAGGTCCGAGCCTACATGAATGCCTTTCCTAGCGGGCCCTTTACGGATCATTTTTACGCGTTGCTGGGAGATATTGCGCTACATGAAAGAAGCTACGAAGAGGCCCTCGAACACTACAGATGTGTTTCCGATCAGGCGGTAAGCGAACATCTCCGCGTAAAACGGTGGCAGGCTCTCTACCAGCTCCAGCTCTACAGAGAACTCTACCGGGAGATCGCTTTCCTAGGGCATGAGGTAGAGGATGAGGGAAAATTCTACCTGGCGGAAGCGGCTTTCCGTGAAGCATTGAACTTAAAAGAGGCAAGCAGCGAGGAGGCGATGGTGTTATGTAAAGAAGCGCTCCCTCTCTACGCCTCTCTGACTTCTAACGCTCTTTTCGGCACCCATGCAAAGCTGGCGATGGCCGAGATCTACCGTATTCTGGAAAAGCCGGAAGCGGCAGCCAATCTCTATTTGGAAATTGCCGATTCTGAAGAGTCCCCCTACGAGTTGCTCTTCCAAGCGGCGGCACTACTCGCCCATCGGAATCCAGAGCAGGCTGCCACTCTTTTCGAACGGATTGCCCGCGGAAGTTCGCGCATGGCAAGTGAGGCGGCTCACCAATGGCTCCAAATTTTGGCGACCCGGGGTGAGTGGAAAACGATCGCCCATGAGCGCGATCTTTGGCTGGCGAAAATTGTCGAAGAGCATCGCGCCGTGGTTTATTACTATCTAGGAATGCTCGCCTTCGACGAAGGAAAATATTACCAAGCACAGGCCGATTTGCAAAAAGCTCTGGAAAAAGGAATCGCGCCGCCTCAAGACCGCACGGTTCTTGAAACCCTTCTGACCAGCGCCGGAGAAGTGAACAACCTGGTTTTGTGCGACTTATGCTATACGCTTTTAACCGAGCGCTATCCTGATCAACGGGCGCAGGCAGGCTATGTGAGGGCGGCATCCTACCGGAAGGCAGGAGAAACGGAGCAGGCTCTCGCCCTTTTTGAAGAGTTGACGCATCAATTCCCGATGGGCCCCGTTTCCGAAAAAGCAGGAGCGGAAAAGATCAAGCTCTTGATGGAAGAGAAGAGATGGGACGAAGCCCATGAAAGCGTGCTCCGCTTCCTTGAACACCATCCTCAGTCGGGGCGGAAAGGAGAGATGCTCCGCTTAAGCGTTGAACTGGCAAGCATCAGCGCATCCGAGGGTGAACTTTACAGCCGGCTGGCAGAAGACCTGGAGCTGGCATTTGCGGCTCGGGTTTTCCAAGCGGATGAGCGAGAGGAAAAGGAGTCCTTGCTGGCACTCTCTTACATCAAGCTAGGCAAAATCCATCCTGCTTTGGGGCTTTTGCATGAGATGAAAAACCCCGACCCGCTTCTTTTTGCGCAATGCTACATCAAAGAGGGAAATTCGCCTGAAAAAGTCATCCTTTTCGGGGAGAAGGCCCTTGAGAAAAATCCTGGCAACGACCGCCTCCACCTTCACCTTTTCAATGCCTACTTGCAACTCTCGAAAAAGAGACCCGGCGACGAAGAGCTAACCGAGAAGGCGGCCGCCCATCTCGATGCGGTTATCGACATCTACCCTGTCACGCTTGAAAACCGTCTTTGGCTCGCCCACTATTTCGCTCGGCTTCAAAACGAGCGTGCCCTCTACTTGCTCGAAACGCTTTTGCAGACCGAATCGAACCGTAAGCGTTTCGATGAAGAGGCGTTGATGCTGGCCCGCCTCTATCAAAAAAAGGGGGCGCTTAAAAAAGCGTGCTCTCTTGCAGAGAAGATTATCGCCCTTGATCAAAAGACGAAGCCTGAAGGAGAGTTGATCTTAGCAGAAGCACTCCGGGGATTGGGAGAAGGGGAAAGGGCCGAAAAGATTTTTTCCCGCCTTGAAGAGTCACCTTACCTGCCGGTCGCCTATGAGGCGAGCCTCAACTTAGCCAAAATGCGCTTCACGCTCGAGCCTGAGAAGAGTTTGAGGAAGCTGCACAATTTAATTGTACGTAAAAAGCTTGTGACAGAGCCGATTCACCTCGAAGCGGCACTCGAACGAGCCGGATTCATCGCTGCGCTTGCTCCTGAAGAGGAGCGCACAGGTCGTTTTTTAGAAGCGCTGCTCGAGGTGAAAGAGGAGTTTACAAGCGAAAGGGACATTAGCTCTAAAGATTACCATGAAAGCAGGCGGCTTTTGCCGGAGAAAGAAAAAGTCTATCAGGCCTATATGTGTTATTTAGACGCAAGGATCTACAAATTACAGGCAGATTTAGCGGTCGATCCTGAGGAGAGAAGCGCGAAAGAGAGCGAGGCCCTGACTCTGTTTTCCGAGTTGCAGCAGCGAAGAGACGCCATGAGCGGCTATCTGGCTGAACGCTTGAGTTGGGTGATCTATGAATAAGCCTATTCTACTGATCATCTGCTTTGGCATGGGATTGTGCCTTCATGCCTTAATTCTGCTCGGTCTATACAATCTCCCTATTAAAACCTACGACCGCACTGCACGCAAAAGAGACCGCAATGAGTTCACAGCCCAAGAGGCGGTCGCTGCTTTTTTTGCACGCCAAAGGCGGGCAGACTCGATCGCCGCTCTTTTAACCAATCTGCATGAGTCCGAACCAAAAGTGAAAGATGCTTTTCATGAACTGCAAACGGAGTATGCACCCGCGATCGAAATCGCCGTTAAAGCAGGCTCTACACCCTATTTAGAAGTAGAACCTTTTTCTTTTGAGCCCGATCTGCAGCCGGCTTATTGGTCGGGGGAGGAGATAAGACTCGAGGTAGAAAGTGGTCTCATATCGGCTACTCCCTTTGCAGCTGCAATAGAGATACCCCCTCTTGCCGATGTCGAATTCAAGGATGACCTGCTCGATTTCGGTACGCTTGCGAGCAGCGAGCATTTTGATGTCGAAGTCGAGTACGCTCCCAAACGCTACCGTCCGGGCTATGTCTTCAAAGCGACCTTCTACCCCCGCTCAGATGTCGTTTTTAAAAGGATTCGGCAGAACGTTTTTTTTCTGATCGACCGCTCGAATTCGATTCCGCGCGCGCGCTACGCTTTGAATAAGAAGGCCGTTTCCGAGGCTCTTGATCATCTCAAGAAGGGCGACACCTTCAATATTCTGATCTTCGACGACAAGGTGGTGCGCCTGGCTCCTCAAGCGCTGCCCTGGAACGAAGAAGCGGTCGCGGAGGCGCGGGCCTTTCTCGAGACACAGGGACATGGTGGCTATTTCGCGGCAACCGAGCTTTACGCCTCTTTAGGAAAAATCATCCCTCAGGACGTCTCCGATCACGAGGTGAACACGGCACTTCTCCTCTCAGACGGCGACACCTATCTTTCGCGGGAGAAGCAGAGGCAGATGATCGCCGATTGGAGTGTACGCAACCACGGTAAAGTCTGCCTCTACAGCATCGCGTCAGGAACAGGCAACAACCTCCCTCTGCTCGATCTCCTAAGTTCGTTTAATCAAGGGCGTTTAATCTACTCACAAGATCACAATGCGCTGACCCCGATGCTTGTCAATCTGCTCAGGACCATCCATTCGCCGATCGGCAAGGAGATGGTCGCCACCCCGGTGACTGCCGACCAGCAAACGACCGTCATCCTCCAACCCAAAGCGGTCCGTCTTCCCGACTTATATCAGCATCGCCCCTTCGTCGTGTACGGTTCGATCAACCGCCTTAGCGATTTCGTCCTCTTTTTACAAGGAAAGTACTACGACCGCCGCTTCGACATCAAAAAAACGATCTCATTCGAGCAGGCGAAAATCGGTTCCTTCTCCCTTGAGCGGAAATGGACCCAGCTCCTTGCCCTAGATTACTACACCCATTACCTTGAAGACGGCAATTCCGACCATTTGGAAGCGGCAAAACAGCTTCTGCGCCCGATGAACATTCCGACTCCTTGGATCGATTGATGCAGATCATCGGAGGAAAACATAAGAAGCGCAAGCTCTATGCGCCGAAAACAACGGAGGTTCGCCCCACATCCGCGCAATTGCGAGAAACGGTTTTCAACATCTGCCAGCAGCAGATCGAGGGAGCGCGCTTTCTCGACCTCTTCGCAGGATCGGGAGCGATCGGTTTAGAAGCGCTCAGCCGAGGCGCGGCGCACACGACCTTTGTCGAACGCGGACGCCCTGCGCTGGCTGCGATCAAGCGGAATCTCTCTTTGTTGGGCGAGCAGGAGCGCGCCACCCTCATTGCGGGCGATGTGCTTGCTCAGATTCCTCTTTTAAACGGCCCCTTCGATCTGATCTATATCGACCCCCCCTATGGAAAAGGCTTAGGAGCCAAAGCCCTTGAAGCGATCGATGCCCATAAGACTCTTGCGGAAGGAGGAACGGTTTTCATCGAGGACTCGAGTTTTGAAGAGCCCTCTTTGAAGAGACTTGTGCTGAAACATAAACGCCAAGTTGGCCGCGCAACTCTATTTGAGTACGCTTTTAGCCTGCATCTTCGACTCCGGCTGGAATCCTGATAGGGCTTTTACGCAACGAGAGAAATCCGCCTGTACCAAGCACGAGCAGAAGCCAGGTCCAACGAACAGCTTCTGCGAGGCCGAATCCGCCGGCGATCTCTTGGTAGAGGGCGCCCGCTAAGCTGATCGTAAGCAGAGGCAGCACCACAAACTTCAATGAGTAGTAGGGGTAGCTGCGCCGCTTACCGGAAAACCAGAGAGAGTCATTCCCGATTACTTTCGAGATCATCAAGAATAGGATGATTTCGGAAATCCCACCGAGCAGCATCGCATTTCCAAGCACCATCGGCGCCATCGCTCCGATAATGTGCTGTCCGTTTCCAAAGCAGAAGGGAATAGAGAGCGTCGTCACAAGGCCCATTGCGATCCCGACGGCCACTTTGCGGCTCTTGTTGAACTCGATCTCGAAGTTGCCGGCAACGCTCTCGACGATCGAAAAGACGCCGGTCACCCCTGCGATAAAGACACAGAAGAAGAAAATGGGACCGACGATACGGGAGACCAGATCGCCGAACTGCTGGAGGATCATGGGGAAAATCACAAACCCGATTTCAAATGCCGAATCGGAGGGGACGAGTTCTGAAAAAGCGATTCCGCTCTTGCCGCTCATAAAGCCGATGCAGCCGAAAATCGCGATCCCTGAGATAAAAGAGATCAAAAAATCTCCAATCGCAACCTTCACCATGGCACGCGGAATGCTGAAACTCTCAGGATTGTGCCGGGAATAGGCGGTGACGATTCCCAATCCGAGCGAGAGGCTAAAAAAGACCTGTCCAAAGACGTCGCGCCAAAGCGCCCAGTCGGCCAACCGGGAAAAGTCGGGGATCAAATATTGTTTAAATCCTTCGATCGACCCGGGGAGAAAGAAGGCGGCAATGCTGAATACAATAACTAAAACCGCCAACATCGGCAGAAAGAGAGAGCAGAGCTTCTCCACCCCTGAGCGGATGTTGCGAGCCAACACGGCCCAGGCGAAAGCAGCAACGAGAAGGGTCGAGATCAACACGCCGAAAGCAAGCCCCCCGAAATGGGTCAAACTGCCGGTATCGCGCAAAAAAGCATGCTTGAAGAAATGAGCCGTATCAGCCGTGAACGACCCGCTCGCGGCAAAATAGGTATAGGCAACGGAAAACCCTGTCAATACCATGTAGAAGCCACCAATCGTGGCACAGGTCAAAACGGCAAGCCAACCGAGCATCTTTCCTTTTATCCCGGCGACGTTCCCCATTGCGGAGACAAGCGGCAGCTTTGTGCGCTGGCCGATAATCCCTTCGAGGAAAAGCAGAGGCAATCCGATAATCAAGTGCGCCACGATATAGGGGATCAGAAAGGCACCTCCCCCATTTTTGTAGCAAAGAGCGCTGAAGCTCAAAACATTAGCAAACCCGACAGCCGATCCTATCATCGACCATATATAGCCTGTCTCTTTGCTCCACGTATCGTGTTTTCTTACCTCGCCCATTAGATCTAACCTAATTAAAAAATATAAGCATTATAGCAAATTGTAAGAATTAGAGGGGAGCTAAGAATTTATTTCAAAGATAGAAATTATCTCGGTTCAAATGTTTGCTTGGTTCCGACAACCTGATCGTTCTCATAAGAACAGAGGAGCTTCGGTGCTCCGTCGTCATAATATTTATTGAATTTTCCATGTTTTAAGTCGTCTCGGTATTCTGCCTCAAAAACCAGAACGCCCTCTTCATTCCACTCCTGGCAAAGGCCGTTCATTTTGTCATCTTTGAAGAGATAAAGGCTCGCTTTGGAGCCATTTTCATGGTAGGTCGTTGTGGGGCCGTCGCGCAGATCGTTGTGGAAAGAGACTTCGCGGTAAACCCGTCCGTTCGGGTAGTAGCTGATCGCCTTCCCTTCCCGCTTGTCCCCTTTGAAATTCATAGTCATTATCAAGATTCCTTCCGGCGAATAGAGGGTGGCGATCCCTTCGCGTTGGCCTTTTTTATAAAAAGTGCTCGCAATCTTGGATCCGGTCTCGCTGTATTCGGAGACTTCTCCTTCAAGAAAATCGTTTTCAAAGGTGGCGTCGAGTTTTTTCACCTTTCCATATTCAAGGTGCTCGGGGTAGTAGATCTGGTGGACGCCGTGGCGCTGGTTGTTTTTGTAATGGAAAACGACCTCTTCGCCTCCGGAGGCCGCTTGAAAGTAGCGTCCTTCAAGACGACCGTCGACATATTCGCCCTCTTCGATGCAATTCCCTTCGGCATCCCACTGCATCTTTTTCCCATGCAGTACACCCTGCTTATAGCCGATCGTCGCGGCTATCAACCCGTTTGGGTGGAAAGACTCTTGTTTGCCATCGAGTTTGCCGTCGGCATAATAGAAGGATCGAGCGAGTTGTTTGCCTCCAGGATAGTACTCAAGATGCTTGGCAACAGGCATTCCGTGGTCATAGTGCATTACGATATGCGTGGAACCGTCCTCATGCCAACTTTGGAATTCACCCTGGAGGAGATCGTCTTCGAAATAGGCGGAGCTCTGCTTATTCCCATTTTCGTAAAATTTTAATTCTTCACCGTTCCGCCGTCCTCTTTCAAAATGCGAGAGCGCACTTAATCCTCCGCTTGGGTAGCGGATCTTCAGCATCCCATGGAGCGTGCCGTCAAGATAGGAGGCTTCGAAGACGAGGACGCCTTCTTTTGTCCACTCACGGCGCTCCCCTTCCGGTTTGCCGATTCGGTAGTTCCCTTCGAGATGTTTCTTTCCGTTCGGGAACCACTCGATTTGCTCGCCCTCTAGCTCCCCCTGCACGTAGTTTTTACGGCACTTCTGCTCTCCATTTGCGAACCATTCGCAATAGGGCCCGTGCCATTTTTTATTCTCGAAGAAGGCCTTGAGCTTGAGCTCCCCGTTTTCGTAATATTCTTTTTGCTCTCCCTCAAGCGCCCCATTCACATAAACGTAAGCGCATTTCAATTGCCCGTTCGGATACCACTCTTTAAAGGGCCCGTCGTAAGCCCCGTCCCTCTCGAAGTAGCAAAGCAGCTCCTGCCCCCCTTCCGCATACTCTTTAATTGGTTCGAGGAGTTCGCCCCGATCATTGTATAGGGCGCGCCTTGCGAGCTGCCCGTTGGGGTGGGTCAATTTATGTTCTCCGACAGCAGCCCCCCCGCGGTAGAAGCCCCCTCCTGCGCGTCCTCCGCCCTCATGAAAAAACTGCTCTTCCCCCTCTTTAAGACCTTCGACATAGTTCGCTCTGTAGGCGACGACTCCGCTGGGGAAGTATTTGAGATGGAGACCTGTAGGTTTTCCCATCCTAAAATCCTGCACTTCGAGCAAAGTAAGCTCATCGCCATAGACCATCACAGCGGGCGTTTTCCCATCGCCGTGCAAAAGACCATTGACAAAGGTGCGTGAGGCTTTCAATCCCCCCTCATCCTCCGCTTTAGGATGCCACTCGAGAGCATTCCCATGGGGCACTCCATTGACAAAGGGGATTTGGGCAGCGCGAGACCCGTCCTCGTAATAGGCGGTAAAAACCCCGCTCTTTTTTCCTTTCTCGAAGTTTCCCTCTTCTTTTTTGTTTCCGTTCTGCCAAAAGGTTTCGTAAGCCCCCTCTTTCTCCCCATGCACATAGAAAGTGCACGATTCCGGTTCTCCGTTAGGGTGGAAGGTTTGAACGGCCCCTTCCAAAAGTCCCATCTCATAGCAAGCCTTTTCGGCAATATTTCCGGTGAGATGGTAAGCGACGGAAGTTCCGTGAAGGGTCTTTTCATCGAGAAGGTCGCACTCTGCGCGCAGGCGGCCGTTAGGGTAGAAGGCGAGCCGCTTTACAGCTCGTTCCCCTTCCTCTTCCGGTTCGTAAAAAATTACTTGAGAGGGATTGCCGTTTAAAAAATTTTCCACGATAGAGGGCCGCCAGTTAGGCTGCCGCGCTTTCAGGGGGGGCGCCTCATGCGCAAAAGAGACGGTGCAGAGGAAAAGAAAGATGAATAGATAGCGCAGCATATGCTCTCCTTGGGATTACCAAGGATCAGCATACACAGAATCGGATTTTTCGTCTGGTCTTCAATCGTTGGCTCGATTTTGCAATTCAGATACTGTGATATAATCTTCTATTTTGAGGTCTGGTCGTAGAGGAAGCTTTTTAAGCCCGTTTAAAAAAGCTTGCTTAAATTCATCAGGAATAATCGCGTAATTTACCTTCCATGTGTCTAATTCAATCCCCTTTTGAAAAACAATTGCCCGCGCATACTTTTTTATTTGCCTTTTGACATTGACATGCTTATGCTCTTTATTAATAATATAGTCAAATAGATTGAAAATTTTACATATTGAAAACATAATCTATCGCCTCTCCTAGAGTTTTAAAGTGATTGATCACAGATCTGACTTTCTTTTTGAACCATGCCCAAAACTTTTCGATCGGATTGAGATCAG
>JAFIGI010000042.1 GCA_020831465.1 Chlamydiales bacterium
GGCTTTCATCTCGTCTTTAAGTGAATTATTCTTCTTTTTGGTCATGGCTCCTCTATTGGTTTTGAAGTTAATGGAGAATTTCATACGCCATGACCTTTTTTTGTCACCTCAGAATTTGCACACAATTTTTTACACTACCAATTATTTTAATCTTTGTTTTTTTTGAACACCTTCTATAATGTCTTAAAAAATTAATCCTTTGGAGCATTATAATGGTTGTTGTTGGTAAAAATTTTTCCTCTTATCCTTCTATTATAAATGAGGCTTCTGTGGAAGCATCAACGACCCAGAATGGCAGGAGCTGGCAAATAATTCCGTCTTCTCATGATAAAGCAGCAGTAAGGGCAGGGGGAGCCCTCTCCTTATGTGTGGTACTTTTAGTTTTAGGCATCATTTTTTGGGCAGTAGGAGCTTCTCAAGGAAATCCTAGCATGGTTTTAGCAGGCAAAGTGATGTTCGGTTTGAGCTTTGTTCCGGCTGGGATTGTAGCATTGGTTTTGTGTTGCATATCTTCTTGCGGGTGTTGCTTTCTTGCTGCCTCCGTCGCTAGCAGATAAGCAAAAACTATGGCAATTGGGAAAATGAGGGGCCTAAGCCCTTGTTCATTTAGTGAGGCAATACCGAAAATACTTCATTCTGTAAGCAAAAAAGTTGCTCTTTTTGCTTATTCTTTTTTTCAAGTTTTTATAAGTATCTTGAGCTTTAGACTTAATAAGGCTATCTGGGAATCAGCAAACGCGCCTTACTTAGAAACATTGCCTGCTTTTTTTTTGAAAAGCCCTCCCATCTTTGTTGAAAAGAAGGGGCTTTTAGCCGAGCTTCTAAGGGAATATCAGATTTTGGCAAAGGTCGATGACGAAAGTCTTTCCGAGCATATTAGTAACGAGCTTAAAAAAGGACTTTGCCACGGAGAAGCCGTTGGGCTCGTCCGATTGATGATAGAAAAAGAAACGGAACTAGCCCGCATTTCTCACGAGATCTCTGAACAAATCGCTCCCCTCTCACCGCATCTTGGGTCCGTGTCGCATGAACACTCTACCCACCCTGCTGCAGGCCAATCTGCGGCAACAGAGGAGCGATTTGTTCAGAGATCTCGTGAGAAATGCGGGCTAGGCTCTCTGCTTCCGGCCTTATCATCAAACCGGGACGTGATACAAATGGAACTTTTAGAGATATTCCGGCCCGCTTTTGAAAAAAACGAAAGAAACGACCTCATTGAAAAAATGCACAAGCTTTTGCCAAAAGGCATTTATGATAACCAGCTTAATATTTCCCACCCAACCGCCTTGGAATCTTTGCACACTCCATTATCTGATTTTAAGGGTCTTGCCTTGATCAGGCTTTATAGTAAAGGATCGGCTCATACAGTTTTAATGCAAGTCGACTGCGAAAGGCAAATATACAGCTTCTATAATCCTTGCTCCAAGGGCGGCTGTTATAACTATCCAAGCCTTGGGGCTTGCCTCAAAGCGGTGTGGCATTTTGCTCAATCTGAAGGCAGTTACACCGACTGGAATGTCAATTTGATTCCACTCTAGTCCGAATTCCTGACTCATATAGCAGTATCAGTTGAAAAATTTACATTTTCACCGCGTGAAAGCCCCGTGATTGACCGAAGAGAGATGCAGACCCTAAGGTTGGTTAGTGAAAGTGTAGGTGGGCTTTAGGCAGGTTCCTCTGACGCTTATTGTGAAAAGTTCGGCTAGTTTCATCAGAAGATTATACTGCTTCATTTTTAATTTAAAATTGAGATTGCCTTTTAGGTCGACATAGGCCGGAACTCCCTCGGCTAGGTAGAAGCGCGAGCGCTTACCGTCGCTGTACATCTCTTTGAATTCGTTGAAGTGGATTTTCCCGTTCGAGATTTGGTAGTCGATCATGCCACGGACCGGGATCAAGTTGGTTAGGTCGAGGCCAATGCGCGCAGTAATTTCTGTAGGAATAAATAGGAGATTCGTAAAAAGAGTTTTTTTGGGGAGATTGGTGAAATCGAGGGTTCCCTGTCCGGTAAAGGTCTCAGGGTTATTGAGAGAGCCGTAGAAATTGGAGAGATCGAAACTGCGGATAAAAAAGGAACGGTAAAATGGCTTGTCGCGCGAACGCCATCGGGTCCAGGGGCTTCTGAGGCGGGAAAGGCGGACCTCTTCGAGCTTGAGACGGTCGCAAGAGGCGATCCAACTCCCTGCTTCGCGGATCAGGTCGAGTCGCCCAACAGAGAGGCGCCCGGCCCAATCGTTCACGTTTAGTTCTCTTAAGATGAGGTGATCGGGGTGGTATTCAAGCTCGGAAGAGATGGTGTCAAGCCCGACGTGCGCAAAATGGATGTCGGACCCGGTCAAGGTACCGGAAAAAGATAACCGGGAGAGATCCGATTTTGGAATGGTCACTCTTCCATCCAACACATATCCCCCTTGAAGGAGCAAACGATTCATGATCGTTTGCGCCTCCTTGCCAACCAAAGGAATTACACGAGCGGCGTCGAAAACCATTCTTCCCTCCATTTCGATTCGATCCGATAAATCGAGCGAATCGGATGAGCTAAGGGCGCATTGGAGTCCATGAAAATTCCCCTGAAGGCTGTGTACGTCCAACCCTTTTTCAGGATCTCGCTCCCAATCGGCGACAATTGTCCGGTTTCCGGCAGGAATGCCGGGAGAGAGCCTCTCTTCGCTAAGCTCGAGCTTTCCCTTAGTTATGGTCATGCTGTCGGTCAAGAGATGGACCCAATAGTAGTTGTCGCGAAAAAAAACTTCTGTCCAGATATTAAATTCGTTGGGATCGTAAACCAAAAGGAAGTTTTTCAGGCTGAATTGGTTGCCGGAAAGATAATAGGTGCCGTCTTTTAAGCTGAGGTAGACCCACACATTATCGGGATAGACTTCGATAGAGACCCTACCCTCCAGGGGTTCATTCTGTTTTAACGCCTCCACCCATTCAACGATCGTGGGATGAACTTTTCCCGGAAAGAGGTTGCCGGCTAACTCAGTGACCCAAGGAAGCTTCGTCGGAGGGAATGAGAAATCAAAGCCTTCAAAGAGAAGCTTGTGCGCATTCAAATCATAGAAAAAACGTCCCAATTTATATTTTTCGACTCCTTTCTCAGTTGGGATCTCTACTTCCAAGCCCTCGATCGTCACTCCCTCTTTAGAGTTGTAAGTACAGTTTAAATCCTCTCCATCTCCAAAATGAATCCCGCCGAATTGGAGGTTGTGAAATGACGTGGCGAGCTGCGCCTTGCCTCCTTGGGGAAGAGTCCATTCGAACGGTCCGGAGCCGAAGATTTCCCCCCGGGGTTCCCATATCGAAGAGGTTTCGCCGAAGTCCCAACGGAAGGCTTCCAGAAAGCCTTTCCATTCCTTTTTTTCCCTATTATAGATTCCCGACAAGGCACATTCACCCTTACTCATTTTCTCTCGAAGAAAGAAGTTGCGCACATTGATCTCTTTCCCGCGCCACTCTATTTCACCCTCTCCTTCCCAATCCTTGTAGGCAAACTCGTTTATGCAAAGTCCTCCCTCAAGGCGGTCGGCATAAAAACGGGCGCCTTCTCCTTCGAGTTTGATCGCCTCCTTGCTGACGGTTCCTTGAAAGGAAGAGAGAGAGGTAGAAATATCAAGAGTGATATCGGACATGTCGTAGGCAGCATGGCCCTCGCACTCGATATGAGGATTCTCAATATAGCCCTTAAAATTTCCCTGAAGATGCCCCGAGAGCAGAAGAGCTTCAGGATAGAAATGGTAGTGAAAGAAAAAAGCCTTTTCGCGGCTTTCCACTTCTCCTTGAAAAGGAATTTCCCAGAAAACCGAGTCGGAAAAATGGGAAAGGACTCTCTGGGCATCGGAGGCGGGGCCGATGATGCTGTCGGCCCAAATTTTCAAATCGACATCGTCGAGAGTAGCTGCTTCAATTTCGAGAGATCCCTTCAATTGTAGATTGTTCCAATAGGCCTCCACATCCTGAATATGGATGAGTTTATTCTCAAAGTGGACCATGCCCCGCCCCTTTTCAAAGATCAGATCACGGTTCTTCTGGGAATAAGCCGTATTTCTCAAGGGAAGAAAACCAACGTGATTCCATGTTTGCAGGTCGAGATAGTGGATGGCAACAACCTCGGCGCCTCTCTCATCTTCTATACAATCGGTGCAGAGCGAGAAATAGGGGCTTTCAAGGCGGAAATCCTCTCCCTCATAAGAGATCACGAGATATCTCTCATCGAATGTTCCCTGAAAATCGGCCAAACCCGATGCTTCCATCCGGACATTTGCCAAGAGAAAAGGAGAAAGAAATTTCTCTAAAGGAAATTGCTTGCCGCTGAACCAGCCAAAACGCTTTTTCGAAAGGCAAAATTGATCGGCAACATGGTCAAAGAACGAATCTAAGGGAATCTCGACTTCATCTTTTCCTTTGCCGAATAAACAACCGAAGGAAAGCTGATATTCTTTTTCCCCTTTTATCTTGAGAGTCCCCTCAAGTTCTAACCCCTCGCCTGAACGGGAAACATTTGCTTTAACAGTAAAATGATCTTCAGCAAAAGCATCGCGGAAATTCGACCGGTAGATTCCGGGAAAAAGGGTAGAAATTTCATTAGAGTATCCTTGAAAGCCCATACGCATCAGAGTGTCGGGGGATTGCCAGTCAAGAGAGAGCTCCCCGTCCATTCCCATGAAGTTGCCTCTCAGTACAGAGCTTTCAATCTCCCCATCTTTGATGCTGATCGAGGTATGCAGGTTGCGTAAATCCCATAATCCTTGCCAAAACTCGGGAGTTTTATCAAGTGCCAGCCGGCCGCCTTTGAGAGAAAAATGGCCGTTCATCTTTTTAACACAAGAAAAATCGAGATCGAGAATCGCATCGATCTCATCGATCTCCCCGATCAACTCTAAAGGAGTATTTTCCGCGTGCAGCTCGAGAGCTCCGATTTCCCCTTTTAGATAGCGGGGAACGCCATTATGAAGGGTGCAATCAAGCTTTCCATTTAGTTTGCCGGAGTCGAAATTCCAGTGAGTGATTGATTGAGGCAGATAAGGATGAAAAAAGAAGGCCATCAGATTATAAAGGGCGGGCAACGAATGGGAACGGAGATCGGTGTTGAGATGGACATCCTCATCATCTATCCGCCAAAAATGGGTCGTCAATTTCCGCTCATTTTCAGCCCAGTCGATGGCGACCGATCCAAAGGTTTGGTCACCGTAGACGTGGTGATCGAGATCGAAAGAGACTCTTTGAAAAAAGGGAGAGTGGGCTAAATAATCGTAAAGAAAGACTTCGCCTCCCCGGATGACCGTCTTGAGGTTGAGAGTCAAAAAAAGAAGCGTAGGAGAGCCGGGGGAAGGAAGGTTTTCCGGTTTTGTTTTCCGATTGACAATCCGCACTCCCTCTACTTCTAAAATTCCTCCAAGCTCGCGCTCTTTTACGTTCAAGAAGGGGGCGAGAGTCGCTTGCGCAAATTCTGCGCGC
This sequence comes from Chlamydiales bacterium, assembly GCA_020831465.1. Lineage (GTDB taxonomy): Bacteria > Chlamydiota > Chlamydiia > Chlamydiales > JAAKFR01 > JAJACP01. The sequence goes on from JAFIGI010000042.1 coordinate 5,458, forward strand.
ATCTCTCCCTCTTTCACAAGCCTACCCTTTTTAAAGACGATCCGAGAATCTTTCCAAACAAGGGCTTCGCACTCAAACTCTGCACCAAAGGCCTTTCGGCAATAGCGAACAACTTGTGATTTGACGCACGCGAGCAAAACCTTATCGGGAAAAAGAGAGAACCCGACAAGTAGGGAGATCGAAAAGAGGAATAGAGTTCGATTAAATATACGCACGCTTCGAGAATACAAGGAAACGCCGAGCAGCAAAAGGTTTTTCTCTTCTCAATTAGAGGATAATTTGGTAATTTTCAGATAATGTTACGACGTTTTTTAGATTTCCAGCTTGCATTTTTTGAAAAGGGGAAACCTCTTCATCGATTTCGCCCTCTTGTTTCGGCAGCAGATGCCTTTTGTTACGAAGTGCCCCTCACCACTAAACGTGCACCATTTATCCGAGACGCAATCGACGTGAAAAGGTGGATGGTTCTTGTCGTCATTGCACTCTTCCCGGCAATTATTATGGCGATCTGGAATACCGGAATGCAGAAAATGGTCTATGGGAGCGGAAATGCGGAGTTGATGAAGAGCTACCTAGCCGCCTCGACCTCTTTTAAAGGCTACTTCTCATTCGCCTTTCAAGAGGGCCGCTATTTGACGATTTTAAAAGAGGGGGCCTTTGCATTTATACCTGTCCTTCTAATTAGTTATGGAGTCGGCGGGCTTTGCGAAGGTATAATCGCCTCGATCAGAGGACACGAAATCGCCGAAGGCTTCCTAGTTACCGGGATCCTCTATCCTCTTGTCCTCCCTCCAACTATTCCCTACTGGATGGTCGCTGTGGGCATCGCTTTCGGAGTTGTCGTCGGTAAGGAGCTCTTTGGGGGTACAGGTATGAATATCCTCAACCCCGCTCTCACTGCCCGCGCCTTTTTATTCTTCACCTTCCCCGGAAAAATGACCGGAGATATTTGGGTTGGAACCAACCCCACCCAGATCGCCTCAAGCTTGCAAAAGATGAATGAGCAAGCCGGCTTGACAGAGATAGACGGCTTTTCGCAAGCCACTCCTCTTCAAGGAATTAACAGTTCGATTGATGCGATCAAACAGATCCATGTCGACGCGATTGCCACAAACGCCCTCGGCCCGAAAACTCCCAACTACGAACTGATCCAATCCTACTTCGAGAAATGGAACGCAGCGGGAAACCACGGTGCGGAACTTGGCAATCTGACGATCGACCAGATGCGCGAATTTGTCACCGGCCCGATGCAAGAGGGCGGGCTTGGCCTCCTTCCCGGAAACTTTGTAACCGCTCATACGGCAGCAGAGTCGATTTTCGGGCTCGGAAAGTTTTCCAATGCCAACCTCTTTTGGGGGAATATGCTCGGAAGCATGGGCGAAACCTCATTTTTTGCCTGCTTGCTCGGTGCTTTCTTCTTGATTTACGTCGGGGTCGGCTCTTGGCGCACCATGGCGGCTTTTGGAATCGGCGCTTTTACGACTGCCTATCTTTTCCAATTTTTTGCGACTCATTTCGGAGTCGATGGAGGAGCTTGGAACCCCGCCCGCTATACGGTACCGGCCTACAGACAATTTTTAATGGGTAGTTTAGCGTTTGGTCTGGTCTTCATGGCCACTGAACCTGTAAGCTCTCCAGGCATGAGAGGGGCTTTATGGATATATGGATTGTTGATCGGAGTGGTCACCATCTTAATCCGCCTGATCAATCCGGCCTTCCCGGAGGGAGTCATGCTTGCGATCCTTTTCGGTAATGTCTTCGCCCCTTTGATCGATTATTATGTTGTACGGAATTATCGGAGGAGAATGATTCGTGGCCGAGCCCCAGCATAAAAATGCGCCGCATACCGATTTCCAAATTTTGCTCTTTATTGTTAGCCTCTGCTTGATTTGCGGCCTGCTTCTATCTGTTGTAGCTTTCGCGCTCGCAGGCCCACAAAAAGCGGCGAGAGAGTTTGACCGAAGCAGACAAATGCTGATCGCTGCAAAAATCCTTAGCGGCGCGGGATATTTCCTGATCTTTGATGAAGAGACGGGAAAGGTCGTCCCGGCGAAATTTGATCCTCAAAATCAAATCCTTGTTAAAGTCGAGGATGATCCCCCTAGAGCGACTGACGAGGAGATCAGACTGATCTCCGAACTACGCATTCGTCCCCTGCTAACAACAGCCACAGGCGATGTCACCACTTTTGAAGAGCAAAAACTCCTACTATCTGAATATCTTGAAGAGCGTGCCAAAGAGGGATATGCCGACCTTCCCCTCAAGCTCTTTTACGCCATTTTACCCAATGAACCAAATGCCGGAAAGATTACGGCCGAAGAGATTGCTCAGGACCTCTCGCAAGTTTACGCTATCGTCATTCCCGTTTCCGGCTTCGGCCTTTGGGGGCCGATCTACGGCTACATCGCTTTAAAGTCCAATGCGAAAGTGGTAATTGGAACCACGTGGTACGAACATGCCGAAACTCCCGGCCTCGGAGCGAATATTGCCGAAGCGTCGTGGCAGCAACAATTCTTCGGAAAGCTCATCTTTCAACCCGCTCCCGATGGGACGGTCGATCTACAAACGGCTGACATGGGAATTATCGTTGTCAAAGGGAGGGTGGATGACGTCTTTAGGGGTCTCCCAAGGGCTAAGAGCGCCGTCGACGGCATCTCGGGCGCGACATTGACAGGTGACGGCGTGACGGCGGCCTACAAAAACTCACTTACCCCTTATCGGGAATTTTTAATTAGAGTACACGAGGCAAGCAAAACCAATGAGTGAACGACGCCCCCTACTGAAAACCTACTTTATGGAACCTCTCTGGAAAAATAACCAGATTTTGGTCGCCATTCTCGGGATCTGCTCGGCGCTGGCTGTTACGACAACCCTCGATACCGCTCTCACGATGGGGATTGCCGTAAGCCTGGTCACAGGCTTTTCCTGCTTTTTCGTCTCCCTTTTTCGCCGCTTTACTCCTGATAACGTGCGGATGATCACCCAGCTCGCGATTATCTCCTCGTTCGTGATCATTGTGGACCAGTTTTTGCGCGCCTACTTTTACAATATCTCCAAAACTCTTTCGGTCTTCGTCGGGCTGATCATTACCAACTGCCTTGTGATGGGACGCACCGAGAGCATGGCCCGCAATGTCCCTCCGATGCCCGCCTTTTTAGACGGTTTAGCTGCCGGCCTCGGCTACGCCTACGTCCTTTTTTTGGTGGCCGGCTTGCGCGAGTTTTTTGGCTTTGGCCAGCTTTTCGGCATTCAACTAATCCCCGAGGCGTGGTATGCGAGCGCTGAACATCCCGACGCCTATCAGAATTTCGGCATCATGGTGCTTGCACCTGCCGCCTTTTTTATTTTGGGCTTTTTTATTTGGATCGCAAATATTATTAATAAACCGGAGAGGGCAGCGTATTAAGATGTGGATGGGCGATTATACATTTCTGAATCTCTTCGGCCTGGTCATCCAGTCGGTCTTTATCCAGAATATTCTTCTCTCTTACTTTTTAGGAATGTGCAGCTACCTTGCCTGCTCGAACCGCGTTAGCACAGCAAACGGACTTGGGATGGCCGTGACGGTCGTCCTTACAGCATCCGGCGTATTAAACTGGTTCGTTTTTCGGTTCATCACCGGGAAGGGAGCGCTTGGCTGGCTCGACTTCCTCGGCTTCGACGCAGGCGCGCTCGACCTGAGCTTCCTTAACCTCATTATCTTTATCTCGGTAATCGCCGCTTTCGTGCAGGTTCTGGAGATCGTGATCGAACGCTTTTCTCCTCCCCTCTACCACGCGCTCGGAATGTTCCTCCCCCTGATCACCGTGAACTGCGCGATCTTGGGAGGCGTGCTCTTCGCCACCACGCGCGAATATCCGCTCATGGCTAATCTCGTCTTTTCATTTGGGGCGGGATTAGGATGGTGGCTGGCGATCGCTCTGATCGCAGCCATCCGCGAGAAGCTGACCTACTCTCATGTGCCGAAGGGGCTTCAAGGGATGGGGATTACATTTATTATGACCGGTTTGATGGCGATGGCCTTTATGGGCTTGCTTGGGATCGACCTCGCCACCCCCACCGGCCAGGAACTCCCGACGGTAGAAGAGGATATCTTCAAGACACCCGAAACGCCGGTTGCTAGCTGCGAATAAACTCTTGAAACCTCAAGTCAATTGGATTGTAAGTATCCGGACCAAGGAGCTGCTTAACAGCAAGATCCGATTGATACTCATCTCCTATTATCTTGCCTAGCTCTTTAATTCCGTATGTAGAGGCTTTATAAGTATCTCTATGCCAACCGCCTCGCGTTTGATTGTCCCGGTAGGTAAAATATCCAGTCCCTAAAAGAGGAACCATCTCAATCAACCCGCGGGCTAGCTGACCTTTCCATTTTTCGATCTTGGCACCCTGAAAAGACTTAACAGTTGCATCGGTTGCTACTTTTTTCAAGTTTTTAAAGAACTCCGTTACAGGATTAGATGAAGAACTTTCCTCGTTTGAAGCTAGCTCGTAAGCTGCTTGATAAAAATACTGCTTCGCAAGGAAATAAGTCGCAACGATAGTCCTTGCGAATCCGACAAGGATTCCAACGCCGAGATTGTAAACGGTATACGCCACCGCTCTGCCAAAGCACTGGCAGGTATCTGATGCAGAACGAGTCATAAAAGCCTCAGGTTGTAAAAGTTTCGTAAACCTTAATAAAATTATAACAAATTAAGAAAATATTAAAAATATTAAATATTCTTTATATACTTCTGGTAGGCTTTTTCATCCATAAGCGAATCGATTTCTGCGTGGTTGTTGACTTTGACTTTGAATAGCCAGCCTTCAGTTTGAGGCGTGTTGTTCACTTTTTCAGGATATTCGCGTAGTGAGGTGTTGACGGCAGAAATTTCGCCGCCTACGGGGGTGTAGATGTCGACGGCAGCTTTAGTCGATTCGAGTACGACAGCTTCATCTCCTGCCTTGACAGGATGCCCCTCGACGGGAAGCTCGACATAGACGATACCGCCCAGCTCTTTTTGTGCATAATCGGAGATTCCAACCGTGGCGATCTCCCCTTCCAATTCGACCCATTCGTGTGATTCGGTATACTTCATCTTACTAACCTAAAACTCGCCCATAGCGAGGGTTGCTGCTCAATTGAAAAATCTTCGTCGTGCGCGGAAAAAACCTGCGACGCGCCGTTTATCCGGTTGATCCGGTAGGTAAATCCCAATCGGCTAAACTGACTCGGATCATACCCATGGAGAGATTCCGCGGGTAGGAAAATCTCGAAAATCCCCTTTTTACCCTTTTTGATCACGAGTTTTTCCGGGTCACAGAGTTCATGCCTCTCTTCGGTCCGAAAGCGGGTCGCCTCCCCGGCTTGAACGCGCTCTCCGTTATTTTGTATCCGTTCGGGAAGGAAATAGAAGTGATGGCAAAAACGGGTGTTGTAGCCGCTTCTCTTCACATCACGCGTATCGAAAAAAAGTTCGATCGAATCGGCCGTCTGAAAATTGGGGAAATCGGGCTGATCAAACCTCCCCTCCACTTCAACCTTGAGGGAGATTCCCTCTTCGCTCCAGCCCATATAGAGGTCGGCAAAGGGTCGCTCTCCATTGAGTTTGGAGAGGTCGGGCAAGCGGTGCTTCTCCGCTAGCCGCTTCCCATAAGGGCAATCGGCTTGAATTTGAAAAAAATGGACGGGAACTAAAGGAACGAGCTCTTCGAACATATCTCAGTCAAAATATTCTCAAAAAATTGAGCGCGCATCTCTTTCGCGAGAACTTCTTGTGCCTCAATCCACTTCTGCATCGGAACGCTTGTATCGACGAAAACCTCCTTCAACCGAAAGCAATAAGGCCCTTCCTTCTCGTTGACGGCGACAGGTGAAAATTGGCCATCGTCAAGAGCAAGAGCCTCGCTGAGGGTAATGAATGTGGGATTTGCCCGCGTGATCTTTACCTCTTTTTTCTCGATCCGCCAAAAGGCCTCATCAGGAGCATTACGGTTCTTTTCTAGGTAGGCGGCAAAGGAGGCCGGAGCTGTAGAAGCGGGTTTTAGGAGCCCTTTCGCCTCTTTAAAGGGGAGGATCTCCTTATTCTCCCCCCGTTCAAAGACGAGAATGCGGTAATAGTGTTTCTTGTCTTGGGTATAGCCGATAACTTCATCCTCAGTATCAAGCAGTTTTTGGAAGGCGCCGCGATCGCTGATTCCGGGAAGGGGATCCCTATCGCCCAAGCTTGATAAAAAGAGCTCTCTCTCGTGCATCGCGGCCTCTTTCACACTCTCCTCGATCCACTCGGGATGGATCTCTACGATTTGAGCTGCAGCGTAGGTATCGATCTTTTTGCGGCTTTCGAGTTTCTCGAGGATATCAAAGGGCGTTCCCTCTTTCGATCCGAGCTCTGGAAAGGCCGTTTTCAGCCGCTCCCAATTGGCGAGCTCCCACTCCCAAGTCTCTTTCGTGCTCACCTTCGCCTTGAGCGCTTCTTTGTCTAGAGAGCCTACGTAGATGCGGTACCGTTTGCCTACAAGTTGAGGAGCGCGCTGCTCAATTTTCTCAACAGAGGCGAGCGAGCTGGGGATCTCTGCAGCAGAGGGATTGGGTGCTACCACCTCAAGGTAGGCGGCAAAGACTTTTGCCTCTTCCTCGTTTTGAAACCGGTACTCCGGGGCCATTTGATAGAGTTCGACAGTCGCGTGCTCGTTTGCAAACTGATAAAACTGCTCGAGAGGAAGGGCGTCCACAAGCGCAGCCGATCCGACATCCTGCATCATCCGTCTAAAAAGGGAGATCTCTTCCCAGACCCGCAATAGAGTCGTCTCATCCAATCCCTTATAGCGCAAGTAGAGTTGAAAAAACTCCGCGCCACTTTCGACGGGTAACTTCACATTGGCGGAGATTGCCTCGTAGGTTTTGCGGCTCTTATAAAGCAGATCGGATAAAAGTTCTTCTCGAGAGACTGTATACCCTTTTTGACGGGCGATGGCTGCAGTGTTGATGACAACCTTCGCGATGCTTTCAACAAATTTCTCCCCAAACCAATCGTTTAGATCACGGTATCCAAAGAGAGAAACGGCGTCTTGCAACCGCGGATCGCCGGGTCCGAGCGCTTGCTCTCGCTCCTGGTAGCTCAGGACTTGCGTTAGAAAAGCGGGAGGAAAACTCTTTTCGGCCAAGAAGAGGGCAATACGAGCGTCAAATGAGGAGACCGGATCTTCGGCTGCCTGGAGAGCGGAGAGTTTTTTAGGAATTTCCGGAGCAAAAAGCGACCAAACGGCCATAGCGGATAAAGAAGGAAGATAGGGATGCTGGTAGGGCTTGTAGTTTATTTCTCTTGCAAGACGTGCCTCAAGTTCAGGCCGATATTCTTCTCCTAAACGGGTGACTAGGCCGGCAGAGAGTCCCCCTTCGAGAAAATCTTTTGAAACAATCCCGTTATTGAGGTAGTTCGCATCAAAAATCTTGGCCGTGTGCATCCACTCTTCACGAGCGAGGAAACGGGTCATATGGTCGAGATAAGAGCGTTTTACCCCCTTCCCATCGATCGTCCGGAAAGCGATCTCGTCATGAGTTTTGCCTCGACCCAAGCCGGGAGCGAACGCTTGATAGGTTCCGAAAAAGGCGAAGCTGCTCACAATGATGAGAGTTGTGAAGATAAAGAAATATTTTTGATGCTTTCGGAAGAAGTGTAACATAACTTTACGGGAATATAGGTTATTTTTTCTTTTAGAGCAATCCGCTAAAACGTTTCTGTAGCTCCCCCATGTAGGAGGTTGCGGGGTCGAAGTACCAACCGACCGCCTCTTTGTGCGAGACTTCGCGGCTATGCTGCAAATCGCGCGCATGCACCTTTTTGATCTCCTTGACAACTTCGGCAGAGCGGATGACCATCAGCGACTCGTAGTCGGAGAGGTGGCTCTTTAATCCGAGGTTATAACTTCCCAGCGCAAAGAAATCGTCATCGACGATGATCATTTTCTTATGCAGAAGCACATCTTTTACATGATATTCGTAGATGCGCGTATTTTTCGGCTTCTTATCTTTCACCGACCAATAGTCCCAAAAATGGAAGGTCTCCCCATGAAAGAGAGGAACATAGGACATCCGGTTGGCCCAGGCAAAATAGTTGGTATACACAGGCGAGATATCACTCACTCCATTGGTAATTACCGTGAGTTTTACTCCTCTTTTAACCGCCTCTAAAAGAGCGTTGAAAATTTCATCAGCGGGACATAAGTAGAGGTTCGCAATCTTGATCTCCTTTTTTGCTCCTTTGATTAAGCGCACATACTCTTGTGTGATGACATTTTTGGTCTGGTGCGGGCCGCTTAAGAGAAACTTCATCTGATGGCGATCGAGGGTAATCGGTTGATCGGAGATCTCAAACCGCTCGACAAAAGGCTTATTTGTCACCTCGAAATAGAAGGGATTATTGGCGAAGGCTTCCGGATTGCGCTCAAGGCGGTTGGTTTTATTGTAATGGTTCCATATGGCAAAGACCTTGCAGAAGGCGCAACGCAGCTCTCTAGCCATTGGCCCTCTTCCGACTATATCCTGATCGCGCATCGCCGCAGGAAGGTTCTTGGCGACTATATTCGTTTTATTTTGATTTCTTGGAGGGGTATAGGTTCCTTCCGCACATCCCGAACGATCGAGATTCGTTCCTCCCATTGAAAAATATTGCTCGTCTACAACACACATTTTGACGTGATTATCGATTCCGCTCACATCGGGCCAGACAATCGTAAGATTAGTCGCATGTTCGATGCGGAAATTTTTCGGATATTTACTCTTCAGCCGGTTAATGATTTCGTAGTCCTCTTTTTCCAGAAGGATCGGCGTCGCTAGAATATTGACCTGGAGAGTCGGGCAGACTTCGAGACGCGCTTCAATTTCGGTCAAGATTTCGCGCGCAATCTCGCTTCCGAAGAAACAAGCCGAGAGGTCAATAGACTCTGTAGCGTGGCGGATAAATTCAAGATCCCAGGCGAGCATCTCAAGGCCGTTGTCGCAGACAATGATGGAGTTTTTCTCTTCCGCTTTCAAATTCAGGCCCGTAAAAGCGAAGAAGCAAAGAAAAAGGCAAAGAAATTGTTTCATGCAAACCTATCGGTAAATGCTTTTTGAAGATGGGCGCGCAATTCGCCGCGCGCTTCGTTTAATTGGTTTTGGGTCCAATCCTCGCCGAGCAGAGCAAAGCTATTTGCCTGCATCCCTTCAAAAACGCGGGTTTGAGGGGCCAGGACTTCGCGCAAATAGCTTTCAGGAAGAGAGCCGAGGGCGATCGATCCTTGATGGAGGTAGCCATCGCGCGTCTTCCTCTGGGCGGCTCCCCCCACTTTTTTTCCCTGGATCATGACATCGTATTTCGTCGGCTTGGCCATGCAAAAGCTCTTGCAATAGAGGTCAAGCGGCTCGGGCTCTTCAGGAAGAAGATCTGCTGCGAGATTGACCATTTGCCCGATCGCCCAAACGACACGTCTATTCACAAATGCGTAATTTTCAAGAGGATTGGTCGAGAAGCCGGGATGAGCTGCAGGGACTAGGACGGAAAAAGCGAGATCGCAGTTGTGGAAGATGATCCCGCCACCCGTCGGACGCTTGGCCAAATCAAGCGCCGACTTGGAAACCCCTTCCATATTCAGAAATTTTTCGGGGTCGATAAAATGCCCATATGTCGCTGCATCCCCTTCCCAATCATAAAGGTGGAGAATCGCATCCTCTTCATCTTTTAAATCGGAGAGCAGTGCAGCGTCTAGCGCCATATTCGCGGCGGCGTTCCGCCTACCTGTATCTATATGTTTCCAGCCCATGTTGACAAGAAAGTTTAATCAAACGTTAACAATAATTCAACACATAAGAAATCATTTACAGTAAAGAGTTTAGTACAATCTTATGAAAGGGGTTGATACAAGACCAATTTCAGAGGTAAAATAGCAGCAGGGTATGGTTGCCTAATTATTCCTATTGCCGTATATCCTAGATGCAGGGCTGTGTTGAAAAACTTAGAATGCTCAGATTTAGTTGGATTTGTCATTTGCCGCCTTCGAGCTTTAGCGGCTTAAAAAAATTGAAGGCCAAAGATGGCTGAAGATGAGCGTTATAAGTTTTTCAATACAACCATAAAGTGATAATAGTGAGAAACCGATGTTTGATAAGTTTACGAATCGCGCAAAGCAGGTCATAAAACTTGCGAAAAAAGAAGCTCAACGACTCAACCACAACTACCTAGGCACCGAGCACATTTTATTGGGTTTGTTGAAACTCGGCCAGGGTGTTGCCGTAAATGTCCTGCGCAACCTCGGACTCGATTTCGAAACGGTCAGGGGCGAGGTCGAACGCCTCGTTGGCTACGGCCCCGAAATTCAAGTCTACGGCGATCCCGCTTTGACGGGTCGCGTCAAAAAAGTTTTCGAATATGCGAATGAGGAAGCTTCGAACCTCGGCCATAACTATGTCGGAACGGAGCATTTGCTTCTCGGCCTGCTTCGCCAGACGGACGGCGTAGCAGCGCAAGTTCTCGAAAATCTCAACGTCGATCTCCAAGAGGTGCGCAAAGAGGTCTTAAAAGAACTCGAAACATTCAATTTGCAGCTTCCTCCAGCCGGTCAGCCAAGCGGCGCCGGAAAAGCGAATGAGAAGGGAGCCGAAAAACTTCCCGCTCTGCGCGCTTACGGCTATGATCTTACAGAGATGAGCCGTGAGAACAAACTCGATCCGGTCATCGGACGCAATGAGGAAGTGGAACGCCTGATTTTGATCCTCTGCCGGCGCCGGAAGAACAATCCGGTTCTGATCGGAGAGGCCGGGGTGGGCAAGACGGCGATCGTTGAAGGGCTTGCCCAACGGATCGTACGCGGAGAGGTTCCCGATAATTTACGCAAAAAGAAACTCATCACTCTCGATCTTGCGCTCATGATTGCCGGGACCAAGTACCGCGGCCAGTTCGAAGAGCGAATCAAGGCGGTGATGGACGAGATCAAAAAACATGGCAACATCCTCCTCTTTATAGATGAACTGCACACAATTGTTGGAGCGGGAGCGGCTGAAGGGGCGATCGACGCCTCGAATATACTCAAGCCTGCCCTTTCTAGAGGAGAGCTGCAATGTATCGGGGCGACGACTCTTGACGAGTACCGCAAGCATATTGAAAAAGATGCAGCTCTAGAGCGGCGTTTTCAAAAGATCATCGTTCAACCCCCTAGTGTTGAAGACACGATCGAGATCTTGCGCGGTTTGAAAAAACAATACGAAGACCACCATAATGTGACGATCACAGATGAGGCGCTTCAAGCGGCAGCCGTCTTGTCGGACCGTTATGTACATGGACGCTTCCTCCCTGACAAAGCGATCGACCTGCTCGACGAAGCGGGGGCGCGCATGCGCGTTGCGACAATGAACCAGCCTTCTGATATCTCCTCGCTTGAAGCCCAAATCGAAGAGACCCGCCGCGCTAAAGAGAAGTCGATCAGCACGCAAGAGTATGAGAAAGCTGCCCGCCTGCGGGACGAAGAGAAGAAGCTACGTGAAAAACTGCAGTCGATCCGGACTGAGTGGGAGACGCATAAGGAAGAGCATCAAGTACCTGTGGATGAAGAAGCTGTCGCTCAGGTCGTCGCCACGCAAACGGGGATTCCCGTAACCCAGCTTACTGAGGAAGAGACGCAAAAGCTGATGAAAATGGAGGAGCTCCTGCGCTCCAAAATCGTCGGCCAGGACGAAGCGGTCGACATCGTCTGCCGCGCGATTCGCAGAGGGCGCACCGGAATCAAGGACCCGAACCGTCCGACCGGTTCCTTCCTTTTCCTTGGACCGACCGGAGTCGGGAAAACGCACCTTGCGCGCCTTCTCGCGATCCATATGTATGGCGGCGAAGATGCATTGATCCAGGTCGACATGTCGGAGTACATGGAAAAATTCGCCATCAGCCGGATGACCGGCTCCCCACCGGGATACGTCGGCCATGAAGAGGGCGGCCAGCTAACCGAGCGCGTACGCCAGCGCCCATATTGCGTCGTCCTCTTTGACGAGATCGAAAAGGCCCACCCCGACGTAATGGATCTGCTGCTCCAGATTCTCGAGGAGGGGCGGCTGACAGACTCCTTCGGACGCAAAGTCGATTTCCGCCATGCGATTGTCATCATGACATCAAACCTTGGGGCCGATTTGATCCGCCGCTCTACCGAGATCGGGTTCGGTGCTAAGACCGGCGTTCCCGACTACAAGACTATCCAAGAGAAGATCGAAGGGGCGATGAAAAAGCACCTCAAGCCCGAATTCCTCAACCGAATTGACGGCACCGTCATTTTCCGCCCTCTCAACGAGGAGGCCCTTGCCGAGATTGTCCACCTGGAGATCGACAAAGTCGAGAAGCGGCTTGCCAAACATCAGATCCACGTGGAGCTGACCGAGGAGGCGATCCATCTACTTGTCAAACTCGGCAACCTGCCCGAGATGGGAGCTCGTCCGCTCAGAAGGGTAATCGAGCAGTATATCGAAGATCCCCTTGCGGAAAGATTGATCCGCCACCCCGGAGAGGGGCGTCGCTATCTTGTTAAGGTGAAAGAGGAAAAGCTCGATTTCGAAGAGATCGAAACCCTCGAAAAACAAAAGACGGGATCGGCCGGTTAATCTATAATAGCGCCGCCTAGACAAATCTCCCCTTGGTAGAAAACGATAGACTGCCGAGGGGTGATTGCTTTTTGGGGTGCATCAAATAGGACGCGATTCGAATCGATAACTGTACAAGGCACATCTAAGCTGCGGTAGCGTATTTTAGCCGTGCAGCGCAACGGGAGCGAGGGCGGCCTGCCCACCCAGCTTAGCTCGCGCATTGCGAGCTCTGAGCAGTAAAGGGCAGGGTGATCCTCCCCTTGCTCCACAAGGACGACATTGCGCGCCGCATCTTTGCCAACCACATACCATGCTTCGCCGGCCCCCCCGATATCGAGCCCCCGCCGCTGACCAATCGTGTAATAAGCAATCCCGTCATGGCGCCCCACAACCTCGCCGTTAAGCCGCTCCAAGTTCCCCGGTTTGCTGGGAATAAATCGGGTTAGAAAATCCTTGAAATTCCGCTTTCCGATGAAGCAGATGCCGGTACTATCGGGTTTTTTGGCCGTTACCAATCCTCCCTCTCGAGCAAGCGCCCGCACCGCGCTCTTCTCCATCTCCCCGATTGGAAAGAGAACCTTTTCCAAAATCGAACTTTTGAGGGTGTAGAGAAAATAGCTCTGGTCTTTTGCCGCATCCTTTCCTCGCCCGAGCTGCCACTCTCCATCCAGAAAAAGGCAGCGGCAATAATGTCCCGTCGCCAGATAATCGGCTCCAAGCTCCATCGCCTTATCAAAAAAGACTTTAAACTTGATCTCGCGGTTGCAGAGAACATCGGGGTTCGGGGTATGGCCTAAGGCATACTCTTTGAGGCAATAGGAGAAAACATGCTCCCAATACTCTTTTGAAAAATTGACTGTATAAAAGGGAATTTCCAGATGGCCGCACACGCAGGCGACATCCTCATAATCGGCCTCAGCAGGGCACTCTTCCTCTTCTTCCCAGTTTTTCATAAAGAGGCCGATGACCCGATACCCCTGCCGCTTCAGGAGAAGGGCCGTTACTGAGGAGTCGACCCCTCCGGACATTCCGACAACTACAGTTTTCATAACTTACCTTACGCAAAATAGTTTAACGGTTTGACCTAGAGATGTCTACAAACCCGAGCTGAAGTTAGAAACTTATAGCAGAATCAGCTTTAAGCTGATCTAGGCAAAATAAGAATTTATTCTACTGAACTCGACTTTATGGTTGAGAGTTTTCTATTTCACTTAGAATTTCAGGACATTTCTTTTGGAACTCTTCAATTAAGCGCCTGTATTCTTCTGTCAAGCCGATATTTTTTTTTCCTGTATCGTAATCAAGCTGTTCCGCAAATACTTTTTCTAAGGCAGGAGGTAAGTATTGAACAATTTCCTCTTTCACATCATCTTCTCTTAACCCATATTCTCGGTCGCAAACTGCAGCTTTGCTTGAAAAATCAAAACCAAAATAGCGAGCTGAATACCCCTGCTCACTCTCAATAATGACAATATTGAAGGCATCCCCGCCAAAAAGACAATTGTTCCTAGCAAGAGTATACATATCTTGTAATAAAGGCTTAATGATGGGAAGCCAACTTTCGGGAGAAAACCGATCTTCATTACCTTCAAAATAGGATCTTTCTTTCCAGCATGAGCTTTCAGAATTTTTGCTATCAATAACATGCATATCTCGCTTTGTCAGATCATTAAATGAAGGGCATGTATAGGCCGGTAAGGGTTGATCTGAGTCTGCACTTAAAAAGATATCGACCCGTTTAGATTGAACCGTGAGAATACCAAGCTCGGTTAGTCTATCAGATATCTGCACTTCTTCATCTACCATACGCCGCCAAACATAAAATCCATTACCAAAATTTGGCAGCATCAAGACTTGATCCTCTGGTATTTCCATGGCTCTCTTAGAGCCTCCACAGCCGACACACTTTCCTATTGTAATAGATTTCTTTTCAGGACCGACCCAAACTGTGCTGCCTTCCTTCAATTCTCTAAATTGAGTGACCGCCTCTTTTGGGACTTCTTCAACCTCTATAGGTGTTGGCACAACTAAAGGTTTACCATTGATGAGTTTCGGCGCGATGCGACCCTGAGATTTTTTTATACATTTTATCGAAGCTCCCACTAATGCTATAAAAGCTCCAAGAGAAAATGTGCTCCACCCCGCTGTAGTGCCGAGATGGCTTAGCCTAGGCATATTCAGCACTATCAAGACACCTATGATAGTTGCAATAATTCCCACGACTACGGCAGAGACCCTGATTCCGATCGAAAGATTAGTCTGGTCGACCCTGAAAAAGGTATTATTCCCTCTGAGAAATACTTATAAAGTGCTTTTTTAGAAAAAAACTGGTATACAAATTTGCAAGATTCTTAAAAATATAGCAGAATCAGTTGAAAAATTTACATTTTGACCTGCGTGAAAGCCCCGTGATTGACCGATCATAAGTGAACCCATATTTCTAATATTGGTTCACTTATGTTCGGTCAAGCCCGGGAGCTTTGACGCAGGTCAAAATGTAAATTTTTCAACTGATTCTGCTATAACCCTAAAAACGTTGCAAATTTAT
>JAFIGI010000047.1 GCA_020831465.1 Chlamydiales bacterium
CGACCAGGTAAAAGATCACGTATTCGTTCCCATTGATCATCTCTCAGTGCATATCTTCTCATATACCAGCCAATTTGGCTGATAATCATCTGCAATATTCATGAGAAATTCAATCAATTTTTCAATTGACGACACGCCCTGGTAAAAAAATTCTAAAACAGGCGTTTGAAACATTTGCAGGTAAAGCTGGTAAAGCCACATCCTACTCCTAGCTCTATAAACAAAAGAACAATAGTTATATACGACAGGTTTATTTTAGTAAAAATTCATTTTCCATCCTTGTCGAGAGGTAAAAAACCGGACGTTATCCTAGAAACTCCGTGGTAAACAGGTGCTTGAGAAATAAAGGTCAATTTAGTAAACTGCTTTCTTTAATTGAATATTTGAGGAAAAAATGGGCCTTTCCGCTGAAATAAAAAAAGATCTTTTACGATTTCTGGAAGAGCGGCGCTCTCCCGAATTGCTGGGAGCCTACTTATTTTTTTTAGAACGGAAATACCGGTTGAATCCCGTTGCCTTTGTCCGAGATAAAATCATCTACCAAAACACCGAAGAGGCAATCAAAAAACTCGAAAACGAAGGTAAAGTCTGGCGCGAAACCGAAATCAAAATCGGATTCGGCCCCCCTTCGGTCAATGAATATACAAAAAAGATCTACATCTGCCCTTTTACAGGGAAGGTATTTGCCGACAATACCCATCCTAACCCTCAAGACGCCATTTACGACTGGGTCTCGAAATGCCCTGAAAATAAAGAACGCATCGGCGGAGTTCCGGCAAAACGCTTTTTTGTCTCCGAAGACCCCGAAGTGATCAAAAATTACATCAAGCCGCGTAAAGAGCCGATTTCAAAAATCGTCTACTCTTCCGCAGTCACCGGCAAGCTCTTCAATAGTAAAGAGGCCGCGATTCGCGATTTTAAAGACCACTATCTCAAACCCCTAACCCTTGTTGAAGTGCAAAATCAAAACCGATTTCAACTCGAACAATCCTTTCTCGATTTCATTCAGGACCAGTTGCAGGAAGAGAAAATCGCGACCTTTGTCGAGACCTTGGCGGAAGACGAAGCCTTTCACCCTTACGTCACGCAATGGGTCGAAACCGAAGAATCGTAACGCATTCCTCCGAGGAGACAATAGAATTTGGCGCGGCATTCGGCGCGTCGTTGAAACCAAACACCGTCCTCTGTCTCTTTGGAGAACTTGGAAGCGGGAAGACGACGTTCGTAAAAGGAGTTGTTCAGGGGGTGACAGGAATTGCCCCCGATTTGGTTGTGAGCCCCACATTCGTCTACCTCAATATTTACGAAACGATCTACCATTTCGACCTCTACCGACTTCACGATTGCGATGAGTTTTTAAGCTTAGGCTTTGAAGAGTATTTTTTTGCCGGAGGGGTTTGCTGCATTGAGTGGAGCGAGCGGATCGCTCCGATCATACCCGAGGGGGCTATCAAGGTAACCCTCTCCCACTTAAGAGAAGAGTTGCGTGAAATTTCTATTTCAGAATCCTAAATTTTTGAAATCGGCCTTCAAGCTGGACCAGTTTCCCGATTTTGGCCTCCTTCCTGAGGTTGCCGTTGTGGGCCGCTCCAACGTGGGCAAATCGACGCTTCTCAACCACCTTTTCAGATCAAAGGGTCTCGTTAAAACCTCTTCCACGCCCGGTAAAACCCAGGCGGTCAACTTTTTTTCTCTCGACGACAAATTGATTTTCGCAGACCTTCCCGGATACGGTTATGCGCAAGTCCCTCATCATGAGCGCAAAAATTGGGGAACTTTAATTGAAAGCTATCTTTCTGAAAAACCGAATCTAATCCTCTTCCTGGTCGATATCCGGCGCACCCCCAACGATGACGATCTCCGGATGGCCGAATGGATCGAAGCGAGCGGGATTCCGGCGATTCTCCTTTTGACGAAAGTCGACAAGGTGAAGCCGGGGGAGCGGGCACAGCAGACAGACAATATTGTAGGTATGTTAAAAGGCTTTCCCCATGTACACTATTCTGCAGTGAAAAATGAAGGGCGGAATCAACTGATTCGCCGCATCTCTGAGGTTTTGCATTGACACTCTTGAATAAGGCCGTTTTTGTCTGTCTCGACTGCGAGTTTACCGGGCTCGACCTCGAAAATGACCGCATCATCGAAATTGCCGCCGTGCGCTTTACCTTTTCCGAAATTCTTGATGAGTTCGATAAACTCGTCAAACCCGATTGCCCGATTTCAGAAGAGGCCTTTGCGATTCACAGGATTTCAACTGAGATGGTTGAAAATAAACCTCCGATCGAGATGGTCTTAGCAGAATTTTTAGCCTTTTTAGGACGCGATATCATAGTGGGGCATGGCCTCAGTTCAGACTTTGAAATGCTCACACGCGCTGCCGAGCGGGCAGTTCTCCCCTGCACCTTAAAGCAGCGCCCCTATATCGACACGCTCCGCTTGGCACGGCTTTACGGTGACAGCCCTAACAATTCACTCGAGCAGCTCGCCCGCCACTTCAACATTCCCGCCGATCCGGCCCATCGCGCCTTAAATGACGTTAAAATGAATATAGAAGTCTTCAAACACCTAGCCAGGCGGTATAAAACCGTCGAGCAAATCATGGAAATTCTCTCCAAGCCGATCCAGATGAAGTTCATGCCCCTGGGGAAACACAAAGGGCGCCCCTTTGCCGAAATTCCCCTGCAATACCTCAAATGGGCCTCTCATATGGATTTCGACCAGGACCTACTTTATTCTATCCGGTTGGAGTTAAAAAAACGGAAAAAAGGAAGCGGTTTCAAGCAGGCATCAAACCCTTTTTCAGAGCTTTAAGGTGAATATATGAACGATTACTCATTAAAAATCGGCCTTGCCGAGATGCTAAAAGGGGGCGTCATCATGGATGTCGTCACGCCCGAGCAAGCTAAGATTGCCGAAGAAGCGGGAGCGGTCGCTGTCATGGCTCTAGAACGGATCCCCGCCGACATCCGCGCGCAGGGAGGGATCGCCCGTATGTCTCGTCCCGATTTGATCCGCTCCATCCAAGAGGCGGTCTCAATCCCCGTGATGGCCAAATGCCGAATCGGCCATTTTGTGGAGGCACAAATTTTGGAAGCGCTTGAGATCGACTTCATCGACGAAAGCGAGGTGCTTACCCCCGCCGATGAAGAGAACCACATCGACAAGCACTCCTTTAAAATCCCTTTTGTCTGCGGCGCCCGCGATTTGGGAGAAGCACTCCGCCGAATCGGTGAGGGAGCGGCGATGATCCGGACGAAGGGCGAACCGGGGACCGGCAACATTGTCGAAGCGGTGCGCCATATGCGCGCCATTCAAGGGGGCATCCGCCGCTTGCACTCTCTCGACAAAGCTGAATTGATGGCTGAAGCAAAACGGCTTGGTGCCCCTTACGAACTCATCTGCCGTGTTGCGGAAGAGGGCAGGCTCCCCGTCCCGAACTTCTCAGCCGGAGGCATTGCGACGCCTGCGGACGCGGCGCTGATGATGCAGCTCGGTGCTGAGTCGGTCTTTGTCGGGTCGGGAATTTTTAAGTCGGAAGATCCCGAAAAACGTGCAAAAGCGATCGTCATAGCGACAACGCATTTTCGCAATCCCGACATGCTTGCAAAAGCATCTGATGGGCTTCTCGAGGGGATGGAGGGACTTGATATCCGCAAACTTGCGCAAGAGGAGCTGATGGCCCCCCGTGGATGGTAAAATCGGTGTCCTCGCCCTTCAGGGAGCCTTTTCCAAACATTGTGAAATGCTCGCGCGTCTCGGCGTCCCTTCACTTGAAGTCCGTACGCCCGACCAGCTCGCTATAGTTGACGGTTTGATCATTCCCGGAGGCGAATCAACGACGATGTGGCGTCTCAACGATCTCCCCCTCAAAGAGTTTAACCGTCCGATTTTCGGCACCTGCGCGGGGATGATCCTGATGGCGCGGCTCGGTTTGCTCGACGTCACCGTCGAACGAAACGCTTACGGGCGGCAATGCGCTTCCTTCTCGACCGAACTCACTCTCTACCTTGACAAGCTGCATACCATGCGCGCGATTTTCATCCGCGCTCCCCGGGTGACAGAGATCCACTCTCCTGACGTGCGCCTTTTGGCTGATACCCCGGTTCTAATCCGCCAGGGAGATTATTTAGCGAGCTCCTTTCATCCGGAGTTGACAAATGATCCCGCAATCCATCACTATTTTATCCAGATATGCAAGGAAAAACAGTCGCTTCGACGGCAGTCGAAAATCACACCTACAAGATCTTTCCAAACGATCTGAACACCAACGGGACGGTCTTTGGCGGGCTTGTTATGAGCATCCTCGACCGCATTTCCCTGGTCGTCGCCGAGCGTCATTGCGACCATATTTGTGCGACCGTCTCGGTAGATGCGCTCCACTTTTTAGCTCCCGCGTACATGGGGGAGATTTTGATTTTCAAAGCCTCGCTCAACCGAACATGGAAGACTTCGATGGAGGTTGGAGTAAAAGTGATGGCTGAGAATATTAAAAGCGGCGAACACCGCCACGTCGTCTCCGCCTACTTTACCTTCGTCGCGCTCGACGAAAGCAACTGTCCAACTCCGGTCCCTCCCGTCATTCCTGAAACTGAGCAAGAGAAGCTTCGCTACGAGGAGGCCGATTACCGGCGTGCCTCGCGTATCCGCCACGCTGAGGAGCGTAAAAAGCGCCGCAACAATCTTTAAAATATTTACTATGCAGCCACTTTATGGAGAGAGACGCGAGAGGATCCACTCCCCGTTGGCTTTTACATAAAGGAAGCGGTCGTGTAGGCGGTTCTGCAGTCCCTGCCAAAACTCTATTCTCTCAGGCACAACACGATACCCTCCCCATTCCTTTGGACAAGGGACCGGTTTTCCCCGATATTTTTTCTTCTGAAGTTCAAACATTGAGTCGATCTCAGCGCGTGTCGCCAAAGGAGCGCTCTGATGCGAAGCATGCGCTGCCAGCTGCGCGCCGCGCGGCCGTTTTTTAAAGTAAGCAAGGGTTTCACGCCTGCTGACGCGTTTAACCGCTCCCTCGATGTGGATCTGCCGGTAGATCTCCTTCCACCAAAACGTGAGCGACGCGTAAGGATGTAGCGCAAGTTGTTCCGCTTTTCGGCTCGAATAGTTGGTGTAAAAGAGAAAGCCGCCCCCGGAAACCTCCTTCAATAATACGGTGCGTGTTGAGGGACGGCCTGTAGCTGTAATAGTCGCGAGGATCATGCCGTTCGGTTCCATCACCTCGGCATTCAGCGCCTCGTCCATCCAGAGAAGAAATTGCTCGACAGGGTCGCTTTGGAGCTCTCTCTCTAAAAGCGGCATATTGCCATATTCAAAGCGTAATTTCTCAATAGAACGTTTCATCAATCTCTGGTATAGCTTGTTTGAAAATTTTTGGAGAAGAGCGATGGAAAAATTATTCATTGAAGACCTATCGATTGAGGGAAAAAAGGTGATCATGCGCGTCGATTTTAATGTTCCCCTCGATGGCGAGGGAAACGTGACTGACGCAACACGTATCGAGGCCGCTCTTCCATCCATACGATATGTTATTGAGAAAGGAGGCGCGCTAATCCTGATGAGCCACCTCGGTCGGCCGAGAAACGAACCGAATCCCGCGCTCTCACTTAAACCCGTTGCCAAAGTTCTCGAGGCGTTGATTGAGCGCCCGGTCAAAATGGCTTCGGACTGTATAGGAGAGGAAGTGCGGGAAGCAGCGATGAAACTAAAAAAGGGGGAAGTCCTCCTTTTGGAAAACCTCCGCTTCCACCGGGCGGAAACCCATCCCGATGAGGACCGCGATTTCGCAAAAGAACTTGCTAGCTTAGCCGACCTATATGTTAACGACGCCTTCGGGGCGGCGCACAGAAAACACAGCTCAACCTATGCGATTACCTCCTTTTTTCCAGGAAAAGCGGCTGCCGGCTACCTGCTTGAAAAGGAGATCCGCTTCCTAGGCAAAACCCTTCAAAGCCCTAAGCGCCCTTTCTATGCCCTGCTCGGTGGGGCAAAGATCTCGACAAAAATCGGTGTCGTCAAATCCCTCCTGCAAAAAGCTGACCGTCTTCTGATCGGTGGAGGAATGGCCTATACCTTCCTCAAAGCGCGCGGCCATGGGATTGGAAAATCCCTATTCGAGCCTGAATTTTTGGAGCTTGCAAAAGATTTGCTGAAAGAGGGAGGCGAAAAAATCATCCTACCGCGCGACGCCATTGCGGCGCAAGAATGCAGCGAAGAGGCTTCGATTAAACTGATCGATTTTAGTGAAGGAGATATTCCCGAAGGTTACGAAGCCTTTGACATCGGTCCTAAGACGATCGAGCGATTCAGCCACGCTCTTAGCGAAGCGCGAACAGTGATGTGGAACGGGCCGGTCGGCGTCTATGAACTGGAGCGATTTGCTAAAGGAACGAAAACCTTAGCCGCCCGTTTGGGTGAATTGGACGCCGATACGATTGTTGGAGGAGGCGATTTAATCGCTGCGCTTAAAGAGACAGGAATGAGTGAAAATATCACTCACCTTTCCACAGGAGGAGGCGCCACTCTTGAATTTCTTGAACAGGGCACCCTGCCGTGCATTGAAGCTCTTTCGGAAAAAAATGCCGGTTTGCATTAACCTCTTTCCGATGATAAACAGAAGCCGACTGAGAAATTAATAAGAACATCGCAACCCCAACAGCGGTAAGTCGGCTTCATCAGCGTCAAGATATAGCAGAATCAGTTGTTTCCTCCGATAAGGTAATACCATTAATAAAATACCGTTTTATAGACTTAATTATCTGTCATCTCTTTCCTGTTGTCCCGGTCGCGTCTCATCTATTTGAGCCTAAAAGTGCCGCAAAAACCTAATCATCTTGCCGAGATTCTTGAATACCGTTAAGAACTAGATCGCAGCAGGAGGCGCAATAGGTTGTATTAGTCAGCGTCAAGATAAGAAGGGTGATTCCGATCGATTTCGTTGTGGTCAAAGCGCCGAGACCTGCGACTCCAAACGCGCCGACCAGAATAATGGAAGCTGCGGTCAAAGTTCCGAAAATCACCATGCATTTGCGGTCTTTAAGCCCCCCTACAGATAGATTTCCGATTAAGGCTGCGCCTCCGAAGCCGACTGCCAACCAGCCTGCTGTCGAGGGCGGCATCGCCCCTGCCGCGGCCGCGATTGCAATAATAAAAAGGGCTAAATAAGAAATAGCTTGGGTAAGATGGCCTGCCCAGCATCTTAGATGTGGATCGCTGTGAGCAGATTTGGACTGCGTTTCAAAAGTTGTTGGATTAGACATTATTAATTCCTTCTGCTAAAGAACACAAAGGTTCGGATTTTTGTTTTTGTAAAGCAAATTTACCCGTGGCTAGAGGACCGAAGCACCACCAAGACCAACAGCTGTTCAGGCTACCAATCCTGCCGTCCATACGGTCATTCCACTTGGAGCTGCAACTATTCCGATGATAAAAAGAGCCATATAAGAAATATGTTGGATAAGCTGGCCTCGTAAAAATGGACTAGTCATCAGTCGTTTCCTAGGATAAAGTAGCTGGGTTCCATTAATTTAAGTGAACTGTGTTAAATTGCTAAGATTGTGATATTCTTCTAAATTAACTTTACGCGCAGCAAGAGCGTGGCAGCAGACACACCAGAGAATCGCGTTTGCGCCGGTAATTCCAATGAGCGAATAACCGAGCTGAGCTCGGGTCAGGACCCCAGCTCCTCCAAGAGCGCCCATTGCGATAATTCCTGCTGCGAGTAGAGTCGACAAGATGACATCGACTTTTCGCTTCTTCAAGTCGCCGCCTAGGAGCTGGGCCATCAATGCGCCGCCACCAAGACCGACAGCTGTCCAACCTGCCGCTGCTGCCGGTATTCCCCCGGTAGCCGCTACGATCCCTATGATCAACAGCGCGACAAGCATCACATTCGAAACGATGTTCATTTTCCCGACACGCGTGTAGTCACCCGACTCGTTGGTGAGACGATGGTCTTTATTATATTGTTCTGTTATGCGCCGGCCTTTATTATATTGTTCTGTTAAGGGCTCATGATCGCTAGAAGGGTGCCCAAAAATAGGATTCATATGTTTCTCTCTTGTTAAGAATTTGAAAAGAGTATAACCGCAAATAAAATTAAGAGGCTATTAATAATTTTTTTTTAATCCGTGAAGGGTTTTGAGATCGTACTTGCGCTCTTATCACCCTTTTCCGTATAATGCTGGTTCAATTCCAGTGAAAGAAGACAAAAATGTCCTTTCAAAAAAGACTTTTCCTCTCCCTTTTGTTTCCTAAAAAAATCTTAGGTAGCTATGTCTAACGATAAAGGGGGCTTTTCCAGATTGCGGGCCTATCTATGGCCGATCCACCGCTTTGAGCTGAGAAAATTCCTCCCCCTTCTGGTGATGGCTTTCTTCATCGGCTTTAACTACAATATCCTAAGAAATATGAAGGATGCGCTCCTCATTACCGCGAAATCCTCCGGCGCCGAAGTGATTCCCTTTATTAAAGTCTGGGGAATCGTCCCCGGTGCTTTTTTGATGACCTTTCTCTACAGCCGTTTGAATAACCGTCTTCAGCGCGACCGGGTCTTTTACGCGATGATCTCCATTTTCCTCGCCTTTTTCGCCCTCTTCACTTTCGCCATCTACCCTCTCCGCGACCAGCTCCACCCTCACGAGACCGCCGACTTTCTGCAAAGTTACCTCCCGACCGGTTTCAAGGGGTTGATCGCCATGTTCCGCTACTGGACCTTCAGTAGCTTCTACATTATGTCAGAGCTTTGGAGTTCCGCAATCCTCTCGATGCTTTTCTGGGGTTTTGCCAACGAGGTAACCCGTTTGGGCGAAGCCAAGCGGTTTTACGGCTTGATCGCTATCGGATTGAACCTCGCGGCAATCAGCTCGGGGCAGGTATCGGTTTTCTTGACGGGCGACTTTTTGCGCTCCCGCATCTCGGTTACAGAAAACCCTTGGCATCAGTCGATTATCTTTTTAACGCTGGTGGTTATGCTCTCCGGGGCCGCAATTATGGGGATCTACAGATACATGACGAAGGAGGTGCTTCCGAACGACTCGGGAAGCGAACCTCTTGAGCAGCGCCCCGCAAAGATGAAAATGTCGATGCGGGAAAATTTCGCCCTTTTGGGGCGCTCTAAATATTTGCTCTATGTTGCGATTATCGTTCTGGCTTACAATATTGTGATCAATCTGGTTGAGGTGATTTGGAAAGATCAGGTGCGCGCTCTTTATCCCCATCCTAATGATTTCAACGCCTATATGAGCCAGATCACATCGGTCACGGGTGTGATCTCGTTTTTTACCTCACTACTGGTATCCGGACAGCTGATCCGTCGCTTCGGATGGACGCCTGCGGCGCTGATCACCCCGATTATCCTCTTAACCACGAGTTTTTTCTTCTTTTTCTTCTTTTTCGGACACGACCGGCTCATGGGGGCGCTGGCCATGTTCGGCACCTCTCCGCTTGCGCTCGTGGTGCTCTTCGGGTCGATGCAAAACTGCCTCTGCCGCGCCTCTAAGTTTACCCTTTTCGACTCGACCAAGGAGATGGCTTTCATTCCTTTGAGTATGTTGGACAAGCTAAAAGGAAAGGCGGCTATCGACGGCGTAGGTTCCCGTCTTGGAAAGTCGGGCGGTTCGCTTATCCACCAAGGGCTTCTCGTTATCTTTTCGACAATCTCTGCAAGCGCTCATATCGTCGCCGGGATCCTCTTTGTTGTGATCATTTTCTGGATCGGCGCCGTCATCTCTCTAGGTAAGCAATTCAACGCACTGACGACAGTCAAGCCCAAGCCTGCCTCGGAACCGCTCTCGGCAGGTAGCGAACCCGCTGCCGAGCCGGAAGCTGAATTAGCATCTAATTAATTTGTTTAAGAACAGCCTCTGCTACGCGTTTTCCTGTTCTCCTTCCCTCTTGGTCGTCAATAGGATAGTGAACAGCTGCCCAGATGCGTGACCGGCTTGACTCCTCCTTCAATCGAGACCAATGCTCGCCTTCAGCCGGGAAAAAGTGGGAAAGGATTGTAGCCGCCGCCGAAGCAATCACAGAATGATTCGCCGGGTAGCTAGGGTGTTTAGGAACGTTGATCACGGTCTCAAGGTCGGGGTCATAGATGCTAGGCCTTAAGACCAAATAGGCATACTTTGTTTGAAAGCTTACAATAAAGGCGTCATACAAAGTCATTGCCAATGTCGAACGGACACGCAGCATTTTAGGAAGAGAAACGTTATGGGAGAAGAGATAGTCATTTGCGATCAGGCGCCAGTGGTTTCTATTAGGATCTTCCTTACCAGCCCAAAGTAGGATCGCCCTTTTCTTTTCATCTGTTAGAGGGTGTTGCTGCCGCTTGATCTCTTCAATCTGGGCATCCCAAAATGCGGTATTGGATGGAGGAGGGGGAGGAGGAGGCCAGTAGGCGGTGGCGGGAATCGCATACCAGGGAAGCCATTTCGCAATTTTCAAGCCGACAAAGTAGTGCTCTCGTAAATTTTTAGGAACCTCGAAAACGATCTTCCGGCCATCCTCTTCTTTGAGACGGGCTTCTATTTTTTTTCCAATCATCTCGGCCAAAAACGACGAATAAGCATCCTCTTTGTAATCAGCCGGTTTTTTCAGATCCGGTAGAAAAAGAGTGATTACCCTAAAGGAGACCGGATCGAGACTTCCGGCAAGCTTTCCCTTCGCATATTTGGAAAGCTTTGCCGCTTCTTGCTGTGAAACATAAAGATAAGTCGAAATCCGAAGCAGAGTTAATGAAGCGGGATCTTCTTCGAAGGCTTCTGCGATGAATCCATCCCATTTTTTCAGCTCTTCCTTTGTGAATTGAAAAATGGTCTTTTCTGATCTGAGCTTCTCCAGATCTTCCTTTGAATAAGGGAAATAGGTTCCGAGTTCCTGAGTGAAACCTTGGGTGAAGCAGGTGACCGTCAAAAGCAGAGACAAGGCCAAGGGAACTCTTTTGGACATCGATTCTCCTAATTTTGTTCGCGTGTACTCCGGCAATAACGTAGCATAAGTTCAAGAAAGGCAAGAGCTGCCATCGCAACGAAGATGAGATAGATCCAGCGGGGAAAGATGATATTTAGCGTCAGACAGATCAGCAGAACGAATTGAGCAACGGTGGTGATCTT
Source organism: Chlamydiales bacterium (assembly GCA_020831465.1). GTDB lineage: Bacteria > Chlamydiota > Chlamydiia > Chlamydiales > JAAKFR01 > JAJACP01. The sequence continues at coordinate 11,118 of JAFIGI010000047.1, forward strand.
TCCCCACCATATTGCCTTGACCTCGTAGCCCTTCCAGCCGCGCACGATCCCTAGAAATAGACCGAAGAGGCAAAGCGAGATATCGCGCGACAAGAGGGCGGCTAAGCCCAAAAGAGTCAACTTGCCCTCCAAAAAGAAGACTCCACCAGCGAAAAAGACAAAAAACTTGTCCATGATCGGATCGAGGATTGCGCCGAATTGGGTTGTGGTCCGCTGCCGCCTTGCAATGTAGCCGTCGAGAAAATCGCTGAGCATTGCCAACCCAATAGCAAGCAAGCGGATCCAGGGATTTTCTTGAAGAAAGGCTAGGGCAAAACCGGCGCGCGAAAGAGATAACACATTAGAAAGATTCAGCATTAACTAATACTAGTCAGTTGAAGAAACTGTTTTACTTTTTTTATACCAAATAAAGGCGATTAGCGCGATGACAAATATCGTGAATATGGTGACATTGACATAACGGACGAAATAGGAACAGTTTTTTCCGCAAAAATAGGCGATTGTAAAGAGCGTCGTGTTAGAAAGGAGGCAGGCAATTCCATCTCCGATCAAAAATTTAGTAAACCGCATCTTTCCCATTCCTGCGGTTGCAAAAAGGCAATTGCGTACCCCAAAGGGAATAAAACGCCCCACGAGCAGGGTAAGTAGACCATATTTTTTATAGTACTGCTTAATCTGCTCCAAACGTTTAGGCTTGAAGAGGCGGGCAAACCAGCGCATCCGCCATAGATGTTCTCCCCAAAGCCGCCCAATCCAATAGACAACCCAATCGGAGAGATAGGCTCCAGAAAAGACCGCTAGAAAGAGCTTCCATGTATTCTCAGGAACAAGGGTGCTCGCAAGAACTCCGCTGCCGATTATCACCAAATCCTCGCTAACCGGAAGGTTAAGACCGGCAAGCATCAAAAGGCCGAAGACGAACCAATGAGACTGGTGGACATGTTCTTGAATAAAAGGGAGAATTATTTCCATAGAGATGAACACATAATAATGGAAATTCCAAAAACAATAAATAGAAATTTCTCTGACGCTTTTGAATTTTACATAAATACTGCCGCCTTTCCTAGAAATTATTTTTTTGACAAAATAGAGATGTGAAAAAGAAGTATTTGTTGCCTCTCTTATCTGGGATTGGACTAGCATTAGCCATTATTGCGGTGGTGATCAGCCGCAAAACACCCCCTACACCCCCTATCCCCTTCCCGCCTCCAAAGCCCCCATTCGAGAGTTTTGTTGCTGGCGCAGGAATCGTCGAAGCCTCATCGGAAGATATATCGATCGGAACGCCCTTTACGGAAATTGTCGATAAGGTCTTTGTGACAAGTGGCGATTTTGTCCAAAAAGGGGCCCCCCTTTTTAAACTCAATACTCAAGGCCTGGAAGCACGTCTATATGAGTCGAAAGCTGCTCTGGCTGTTGCAGAAGCGGAGTACAAAAGAGAGTTGGACCTTCCTCGTCCCGAAGATCTCCCCCCCTATGAAGCGCGCGTCAAGCAAGCGCAAAGCACCCTTCTTGACAAACAGGCTCAATACGAGCTAGCAGAAAAATTGGAGAACCCTAAAGCCTTAAGCAGAGATGAATTCAATCAACGAAAATATGGCGCCCTGACTGCTCAGTATGCGCTTGAGGAGGTAGAGGCAGAATTAGAGCGCCTTCAAGCGGGCGCTTGGGCGCGCGACTTGGAGATCTACCGTCGCAGAGTTAAGGAGGCAGAAAGGCGAGTAGATTCCATCCTTGTTGATATCGAGCGATCAACGGTCAGGGCGCCTTTCGAAGGTTTTGTCTTCAGAGTGAACATCCGACAGGGAGAAATCGCACAAGCGGTCGATCTTGCAAATCCACTGCTTCTCTTTGGTACGGTAGACCCTCTGCACATCCGGGTCGATATCGATGAAGAGGATGCCTGGCGTGTAATCAAGGGAGCCCCGGGAGTAGCCTATGTTCGTGGCAATAGTTCGATCGATGCCCCTCTGACTTATGTACGACTGGAACCTTATCTTATCCCTAAAAGAGCACTTACGGGGGAGACTGAGGAACGTATCGACACGCGGGTCTTACAAATCATCTATGCCTTCGAGCGAAATGATCTGCCCATCTACCCGGGAATGCTTATGGATGTATTTTTAGAGGCGTGCCCAAGCGGGGTGGCTACACCTGAGAGGGAGCAGTGAAAAGATTGCTCTACTTCATTCTTATCTTATTGGTTGGAGTGGGTTGCCGGCCCTGCGCAGTCCCCGAAATCAAACTTCCTTCCGTTTATATGCAGGAGAATTGCGTCCAAAGATGCCAATCCGATCTACCGGAAGCCGATCTTGCCCACTGGTGGGCGCAATTTGACGATCCACTTCTGATCTACTTGGTTGAGAAGGGGCTTGCAGAAAATTATGACTTGGGGATCGCCAGGGAAAAAATTTGCGAAGCACGTGCCATTTTCAAACAGAATTTTTCCTCTCTCCTTCCTTGGGTCGACGGATTAACTCTATTCAACCGCTCGCGCAACAGCCAAACACTTGCAGAGTCTCCCTTTATCGGAGGCAAATTTGTGAATTTCTATCAGCTCGGTTTCGATGCCTTCTGGGAAATCGACCTCTTTGGGAAAAACCTCGATCGCGCACGAGCTGCTTGCCTTGATGTCGCAGCCCAATATGCCCAAGTCCGCGACGTACACGTCTCAGTTTCGGGAGAAATCGCGGTTAACTACTTTCGCATCCGCACCCTGCAGGAACGAATTGAGATTACAAAGCGCCATATAGCGTCGGAAGCGGAACTGCTGGGACTAGTTAAAGAGAGATACGAGGCAGGACTGATCTCTTATCTAGACGTTAATTTATCTGACGGCCTTCTTAAAGAGCGTAACTCAATCCTCCATAGCCTAGAGGCTGAATACTACCAGGCAGTCTTCGCGTTGGCTATCCTTATCAGCGAACTTCCAAGTGAAGTGGTCAATTATTTTTGCGAAACGAAAGAGCTTCCCTGCACAACCGCGCGTTTCCCACTCGGATTACCGTCAGAACTTCTTTGTCGAAGAGGCGACGTAAGGGCGGCCGAATTTAAAATGCGTGCTGCAGGCGCCCGCGTCCTCTCTGCGCGCAAAGAGATTTTTCCCACTCTTTCTCTAAGTGCCCTCTACTCATACGCTACAGGTTTTTTCACCGATTGGTTTAAAGCAGATAGCCGATCATGGTCATTAACACCCTCCCTGACTCTTCCGATTTTTCATGGAGGAGAAATCATGGCCCACATCGCCTATGAAACTTCTTTACAAAGGCAAGCTGTTCTTGAGTATCAGAAACGGGTGCTTGAAGCTGTAAAAGAGGTTGAGAACGCCCTCGTCGGTTATTTTCAGCAAGGGGCGCGCTGTCAAACTCTTCAAGAAGAAGTCGCAGCATACAAAGAGGCACGTCAATTAGCTCAAGAACTTTTTTTTGGAGGTCTCGAAGACTTTCTTTACGTAATTGAAACAGAAAGAAATCTATTTTTTTCTCAGATGGAGCTTGCTAGAGCGAAGGAAGATCTTATGACACAACTGGTCGCCGTCTATAAAGCTCTCGGAGGTGGCTGGGAATGATGCGGTTAGCTATAAAAATGATGGTGGGCGACCGAGCAAAGTTTATCGGTATCCTTTTAGGCCTTACCTTTGCAACCTTTATTATTACTCAACAGTCAGGAATATTCATCGGCTTAATGATCCGGACGTATGGATTTGTTACAGATACCTCTCAGCCAAACATTTGGGTGATGGCTAAAGAGGTGCAATATATTGATGACCTCAAAACAATTAAACAGAGTAAGCTCTTTCAAGTACGCGGGATTGAGGGGGTCGAGTGGGCCGTTCCCATGTACAAAGGAATTCTCAAAGCACGTCTTCGATCAGGCCTCTTTCAAAATTGCAACGTGATTGGTATCGATGATGCAACATTGATCGGTGGTCCCCCACGGATTACTGTCGGGAATATCATAGACCTCCGACAACCGGATGGTGTGATTATCGATGAGATTGGTGCACGCGAAAAGCTCTCTGTGACACATGAAGGGATTGTCGACCCCATTCATCTAGGCGATACCTTTGAGATCAACGATAGGAGAGCCAAAGTCGTCGGATTTTGCCGGGTTGGGCGCACCTTTCTCTCCCAACCGGTTGTCTATATAACGTATAACAATGCCTTAAATTTTGCCCCTGCTGAGAGAAATCTCCTCACATTCATCCTCGCGAAAGCAAAAGAGGGTTTTGATGTCCAAAGTGTCTGCGACTCAATTCACAACCAGACTAACCTCGCGGCATATACAAGCGAAGGATTTAAGAAGATGACGATTCTCTACTATTTCAAAAATACGGGAATCCCCATCAATTTTGGTGTTGCGGTTTTGCTGGGAGTAATCATCGGAATCGCCATCTCCGGACAGACCTTTTATAACTTTGCCCACGACAATCGCCACTATTTCGCTACATTGAAGGCGATGGGAATTACCAACAAGATGCTGGCTAAGATGGTGATTGCCCAAGCTCTCATAACTGCGCTACTAAGCTGGGGCCTTGGTGTCGGGTTAACGACAATCTTCGGCTTTTCAGCCTCCGGAACAGAGCTCTCCTTCCACCTACCCTGGTGGCTGCTTGCTGGAAGCGGAATCTCTTTATTACTTATCACACTTTTGTCAGCTTTGATCGGGTTGTATAAAATCATCCAAACAGAACCGGGGATTGTCTTTCAAACGTGAATTTTGCTGTTAAATGCGAGAATGTGAAAAAGATCTATGGAGACGAAGAGACCCGAGTCGAAGCGCTTCGGGGAATCAATATGGAGGCTCGTACAAAAGAGCTATTAATGCTCGTCGGCCCTTCCGGGTGTGGAAAGACAACCCTTCTATCAGTGATCACCGGAATTCTCTCTTTTGATTCAGGCCAAATTTTCCTCTTTGGAGAAGAAATCGGAAGGATGAGCGAAGCAGAAAAAGCTGCCTTCCGCAAAGAGAATATAGGGTTTATCTTTCAAGCTTTGAATCTTATCCCAACCTGGACCGCTCTCGAAAACATATCCATCCCATTAATACTAAAAGGGTTTAGAGAAGATGAAGCCTATGCTCGGGGAGAGGAAATATTAAAACGCGTGGGGCTAGCCCATCGCAAGGACGCGCTTCCTACGCATATGTCGGGCGGCGAGCAGCAGCGCGTTGCGATTTGCCGAGGATGCGTCCACGAGCCGCGTCTCATTATCTGCGATGAACCGACAAGCACGCTTGACCATAAGACAGGCGTCCAAGTCGTGAAGCTCATTAAAGAGGTTGCCGTTTCCGAAGAGAAAGCTGTTATCCTGGTAACACACGATACCCGGATATACGAGTTTGCCGATCGCATCCTCACCATGGAGGATGGCCAAATCCTTGGGGAATTAAAAGAGTAGTACTTTGGATTCGCTTGTCGAAAAAAGGAGTGGGTATTAGGATGTGACCATGAAAATGATCCATGAGTCTGTCTTCATGAGTGCATTGCGTGCGTTTTTTATGACGTTTTTTGGAGTACTGGGAGTGGCTGTCGCTCTTTTTACTCTCACCCTCGCTGGCTATGGAGTCTTCAAATCTACCGAGACAAAAACCTTCTCCTCAAAGGTCAAATTATTGCCCGACGCCGATGGAAATCGAAAAAGACTTCCCTCTAACACGCCCATTCTTATGCAAATCACACTCAGCGGGGAAATAGGAAAAGAGAAACTCACGGGAAGAAAGATCGAAGAAATGCTGCTCGACTCACTGGAAGAGGCCTTCTCCGACGACCGAGTAAAAGGGATCTTGCTTGTGATCAACTCACCGGGAGGAGGCGTCAACGATTCCGATATCATCTACCGCCACATTAAGGAATATAAGGATCGCTACCAAGTCCCAGTCTATGCCTTTGTCGACGGTTTGTGCGCTTCGGGCGGGTATTACATCGCCTGCGCAAGCGATAAAATCTTTGCCAGCGACGTTAGCCTGATCGGTTCGGTCGGAGTCCTATCGTGGCCCCCCTTCATGAACCTTAGCGACGCTATGGAAAAAGTCGGGGTCAACTCGATGACTCTCACTGCAGGAAAAGGGAAAGATGAAATGAACCCCTTCCGTCCCTGGAGGGAGGGCGAGCAAGAGCACTACCAAGCACTCATCGACTATTTTTATAAACAATTCGTTGCAGTGGTCACTGCCGACCGCCCGATCGATTCGGAAAGGCTCGAAGAGAGACTTGGGGCTGAGGTCCTCCCCGCTCCAAAGGCGCAGGAATTCGGCTTGATCGATGAGAGCGGTGCAACACGCCGCTACGTTCTGACAGCACTCGCAAACGAGGCAGGGATTCAGGGAAAATACCAGGTTGTCGAATTCGAGGCGACCTCGTGGTTGAAAAAAATCCTGAAAGAAGAGCCGCGCTCCCCTCTTTTCTCCGGGAAAATCAAGCATGAATTCTCCCTCCCCTTCTCTGAGGCCAATCCTTTTTATTATAAATGAAAAAACTCTTCATTCTGGATGTTTCGGGTTACATTTTCCGTGCCTATTTCGCCCTTCCACCCATGAGTAGCCCGGAAGGGGAATCGACAAACGGCTTGTACGGATTCATTCGCTCGATCCTGAAGCTTTTCAAAGAGTTTGGGCCAGAGCATATTGTTGCTGTCTTCGATGGCCCCGATAATAAAAAACAGCGAGTCGAGATCTATGAGAAATACAAGGCAAACCGCGTCCGCCTCCACGAAGACCTCCCTGAGCAAATCGAGCGGGCGAAAGAGTTTTGCGAGCTGATCGGCATTCCCCACCTTGAAATTCCGGGAGTTGAGGCCGATGACACAATGGGGAGCATCGCCGTTTGGGCCGCCTCCGAGCAGGGCGCCGATGTCTTCTTATGCACCAGCGATAAAGACTTTGCCCAGCTTGTTAATGAACGTATTTTAATTCTCAACACCTGGAAAGAGAACCTAATCGTAGACAGGGCCAAAGTAGAAGAATTGTACGGCGTCCCTCCCGAACAGATCATCGATCTGCTCGCGATTGTCGGCGACTCTTCAGACAATATTCCCGGAATGAGAGGATTCGGCCCAAAAACAACCATCCCCCTCCTCAAAGAGTTCGGCTCGCTTGACAACCTGCTTGCCCATCCCGATAAAGTCAAGGGAGCGAAAAAACAGGAGACCCTCCGGCAAGAGGCCGATATCGCCCGCATGAGCAGGCGGCTTGCGACGATCCACACCGACGTTCCCTTTCCCAAAGAGAGGCGTTTTTTTACCAAAGCTCAGCCAGATCTTCCTGGATTAAAAGCCTTCTACATTCGGCTTGGTTTTAATACCCTTGTAAAGGAGCTCGATTCGGTGCTCCATGAGATTGAACCTGAAGAAGAGACAGCCTATCATTTGGTTGACGATGAAGAGAGCCTGGAAAAGCTTATCGCCCTTCTTGAAAAGAGAGAGGAGATCTCTTTTGATGTCGAAACAACGAGTTTACGCCCCTTGCTTGCAAAGCTGGTGGGAATCGGCTTCAGTTTCAAAAAAGGGGAAGGATTTTACGTCCCATTAAACGGTAGACTAGGAGCTACCCGGGTTTTGGAAACCCTGAGGCCGCTCTTCGAAAATCCCGAATTGTCCTTTTATGGCCATAACGCGAAATACGACCTCCATCTGCTTGCAAATGTCGGCATCCGCGTCCATCGATTAAGTTTCGACACGATTTTAGCCTCCTACCTTCTCCATTCTGCCGGACGGCGCCACTCTCTAAGCGCTTTGACGCTCCACTATTTCGGAAAAGTCATGACGCCGATCAAAGACTTGATCGGGAGCGGAAAAAAAGAAATTGGGATGGATCGCGTCCCTATCGAAAAAGTCTCTAAATATTGCTGTGAAGACGTAGACTTTACTTTAAGACTAAAAGAGATATTGGAAAAGGAGATCCATAAACGAAAACTCGATAAGCTCTTTTACGAAGTAGAGCTTCCTTTGACCCGGGTTTTGGCGAAGATGGAGCGGGCAGGGATTTATCTCGATAGAGAAAAACTCGCCGCCTTTTCAAGCGAGCTTGTCGAAGAGATCGCCCGCGCCGAGCAAGAGGTCTACCGCCTTGCAGGTGAGAAGTTCAATATCAGTTCTCCCAAACAACTCGCGCACATTCTCTTTGAAAAAATGGGAATCAAGCCGCTCAAAAAAACGGCAACGGGCCTCTCGACACGGGCCGAGGTCCTCGAAACATTATCCGAAGAACATCCGATTGCAGAGAAAATCCTCTCTTTTCGCTCTCTCGAAAAACTCCGTTCGACATACGTCGATGCGCTACCGTTGGAGATCAACCCCGAGACGGGAAGGATCCATCCTACATTCAACCAGTTTATCGCGGCAACGGGCCGGCTTGCGTGCCAAGATCCGAATTTGCAGAATATTCCGGTACGCACCGAGCAAGGACGTCGGATACGCCGAGCTTTCAAACCGCAAAAAAGAGGCTGGAGCTATCTTTCGGCCGACTATTCGCAAGTCGAGCTGCGCCTCTTGGCTCATTTAAGCGAAGATCCCGAGTTAATCAAAGCTTTCAAGCATGGAGAGGATATTCATGCTTATACCGCCTCTCTCGTTTTCGGGGTTCCCCTCGAAGAGGTTTCGTCCTGGCAGCGCCATCAAGCCAAAGCGATCAACTTCGGAATCATCTACGGGCAACAAGCCTACGGACTCTCACAAGAGCTGCGGATCGATGTAAGGGCCGCCGCCGAGTTTATTGAAGCCTATTTCGAACGTTATCCCCGCGTCTTCGATTTTGTCGACACCTGCATCAAGCAGACGCGCAAAACGGGAAAGTCGGTGACGATGATCGGCCGAGAGAGAGAAATCCCTGAGATTTTGAGCAGCAACGCTGTGATCCGCAATCAAGCTGAAAGGCTTGCGATCAACACCCCTCTTCAAGGTAGCGCTGCTGACTTAATCAAGCTCGCCATGCTCGAAATCGACCATCGGCTAAACGCCAAAGAGATGGAGGGGTATATGATTCTGCAGATCCATGACGAACTGATTTTTGAAGTCCCCGACCATGAGATCGATGAGCTGAGATCTCTTGTGCGCGAAGCAATGGAGGGTGTGTTTTCCCTAAAAGTTCCTTTGATCGTCGATCTTGCAGTTGGCAAAAATTGGGCAGAGTGCTAATATTGAAGAAAGTCGCTGTAACAGGCTCTCTTTCCTCGGGCAAGACCACAGTTTGCCGTCTTTTTGAAGAGCTTGGGGCATATGTCGTCAGCGCGGATGCAATCGTTCATCAACTCCTGATCCCTACAACACCTATCGGTCAAAAAATCATCGATCTATTAGGGAGCGTGATCGTTGCCGGGAATAAGTTAAATCGTGAGGAGATCGCAGCCAGGGCATTTCGCGACCCCTCTTTGTTGGAAGAATTAGAAAAACGGATACATCCAGAAGTTCAAAAGGTAATAGAAGCCAAATATCAAGAAGTTTTCCAAAAACCATTCACTCTTTTTATCGCAGAAGTTCCCCTTCTTTTCGAAAGCGGCCAGCAGGGATTCTACGATGCAGTGGTCGTCGTAAGAGCCGATAAAGAGAGCAGTCGGAGAAGATTTATAGCATCGACCCCTTATGATGAAGCGGAGTTTGAGAGAAGAGAGAGGCGTTTGATGCCAATTGAAGAAAAATGCAGACGCGCCGACTTCGTTTTAGACAATTCTTTGAGTCTAAACGAGTTGCGTCTTTTAGTAAAAACAACCTTTAACAGTTTGAAAGGCTAGCTAAGATGAATCAAGAAAATTCAACCGTCGAAAAAAAACGTTCTCCCTTAACACCTCCCGATAAAATGGTATCTGAGGAGCTTAGAGAAACCGAGCAGCAGGAAGTTCCCCGCACCATTACCAAGATCTCCGACCTGCAACAGATGGGCATTGACGAGTTGAACCATCAGGCTCGACACTACGGTATCAAAAATATCGCCTCCCTGACCAAGTCGCAGATGGTCTTTGAGATCGTGAAAATTAAGTCAGAGCGCCCGGACGAAATGCTGATCGGAGAGGGAGTCCTCGAAGTCCTTCCCGACGGCTTCGGTTTTTTGCGCTCTCCCACCTACAACTACTGTCCCTCTGCCGAGGATATCTATGTTTCTCCCGCGCAAATCCGCCGCTTCGATCTTAAGAAAGGGGATACCGTCGTCGGCACGATCCGCTCTCCTAAAGAAAAAGAGAAATATTTTGCCCTCCTCAAAGTCGAAACCGTTAACGGATCGACCCCAGACAAGGCGAAAGAGCGCGTCCTCTTCGAAAACCTCACTCCCCTCTATCCCTATCAGCGTCTTGTCATGGAGACATCCAAAGAGCGCCTCTCAGAGCGCGTGCTCGACCTGACCGCTCCTATCGGCAAGGGCCAGCGTGGTTTGATCGTCGCCCCCCCGCGTTCAGGCAAAACCATGATTTTGCAGAACATCGCCCACTCGATCGCCGTCAATCACCCCGAAGTGACTTTGATCGTGCTTTTAATCGACGAGCGTCCTGAAGAAGTTACCGACATGTCCCGGATGGTCAAAGGGGAGGTAGTGGCCTCAACTTTTGACGAACAGCCAGAACGCCACATCCAAGTTGCGGAAATGGTGATCGAGAAAGCGCGTCGACTCGTCGAACACGGCCAGGATGTCGTGATCCTGCTCGACTCTATCACACGGCTAGCGCGCGCATACAACACCGTTCAGCCCCACTCGGGCAAAATTTTGACCGGTGGTGTCGACGCCAGCTCTCTTCACAAGCCTAAACGCTTTTTTGGGGCGGCTCGCAGCATCGAAGGAGGCGGTTCTCTCACTATACTTGCCACTGCGCTTATTGATACCGGTTCACGGATGGACGAGGTGATTTTTGAGGAGTTTAAGGGAACGGGCAATATGGAGCTCGTCCTCGACCGCCGCCTTTCCGACCGCCGGGTCTACCCAGCGATCGACCTTATAAAGAGCGGAACCCGAAAAGAAGAGTTGCTCTACCACCCTTCGGAACTCGAAAAAATCTTCCTCCTGCGCAGCGCTGTCGCCGACCTGACCCCCATCGACGCTATGAATCTCTTACTTGGGCGGCTTAAGAAGACCAACAGCAACGCCGAATTCCTCCTCTCTCTCAAGGATTAATTCATACGGACAATTCGGAGTTGAACTCCGGATTATCCGAAAATCATTTGTCTAAATCTGTGTAAATCCGGAGTTGAAGTCCTGATTTACACATGCTATAATCAGAGGTGGGAATTGAACTGTTACAATAAATGATAGAGGCAGGCTCGGCATGTTTAGACGACAGATGGGAGAAGAACTTAGATCGGCCTCCGCTCAATATCCTGTTGTGACGGTAACAGGGCCAAGGCAGTCAGGAAAAACAACGCTCGTCCGAGAAGTCTTTTCTGAAAAACCCTACGCAAATCTAGAATCCTTACGCATAAGCGAACTTGTAGAAGCAGATCCAATCGCTTTTCTTAATCATTATCCTGATGGAGCGGTTTTGGACGAAATCCAACGCTATCCGAAGTTGCTTTCTGAAATCCAAACTCGTGTAGATGAATCTGAAATGAAAGGTATGTTTATTCTTATTGGGAGTCATCAAGTCGGCTTGCATGGAGCGATCGCGCAATCGCTAGCAGGACGGACTTCAATTCTGCACTTATTACCCATGAGCATGGAAGAACTTTATCTTGAGGGAATCGAATTTACATTAGATGAAATTTTGTATCGAGGAGGTTTTCCAAGCATTTATAAAGTCGAATTAAATCCAAGTAAAGCATACGCAAATTATGTACAAACTTACCTAGAAAGAGATTTGCGCCAAATGATCGAGGTTAAAAATTTACAACTCTTCCAAAGGTTTTTGAAGTTATGCGCCGGCAGAATCGGTCAAATTTTCAATAAAGAAAATTTAGCAAATGAGGTAGGAGTCTCAGCAAAAACGATCGGTCATTGGCTCTCAATTTTAGAAGCTTCCTATCTTGTCTTCCTTTTACCACCTTATTTTCAGAACTTTGGGAAAAGAATCATCAAGTCTCCGAAATTATACTTTTGCGATGTTGGACTGGCCGCTTACCTGCTTGGAATTGAAACACTCTCTCAAATAGAAAGAGATCCCCTGCGGGGGAACTTAGTTGAAAACCTGATTATATTGGAACTCATAAAAACAAGGTGGAATCAAGGTCTTGACCATCGGCTTTTTTTCTACCGCGACTCTCATAAAAATGAAGTTGATGTACTTTTCCAGCGTGGTCATGAGCTTGTACCGATCGAAATCAAATCCGCAAAAACTTTTAATAGATCTTTTCTCAATGGATTAATCTCTTTTAAAAAGCTGGTAGGCGATCGATGCCAAAACCCTACATTGATCTACTCCGGATTGGATGAGCTTAAGGTTAAGGATATCCAGCTTTTACACTTCTCTCATGCTGCAAAAGCATTAAGTTATACCAATAATCGAAAATAAATGCTTAAATTAAGGTTGCAGAATCGGTTAGATTTACAAGAGCGTTTTGAAGCTCATATTTTTAAATATGAGTAAGAAACGATCTTGTAAAGATGGCCGGTTATGCTGGCCTGAATTTATGCATTTATTTTTGATTGTTGGTATTAATCGGAAAGAGAGGGATTCGCCCTTCCAGGGCGGGGTTACCCCGTCTCGCTCGCGTTTCACTTAAAAAAAATGGGAAGCGCAAGGCTTCCCATTTTTTCGGAAAGAGAGGGATTCGAACCCTCGATACCCTTTGAGGGGTATGCGTCCTTAGCAGGGACGTGCTTTCGGCCACTCAGCCATCTTTCCAGAGGGCCAAATCATAGGGCTCTAGACCTTTTATCTCAAGTCAAGTATTCTGCCTCCCTATGGGAGAGAAAAAAGTCAGAGTCGCCCCACACTCCAAAGAGTCGGAGATGATGGTGCTCGGTTGCATGCTTTCTAGCATCAACAGCATGAATATCGCCGCCGATTCGTTGGATGAATCGGATTTTTACTTCACCGAACACCAGATCATCTTCGGGGTCCTCAAAGGAGCTTACCGACAGGATAAGCCTGCAGATGTCCACCTCGTATGCGAGGAGCTTAAGCGGATCGAAAAGCTCGACGCGGTCGGTGGAGCAAGCTATGTGACCACCCTCGCGCAATATGCGGGCACTTCGGCATACATCGAAGAGTATGTCGATATAGTCAAATCGAAGTCGATCCTCCGCAAGATGATCCAGGCGGCTCAATTTGTGGAGAAAAATGCCTTAGAAGAACCGCAGGATGTCCACGGCGCTCTCGATGACGCGCAAGGGCTCTTCTTTAAAATCAGCCAGACTGCGTCCGGAGGCGCGGGCGTTTTGATCACCGAATTGCTCAGCGGGGTCAAGTCCTCTTCACAAGCCCCCTTCCTTAAGGAGCTTCAGGAGAGACAAGAGGCCTTTCGATTGAAAGGCCCCGACGAGCCGAAAATCACGGGCATTCCGACACATTATATCGATCTCGACAAGATGATTGACGGCTTTAACGATTCAAACCTGATGATCTTGGCCGGCCGTCCGGCGATGGGAAAAACAGCCCTTGCCCTCAACATAGCCGAAAACATCTGTTTCAAAAACCAGATGCCGGTCGGCATCTTTTCGCTTGAGATGACAGCCGAACAGCTGATGCAGCGGATGATCTGCTCCCAAGCAGAGGTCGAGTCGGAGAAGATTCGAACCGGGTCGCTGAGCGGTGTTGAATTCCAAAGAATTGTGGCGGCAGTTGGAGATATGCAGAAGCACACAATGGTGATCGACGACCAGCCGGGGCTTAAAATCACCGACCTGCGCGCCCGCGCGCGCCGGATGAGGGAGAGCTATGGGATCCGCTTTTTGGCGATCGACTACCTCCAGCTGATCGCCGGTTCGGGATCGGCACGCACCATGGAAAGCCGCCAGAACGAGATCTCCGAGATCTCCCGGATGCTCAAAACCCTTGCCCGCGAATTGAATATCCCGATCCTCTGCATGTCTCAGCTCTCGCGAAAGGTGGAGGACCGCGCGGGCCACCGCCCCATGATGAGCGATTTGAGAGAAAGTGGGAGTATCGAGCAAGACTCTGATATTGTGATGCTTATGCTTAGAAGAGACTATTACGATCCAAACGATAAGCCGGGCATGGCAGAGCTGATCGTCGCCAAAAACCGCCATGGTGGGGTGGGCAATATTAATCTTTCTTTTATGAAAGAAATTGGCCAATTCCGCAATTATACCCCCATTCAAGTCGAAGTCCCTGAAGACTCCTTTGCAAATATCTAGAAATCACGTAAAATAGCGGCTGATTTTTATTACTTGGGTCACGATGTCATCTGTTAAGAAGAAAAGAAAAGCTAAAATCGCAAAGCACAAAAGAAAAAAGCGCCGCCGTCGCGATCGCCATAAGAACAAATAATTTTTTTGTTTATGGACTTTCCCGTTGAGTTTGACGTCATAGTCGTTGGCGGCGGACATGCCGGCTGCGAAGCGGCTTTAGCCGCCTCCAGGCGCGGCGTGCGCACCCTTCTTTTGACTATGAATCTCGACACCATTGCCAAGATGAGCTGCAACCCGGCTATCGGGGGGATCGGCAAGGGGCACATGGTGCGCGAGATCGATGCTTTAGGCGGTGAAATGGGAAAGGTGATCGACCGGACGGGAATTCAATTCCGCATGCTCAACGCGACTAAGGGGCCCGCAGTCTGGGCTCCGCGCGCGCAAGCTGATAAGGCTGCCTACCAGATCGAGATGAAACACCGTCTGGAGAGAGAGCCTAATCTCCAGATCTTTCAAGGAACAATCGAATCTTTTGAGGTTCAAAAGGGCCGCATAGCGGCTGTCTTAACCCAAGAAGGGATCCGCTTCCAAGCAAAAGCGGTGATCCTTTCCTCGGGAACCTTCATGCGCGGTCTTCTTCATATTGGAGAGACCCATTTTTCCGGCGGGCGGGCGGGCGATAAGCCCTCAGCCGGCCTCTCCCCCTGCCTCGAAGCGCATGGTTTAAAGCTCGGCCGCCTCAAAACAGGGACCCCTCCCCGCGTCAACAAACGCACGATCGACTTCTCTCAAGCCGAAGAGCAGCCTCCTGAAGAGGGAATCTATTTCTCCTATGATCGCGAGGGGTGCGAGCGTCCGCAGCAGATCTCCTGCTGGATTACCTACACATCCCGAGAAACCAAAGCGCTGATCGAAGCGAATATCCATCGCTCCCCTATGTATTCAGGTAAAATCCAGAGCATCGGGCCACGCTACTGCCCTTCGATCGAGGATAAAGTCGTCCGATTCGCCGATAAAGAGCGCCACCAAATCTTTCTCGAACCGGAAGGGTTGAATACCGAGGAGGTCTACGTCAACGGCATCTCCTCATCACTTCCCTTTGACGTCCAGTTTCAGATGATCCGGACGATCCCCGCTCTTGAGAAGGCGCAAATCATGCGTCCCGCCTACGCGATCGAATACGACTACGTGTTAAGCGGCCAGATCGGGCCTACGCTTGAGACAAAAACGATTGAAGGGCTCTACCTCGCCGGGCAGATCAACGGCACCACAGGTTATGAGGAAGCGGCCGCCCAAGGACTCATCGCGGGAGTCAACGCCGCCGGGAAAGTGCTCGGCAAGCCGCCCTTCGTCCTCAGCCGCCACGAAGCCTACATCGGGGTAATGATCGACGACTTGATTACCAAGCCGCTCGACGAGCCTTATAGGATGTTCACCTCGCGCGCCGAACACAGGCTTTTACTGCGCCAGGACAACGCCGATTTGCGCCTACGCCGCTACGGCTACGAGCTTGGCCTTGTCGACGAGGCGCGCTTCCGCAAAACAGAAGAGAAGCGCGCGCTGATCGAAAGCGAAGTAGAGCGCCTTAAGAGAGTGCACAAACAGGTGCGCGGCAAGGGAACTTCTCTTGCTCAGCTCCTTTGCCGCCCCGAAAACAGATACGCATCGCTGATGGCCGAATACGCCGAAATGCCCGACCACGGCCCGGAGATCAATTTCCAAATCGAGCTTACACTCAAATACGCAGGGTATATCGACCGGCAAAATCAGGATATCGCTCGTCTCTCCCAAGTTGAAAAGATGAAAATCCCTCAAACCTTCGACTATTCAAAAATCATCGGCCTGCGCAACGAAGCGAAGCAAAAGCTTACCCACTTCACTCCCCTGACAGTCGGCCAAGCCTCCCGCATCTCCGGCGTCTCTCCCGCCGACATCCAAGTTTTAATGATTGCTTTGCGAAATGAAAATCCTAAACTTTAAATCAACTCCGATTCTCGAGCAGCTGCGGATTGAAGAGGCTCTATTGCGGGCTGATAAAGAGAACTGGTGCCTCATCAATACAGGAGCGCCGCCGGCTATCGTCATGGGAATTTCCGGCAAGCCTCATCTGCTGCTCGATCTCGAAAAAGTGCGCCGCGACCGCATCCCGGTAGTCAAAAGATTCAGCGGAGGGGGAACCGTCTACATCGATCCCCATACAGTCTTTGTCACTCTCATTTGCAATGTGGACGATGTGGAGGTCGCACCGCAGCCCAAGCCGATCCTTGAATGGTCCGAGAAGCTCTATCAACCCCTCTTCAAAGGGTTCAAGGCGCGGGAAAACGACTACGTGCTTGGCGAAAAAAAGTTTGGCGGCAACGCGCAATACATCCAAAAGGGGCGGTGGCTCCACCACACTTCCTTTTTATGGGATTTCGAGCGGGAGAAAATGGATTATTTGTTGCTCCCCGCGAGACGTCCCAAATACCGCATGGACCGCACGCATGCTGATTTTCTCTGCACGCTCCGTCCGCAATACGCGACAAAAGAGAACTTTATCGAAGCCCTGCTTGACCGCATGAAAGAGCATTTCGATGCCGGAATCGTTTCCGAAACGCTTGCTCTGGAAATTCTTCAGCGCCCCCACCGCAAAGTCAGTACGCTTCTGGATCTGCAAAAGCTTCTCCTAGATAGCTCTCTCACTTGAAAATAAGTGCGTACACGACCGGCTCCCCATCTTTACAAAATAGGTACTCGCTCTCATTTTGCAATTTTTCAAAAAAAATCTTGTTAAGATAGCATAAACATGGGTATAATTTCAGATGGTTCAAGGAATTGAGAATAGAAGAAGCTTGTATTTTATACCATTTCGGAAAAATAAATTTAAATTTATGATCCTTGTTTTTCCAAAAAAAAAAATAGGGATTCAAAAATGGGCAAAAAACAAGATGAACTTTCAAAACTCAGAGGAGTAGACTTTTTCCAACTGGCCATCAAGGAGCCTCATCCTAGGACACGCATTCGACTTTTGGCCTTGGGTAATCTTCAGGCGGGCAAAACAAAAATGGAGATTGCGGACATGTTTCAAATTAGTTTGACTTCATTGCGCAAGTGGTTGCTACGCT
>JAFIGI010000048.1 GCA_020831465.1 Chlamydiales bacterium
AAACTGGTTGAAGAGTGTAGCATGAAGAGAAAAACGTTATGCGAAGACATCGCGAGGGAGCCCTACGCAGCTCCCGGAGACGATGCGAGCAAAAATATCATTTAAGCGCAATTTTGTGTTTCAAAAATTGGTGGCCGTACAGAATCCTACTCTTGGCAAACGGACAGAAGTATCCAAGTGTGGAAAATGGAAGTGGGTGAAAGATAATCTCTCGCCTCCTATTGAAAAGTCTGCGGTTGCCGGACTTCTAATTTCAATAGGATTGATGATTGGTGCGGGCTTTTTGATCACACATAGTGGAGCGCTCCCCTCCTGGGTTCATGCTGCAGCTATTGGAGGAACCGTCTATTTCTCCGCTTCTACAGCAATAGGTATCGTTTACACGGCCGATAAATATCGCAAACGTGCCCAATATAGAAAGAAGTACCCAAATCTGTACCTCGATCATTCATAGCTTCCCCAAAACACTAAGATGTTTAGAAGCCGGGGAAGGCAGTCCAGTTGAATAGTGAAGCTTTCCTGGATCGACTAGAAAGAGCCGCAAAGCAAACATCTGAAAATACTGACGCGATCTATTACGATTTAACTCAGGACCCCGGTGACGGTCCGCAGCCTATTGCTGAATCTCTAAGACTTGGAGACCATGTTAGCTATTTACAAATTCCACATATCGGAGAATATGAAAATTCGGGATACACCGTCCTGATATCTCCATGCATGCTCTGGTTCTCGACAACTACGATTATCAAGACCCTATTTTTAAAGGCCATCCAGCAAAACTTCGTAAGGGACAAAAAATGATAAAGACAGAAAATAGTGGACTAGGCATTCAAACAAAAATGGGAATTAGGATGTTAAACACGGTCGGAATCGACGCCAATTCCCAAGGGGTGTTGACAGATTCTGCAAAAAAAATTCCCATATCTATCCATACCGAAGGCCCTACTCATAATGAACATCGATTTTCTAATAACGACGCACGCATTAAGGTAGAGGAAAATGCCCCCGTTTAGTGCTTTTATGTTGTGGGAAAGACAGATGATGGCCATCGATTTGCGTTTCGTGCCTTGATCCTGAATAATAAAGAAAGTGATGCCTATCAAAATCTTCTTCATGCGATGAAATCGGATAATCTTCAGGGATTTTTGGAGGCAGTCGAGGGTATTGATCAGCTCGATCAGGCGATAAAAGGGCAGGTAAGAGATATCTTTACCCCAACCGAAAACTAACCGCGCATCAGGTCTTGGATCGACCGACGCACCTCTTCTGGCGAAATCTCGCCATCAGTCAAACGGCGCGATAACTCGCGCAAGAATGCCAGGCGTGGACTAGAGGGATTGAGGTGGCCGATTTTGGTGATTAGGCTGACAATTTCATCGGTCGCGGCCTTCTTGTTCAGCTCTTTCAGGGTCTTCTCTCCTTGAGGAAAGGTAATTATTCCCTCCTTCAACTTCTCAGAAAACTCAGTCAGCTCCTGCTCCAACTCTTTCCTCCCGTCATGTGAGAGATAGGGACTCTCATGGACGACTTGGGTCAGTAATGCCAGTTGTTGAATGAGAGGGGCTTGCACATCTTGCGGGTTCATAGCTATTTATCTCCCCTATTTATTTCTCAGGGCTTGAAGTTGAAAAGCGGGCGGCAAGGCCCGATTAGCCGCTTCGATAATCGCATTTAAACGGCGCATCGCCTCGTCCGCGGGAATCGCCCCAATATTCTCAACGAGGGTGGAAGTTTGGTCGAACAGGGGCATTTGCTGCTCCCACCCGATCTTCCCCTGTTCTGCTGCCACATTGAGATACTTTTCTAAAGAGAGGGCGTACTGGGTCATCGCCTTATTCTCGTTCCCTCCGGAGCTCAGATCAAAAGGGGGAAAAAGGGCCACATTGGAAGGTGTTCCTTTGTTAATCTCATCAATAAGCTGATTCACCGCAGGAACGAGTTTTTCAGGTTTCTCTCCCTTTTCAAAAGATTTTTTAATGCTATTGAGCTGGTGCTCGACATTCCCGTTTTTTTGGGAGACAGCGACAAAGGTGCCGATCAGGTTGATTTCCCACTGCAATTCAAAGAGCTTTTGACGCTCTTCTTGCGACTCCGTCGGACGAATCGATTCGGGCCCTTGGCCCGCTTGAACCGAACTTACACCCATAAAATTCCTTATTCATAAGCACTTAAATCCGGCAAAGGAAGAGCTGAATCAGGATCAATCTTCTGATTGATTCTCTCAATCACCCCTGCAAGCCTTGCCATTCCCTCCTCGGGACGCATTTTTCGACTTTCAACCTGTGAAAAGATCTGCAACACTTCCGCAAAATAGCCGCTCTCTTTATCCCAGTCGATTATCCCCGACTCGGCTGCCTCTGTTAAAGTTCGCTCAACCATGTCGAGCTGATCCAATACGGCAGATTGCAAATGCCCGCCTGTCGCGAAAGAGAATGTCGGAAAGGGAGAGTATTTTGCTGGTGGAATATTCTGCTTGAAATGAGCATTAATCCTTCCGATGTATTGATTAAGCTGCCCGGCTATCGATTCTGGAGGATCCTCTCCTATCGCCGCCTGTGCAAACTCTTTAAGTTCTTCTTCCAATGTATGGGCTTGGGAGGAGGATATTATCCCGCGCTTGGCTGCGTAGAGGACAAAACGGCTGAACAACTCCACACCCCATTTAACTTGAATTTTTTCCTTTACCTGAGCTAGTTTGCTCTCTTGTTGCATAAAAGAACTCCTAGTTCAATTTTATAATTAAAAAATTAAAATAAAAACCGGTTTATTTTTTCTTAAAGCAGGGTGTGATGAGTGCTTTGAAGCCGACAATAATGGGCCGCCCCTTTTAGGCTTGCTTTATCGTCCAAAATCACGCGGATAGGGACCTCTTCCAACAGCCCCCGAAAACGGCCCTTGTCCAAAAAACCTTCGTAAAAAACGGGTTCTTTCAATTTTACAAGAATTTTTGGGGGTATTCCTCCTCCAAGATAGACGCCCCCCAAGGCCATATATTTTAAAACGGAATTGCTGCACTCGGCGCCTAGGATAGTAGCAAAAAAATCGAGAGCGGTTTCACATAGGGAGGATTTCTTCTCAAGTGCATTAATTGTAATCACTTTAGCCGGATCTTCTTTCTTCATCTCCTGATATAGCCAGGTCGGTTCTTCTATCTTCTTTTCATCTCGAAAAAAATCGTAAATATTGACCAGACCGGGGCCTGAAAGCGCCCTTTCGTAAGAGCCGTGCCCGAAACGCCGGTAGAGATAACGGCAAAAATCGATTTGCAACTCGCTACGGGGGGCGAAATCACAATGCCCTCCCTCGCTAGCAAAGGGATGGTGGAGTTTGCCGTCCCAAAATAATCCCGCTTCCCCCAGCCCTGTTCCAGGTGAGACGACACAGCGATTGCCTTGGAAATTTCCATTTCCTGAATGAATTTCAAGGATATTTTCAGGAGAAAGAATTTCAATTGAATAGGCATTCGCCTCTAAATCGTTGATTAAATAGACCGTCGGAATATTCAGAGCTCGGGAAAGAGCTTGAGCGTCTACGATCCAAGGGAGGTTTGTTGCTCTGCAAATCCCCTCTTTGACAGGGCCTGCAATCGCAAAACATGCCATATTGATTCCTTCGCTCTGCTTGCAGCTTTCCAAATACTCACCAACGATCGTTCTCAAATCCTTGTATTCCTGACTGGGAAACTTCTTGAGGTTCGAAAAAGTATAATCCCCCTCTTCTTGTGAAAAAAGAGCCAGATTGGTCTTTGTTCCTCCAATGTCACCTGCTAAAATCATCTGTTGATCCGGTCTAAAAAGTTATGGAAATTTATATGCGCAATTTTTTCAAGCTCTTGCTTAGTAAAGACTTCATTTAGATAGGAGATCATCTTCGGATAGCAAGAAGCGTTACCGAATGGGGGATAAAAAAAGGGCATAAAGGGGTGCAGGGCAAGCGACATGTCGTTCTCGTAGAAAAAATCGGCTCCAAAACAAAAATAATCGAAGCCGCCTAGCGACCGGGCATAATCGACTTGACGGGCAAAATCGGCCGGAAATTGCTTCCCGACAAAAGCTTTAACAAAGTTCAACCCGATCAACCCCTCGCGTCTAAAGATCTCTTTAGCAAGTTCATCGGGTAAATTCCGCGGTTGTTTGGCTACCGATCTAAAATTGGAGTGGCTCGCGATCGGGATGATGTTTAACCCTCTGGCATCTATATAATTGAGAATATCATGAGCGAGAGCATCTGAGGTATGGCTCAGGTCAACGGCGATCTTTTTTCCATCGAGATATTCTAAAAGAAGCTCTCCGTCCCGCTTTAAACCGATTTTCGAATGATTTCCTCCTCCAAAGCGGTTTTCATCGTTCCAGGTGAGGCTGATATAGAGAATGGGACCAGCCGATTCGCGGTATTGGTCAAAACGAGAGAAGACATTCTCCAAATTCTCGCTTTCGCTGCATAATCCCGACGCATTTTCAATCGCGGCGATGATATGTACCTTATCGCCGTTTGACTTCGGCATCCCTAGACTTTTTAGGCGTTGAAATCCTTGAGGATAGAGGGTTGGCAAGGTTCGGAAAATCGTCATCTGCTTTTCGGCAGACGCGACAGATCCTTTTCCTGTACCCGTATAAACAGCGAGCGTTTGAAGGAGGACATTGCCTTGCCTAAGCTGAGTAAGGGAACAGCGCGCCTCCTCATTTTCTGCATGACGCTCTTCTTTTTCAGCTAGGTAAGACAAGAGATCACAATGCAAATCGACGATGGGTATCATCCACTGCCCATTTTTTTGCGGTAACGTCCGATCATTCCTCCCTCCAAAACGCTGTGTACTTCGCGTTCCGTCATGTTATGTTTCGCGTTTAGGTAGTAGCCTTGAGTCACGTTTTTTACAGTGACTTTCTCTCCTTTTTGGATCTCTTCACGTATCTGTGGAAAGCAGAGAATATCTCCCTGATTAATCCGCTCCCACTCATTCGGATCCTCGAAAAGCAGAGGAACAATTCCGAAGTTTGTTAAGTTCGCGCGGTGGATGCGGGCAAAACTTTTGACTAGTACCAACCTTACGCCGAGATAACGCGGGGCAATCGCTGCATGCTCACGGCTTGAGCCTTGGCCGTAGTTCTCTCCTCCGACGATAAAATGGCCCGAATCGCGAAATGGTTTTGTTCGGTCGGGATAGGTTTCGTCTATCTGATCGAAGACGAACTGGCTGATTGCCGGTATATTGCTGCGAAAGGGAAGAACCTTCGACCCTGCAGGCATGATCTCATCTGTCGAAATATTGTCGCCGGTTTTAATTAAAACCGGCCCCTCCAACCTTTCTGAAAGAGGCTTGAAATGGGGAAGAGGTTTGATGTTGCTTCCCTTGTCGAGTTCAATCCCCCGCCCCTCCGCCGGAGGAGGGGTGACTGCTTCGGCGTCAATGAGTAACTCATCGGGCTCTGAAAGACGCGGATATGCAATTCCAATTTTTCGTGGGTCGGTGATTTTTCCCGTTATGGCACCGGCTGCTGCCGTTTCAGGACTGCAAAGATAGACCGAGTCCTCCTTTGTCCCAGAGCGTCCGGGAAAGTTGCGGGGAACTGTGCGTAGCGAAGGACGGCCGTTAGCGGGAGCCTGGCCCATCCCGATGCAGCCGTTGCAGCCGGCCTGGTGGATTCTTGCTCCTGAAAGAATCAGTTTTTCAAGATGTCCGTTTCGGGCGAGATTTTCCAAAATTTGCCGAGAGGTCGGGTTGATATCAAAAGAGATCTGGTCATGCGCCCGTCTGCCGTCCATAATCTCGGCTACGACGGCAAAATCGCGGTAGCCGGGGTTTGCGGAAGAACCGACCATCACTTGATAGACCTCTTCCCCTTCCACCTCTCTTACGGGGACAACTTTACCGGGGCTGCTCGGTAGGGCGATCAAAGGCTCCAACTGTGAAAGATCAATTTCATCTTGTAGATCATAAGAGCACCCTTCGTCGGGGAGAATTTCAACCCATTGATCTTCACGTCTTTGGCTGCGCATAAAACGGCGCACCTCTTGATCGGAAGGGAAAACTGAGGCTGTTGCACCCAGCTCAGCGCCCATGTTAGCGATGACATGACGGTCCATTGCTGAGAGGCAATCGAGTCCTGGGCCGTAGTACTCGATGATCTTGCCGACCCCTCCCGCAACGTTGTGCCGACGGAGTACTTCCAGGATCACATCTTTCGCGCTGACCCATTCCGGAAGTCTGCCTGTAAGCTTTATCCCCCAAATTTTCGGCATTTTGACGTGGAAAGGCTCTCCGGCAATTGCAAATGCCACTTCGAGTCCGCCTGCTCCCATCGCCAGCATCCCCATTGAGCCGGCAGCGCAGGTATGGCTGTCGGAGCCGAGCAAGGTTTTTCCCGGAATCCCAAACCGCTCCATGTGTACAGGGTGGCTCACTCCGTTGCCCGCACGGCTATACCAGATGCCGAAGCGCCTGCAGGCACTGCGTAAAAAGAGATGGTCTTCAGCGTTTTTGAAATCGTTTTGGAGAATATTATGGTCGATGTACTGGACAGAGACCTCAGTCTTTGCGCGCTCGATGTTCATCGCCTCCAGCTCAAGCATCACCATTGTCCCGGTTGCGTCTTGAGTCAAGGTCTGATCGATCTTTAACCCGATCTCGTTTCCCGTTTCCATCTTTCCCTCAACGAGATGGCTTTTGATCAATTTTTGCGCAACATTCAGTCCCATTCTCTTCCTCCTGTGTAGTTCAGGAAGGTAACAAAAAGAAAATTAATGTGCAGCACGAATTAGACGATTAAGAAGTGCAGTGTTTGATTTCATCGTATGATCGCAACAGATGACAATCTCCTCCATTCCCTGTTTATCGGCTTCGCGGAAAAGCGCATAGAGTTCTTCGGGCTTAATAGAACGAAGGATCATAGTCTTAGGAGAAGGAGTGGCTTGTTCGTTTGCTTCGATGAGGCGCACTTTCGCACGAGGGGCATAGTGTTTGTATTTCATGCCAGGAGAACGAGGTCTTTCAGCCTCTCCTTTAGCTATATCTACCTCTCTTCCAAGGATTTTTTCGATCTCCTCCTTAGTAACAGCACCAGGGCGCAGGATCAGGGGTGGATTCAAAGCGAGCACCGTAGACTCTAAACCGCCGACGCACGCCCCCCCATCGAGAACAAGCACTTGATCGCCAAAATCATCGAGAACGTGTTGAGCGGTCGTGCTGCTTGGCCGACCGGAGAGGTTTGCAGAGGGGGCGGCAAGAGGCTGCCCAACACCCTCAATCAGTTTTAACGCAAGAGGATGGGCCGGCATGCGCACGCCGATTGTCTTCAAACCTGCCGAGACGCATTCAGGTACAGTCGATTTTTTGGGGAGGATCAGCGTAAGAGGCCCGGGCCAGAAATGACGGGCTAAATCTTCGGGAAACCACTCGACGATCAGATCCAGCTGCTCAAAACTCGAGACGTGGACGATCAGAGGGTTGTCTTGGGGACGCCCTTTGAGCTCGAAAATCCGTTTGACGGCTTCCGGAGAAAAGACGGGAGCTCCAAGCCCATAGACCGTTTCTGTAGGAAAGGCGACGGGGTTGCCCTCTTTCAAAATAGATGCGGCTCTTTCAAGCATTTAAGTCAAGGTTGGTTGATTTGTTTGCGGGCTTGACCAGGTTAGTTCTCCCGTTCTCGCTTCGACATCGACTAAGAGTTCGGCTTTTACATATAAGGGGTTAAATTTTCCGCTTAAGGACATAATCTGGAAAATTTGACCTAATCGCACATACCACTTTTGGCTTTTTTGGATAACCTCATATAACGTATTCGCGGTTGGAGGTGGCGGATGCGGATCTCTTTGCTTAAAAAGAATATTACAAGTCCCATTGCTATAACGCCCTTGAAGAATCCCGTAGGTATAGGATAAAAGGGCTTGATTAAGAAGCTTAAAGACATTCTCTGGAATTTGAGCAAGTTGCACTGCCTCAAAACGCTTAGTTAAATAAAGAAGACGAAACTCCTCGCCTTTATTAGGAATCAATCGTTCCACCGCATTGCCGAATAAAATGGGATCGGGTTGTCTATGTGCCAGTTCAAGAATTTGATTTGTGTGCAATCCATTACACGTAATCCCTTGAACTTGTTGAGCAAAATCTGTCTTTTCGAGAGAGAAGGGAAGTCCATTCAACATGTAAATCGGAGCTCTATTCAGGTCTTGCAAAGTTTGTTCTTTCAAGTCAGCATTGTTACTTCCTAGGTGGTGATCGAGCAAATCTACAAAGAAATAGCTATATCTGTTATCTTGATCGACATCAAGAAGCTTAAGATATTTCTCTTCTGTTTGAGCTTGCGGCAAAGGGAGCATTTGAAGCCGTCTGTCATTTGTATTGCAGCGGACAAAATAATACGTGAGTGTAGAGGCGACAAGTAAGGCTGACAGAGCCGCTCCGGCTGCTGTTAGAAAAAAACCGGTGGTTCCGACAGATGTACCGGACAAAGCAAATCCGGCTAAAATTCCCACAACAAGTCCCGTAATCAGCAAAAGTTTTGTCATGTTCCCCATCTTCCCATGCCGGACATTAAATTGATCATAGGGAATTTTTTTATCTCTTACAGGATCTGGAAAAGAGTGCATATGCAAAAATTATACTAGATCGCCTTATTTTTTAAAGACTCAATAAAGGATTTGCATGATTTCTCCTCATTGGATATCAATTTACTTAACAATCGACCTATTGGAGGATACATGGACGGAAAAGTTGAAGGGGGATGGCTCAAGCACCTTTATTACGGAATTGTACAAGGAGAGAACTTTTTAGGGAATTTTCTCCTACTGATCGTTCGCCTTTATTGGGGTACCTTATTGGTATTAGCAGGGCTTGGAAAATTGGTAAATGCGGGTGGAGTAGCCGATTTCTTTGCCTCCCTCAACATTCCAGCTCCTCTCTTTATGGCTTATTTTATCGGATTAATTGAGCTCTTAGGTGGAGCTTCCCTTTTTCTCGGGCTTTTTAGCCGGCTCTTCTCCATTTTACTCGTCTGTGTCTTTATCGGAGCGTACGCCACAGCACACCAAGAAGCCTTGATTAATTTCTTCGCTGCCCCCAACCTTTTCATCAATGAGGCGCCTTTCCTCTTTCTTTACGCCTCGTTGATTGTTCTCTGCTTCGGTCCCGGATTTGTTTCGATTGATTACTGGATTGAAAAGAAAGCCTACGGAAATGCTTTATAAAAAAAAGCGGGAAGTCCATTTGGATTTCCCGCTTCTTACGTATCGAGAGCATAATTTTTAGACTTTCATCTTTGCGTTCTTCTGGTTATTCCCATTCTTCTGAGGTGCTACTTTCCGTTTTTCAGGACGCGACAACTTAAACGAGTCGATAAAACGGATGTAATTATCGCTCATATCAACGCTATTCTTGTAAACCGTGAAAACCTGATAGAGAGTATTGTGCACCAAAATCAGCTTGCCTTGAAAATAGATGTCTTCGTTCTTCACTAAAAATTCAAGAGCTTTATAGCCCTGGATTTCGGTCATTCTCATATTCATCACTTCAGATCCCGGAAGCGCTGAGAGCATCCCCCCAAATCCATCTTGTAGATTCACTTCAGGTTTTGACATATCGATTTGAGCGGGATAATTCCAAACAGAAATTACATAGACGGCATCGTCGCTCGGTTCGCTGAGATAGGTAGTGTAAGAGATCTTGAGATCAGTCTTCGGAATATCGATTGTCTGTTGAACCCTTTCGGGTTTTTTGGGCAGATCAACGGAAAAACCATCCTCTTTCGAAGTGAAGGTAGTCCACTCATTTTTTTGCATTTGGTTTCTTTGATTTGTTTGCTGCTTGGGAGCTGCTCCTTGTAGAGGACAAGAAAGAACTAAACCGGCGGCGAGAATGTTTAACAATAATTTATTTGGAAAAAGACTCATAATAAACCCTTAAATCAACTAATTCATATTAATTTTATTTTACTTCAAAGCTTATATTTAAAAAAATGTTTTTGTTAACAGCTTGTGTTCTTCTCCTTGCGGTTAATAACCTTTTTTTGTATGATGATTCGATAAAATTGAAAGGAAGGACATGACAGAGCATCAAGTGGTTGGCGTAATCCCTGCTCGCTGGCAAAGCTCCCGCTTTCCCGGCAAACCCCTCGCCAACATACTAGGAAAATCGTTAATCAAAAGAACTTACGAAAACGCTCTTAAAAGCTCCCGACTTAACACTCTGGTTGTTGCGACCGACGACCGAAGAATCTACGACCATGTTCTGGAATTCGGTGGAAAGGCGTGTATGACCTCGGAAGAATGCGCGACAGGAACGGACCGCGTCAACGAGGCAATACAAGCCCACTTCCCAGAGGCCTCTATCATCGTCAACATTCAAGGGGATGAGCCGTGTCTTGATCCGCTGGTCATCGACACGCTTGTAGAGAAGTTGGAACAGACTCCAAACGCTGTCGTCACAACGCCGATCGCCAAAATCACCGACCCGCAGGATATCTTCAGCCCTACGGCAGTCAAATGCGTCTTCGACGGCTTTGGTCGGGCGCTCTATTTCAGCCGCGCCCCAATCCCTTTTCCACAGAATGTGAAAAAAATCCATGACTACTACCGCCATCTTGGCATCTATTGCTTTCGGCAACCATTTCTCAAGCAATATGCTGAAATGGAGCGTTCTCGCCTCCAGGAGATCGAGGATTTGGAACAGCTCAAAATTCTTGAGGCAGGATACCCGATTTATATTTCGTTCGTTGAAGATCAAGGAATTGGCATCGATACGCCTGAAGATTTAAAAAGAGTCGAAGAAGTTTTATGCGCAAATATATCTTCATAACAGGAGGAGTCGTCTCCTCATTAGGCAAAGGGTTGACGCTCGCGTCGATTGCGATGCTTCTAGAGAAAAAGGGATTTCGGATCGCAATGCTCAAACTCGATCCCTATCTGAATGTCGATCCGGGTACGATGAATCCCTTCGAACATGGAGAGGTCTACGTCACCGACGACGGGGTTGAGACCGACCTCGATTTAGGACACTACTACCGCTATACCCAAGCTCCCCTATCGCGTGTCTCGACCGCGACCTCGGGACAAATCTACGATACGGTGATCAAACGGGAGAGGCGGGGAGATTATCTCGGGAAGACAGTCCAGGTGATCCCCCACATCACCGACGAGATTAAACAGCGGATCGCAAAGTGCGGCCAGGTAACCGATGCCGAAGTCGTTCTTGTCGAGATTGGCGGGACGATCGGGGATATTGAGTCACTCCCCTTTCTGGAAGCGATCCGCCAGTTTCGCTACGAGCGGCCAAATCACTGCCTCAACATCCACATGACCTATGTCCCCTATCTCAAAGCGGCTGGAGAGGTCAAGACAAAGCCGACGCAGCACTCGGTTCAGACATTGCGCGGCATCGGGATTTCGCCCGATCTGATCCTCTGCAGGTGCGAGAATTCTCTATCGGCCGAAATCAAAAAGAAAATCAGCCTTTTCTGCAACGTTCCGCGTGAAGCCGTCTTTGACGAGGTCGATGTGCAAACCACGATTTACGAGGTGCCGATCATGCTGCACCGCCAGGGGGTTGCGGAAAGAATATGCAAGCAGCTCGGGTTGGAATGTCCGGCTATCGACCTCTCTGAATGGGAGGAGATTGTCGAAAAAATAAAGAACCCAAAGGGGACGATCACAGTTGGGATTGTCGGGAAATATCTCCAGCATCAAGATGCTTATAAGTCGGTATTTGAAGCATTGCAACATGGAGCCATTGCAGCTGGATACAACTTGAAGATTAAGACGATCGAATCCGATAAAATCACCGACTTCAATGGATGCGACGGCTATTTGGTTCCGGGCGGATTCGGAGAGAGGGGCTGGGAAGGGAAAATTCACGCTGCACAGTATTGCCGCGACCAAAAAATCCCTTATTTCGGGATATGTCTTGGCATGCAAGTTCTTGTTGTCGAGTTTGCTCGAAATGTCCTGGGACTCTCTGACGCTAATTCGACCGAGATGGAGCCTCATACGAAGGAGCCGATCATCTCGCTCTTGAGCGAGCAGGAGCATGTCGAGGAGATGGGAGGGACGATGCGCCTGGGCGCCTATCCCTGCCTGCTTAAGGAAGGGTCGAAGGCACACGCTGCTTATGGATCGAAGAGCATTTCCGAGAGGCACCGCCACCGCTACGAATTCAACAACCGCTATAAGGATTTGGCTGAGAAACATGGACTCTTGCTTTCAGGCGTCTACGAAAAGGGGAACCTCTGCGAGATTGCTGAAATCCGGGACCATCCCTGGATGGTCGGCGTCCAATTCCACCCCGAATTTAAATCCCGTCCGACAAACCCCCACCCCCTCTTCCGGGATTTTGTGAAGGCAATGGTAGAGCTTCATGAGAAAAAAACGCATAGCTAGTATCGACTATGGGCTCAAACGGATTGGGCTCGCAATTTCCGATGAGAATCAGATCATCGCCTCTTCTCTCGGCGTGATAGAAGCAGGTAAAACCGGGCAAGAGACAATCCGCAAACTCCTGGATGTCTTGAAAAGTTATGATCTTGAAAGGATTGTGGTTGGCTATCCTATTCATTTAAATGGAAAAATCGGCTTTTTAGCAGATGAGGTTAACCATTTCATCTCTCTTCTGGAAAAGGAGGTCAACTGCCCCGTTGTACTCATTGATGAGCGTCTATCGACTCTCCAGGCTGAGCGTTCGCTTAAAGAAGGCGGAATGAATCGAAAAAAGCGGGCTAAAGTCGTCGATGCCGTTTCCGCCGTCATTCTCCTTCAATGCCATCTTGGTTATTGATAAGGTCGATCTGAATCGACTATAAAACCTACATTTAAAAGTAATTAAAATATTCCTTATAAAATGCTTGCGAACAAAGGTGAAAACAGGTTAAGTAGGTAGTATCAAGAGATATAATTTAAAAACTCACCTTACGCAAAAATGAAGGAGTGGAGAGTGAGAGAGGCAAAGTCAGATTAAAACAAAGTGGTCCGACAAAGCCGCAGCTGCTCTATGATCTTTCATTTTTGCGTAAGGTGAGTTAAAAACAAATCGCTCGGATATTGAGAGAGCCACATGCAAAAACATTCCCAAGTCATACCTGACGTCACAACTATTACTCTGGATGAAAACAAAGGAGCGACCTTTCAAAGTCCTCTTGAAGAAGGAACGAAATCGGAGCGGGTCGTCGATCCCTGCATTCTTGTAATCTTTGGTGCAACGGGAGACTTAACGGCCCGCAAGCTCTTTCCCGCCCTCTACAATCTCTCCCGAGAGGGACAGCTGCCGTCGCACTTTGCCTGCGTTGGTTTCGCGCGAAGAGATAAAGCTCATGAGCAGTTTCGTCAGGAGATGCACGACGCCGTCAACCAATTTTCACGCGTCAAACCGGTAGATGAGAATCTCTGGTCTTCATTCATGAATCAGATTTTCTATCACACTTCCAATTTTGACGACGATGCGGGATACGACTCTTTGCGCAAATTCTTGGAAGAACTCGATAAAAAGCTGGGGACCAAAGGGAACCGGGTCTTTTACCTTTCAACTCAGCCTAGTTTTTTCCCGACCATTATCGAAAATTTGGGAAAACATGGCCTGATTTATGATACGAGTAAAGAGAAAGAGAAGTGGTCCCGCGTTATTATCGAAAAGCCCTTTGGACACGATTACGAATCAGGTGTTGAGCTCCAGCAATTTGTTTTGAACCACTTAGCCGAAAGCCAGATCTACCGAATCGACCATTATCTTGGAAAAGAGACGGTGCAAAACATCTTAGTTTTCCGCTTTGCAAACTCGATATTTGAGTCCTTTTGGAACAATCACTATATCGACCATGTTCAGATCACAGTAGCCGAGGAAATTGGCATTGGAACACGCGGCGCATTTTACGAGGAAGCGGGGATTTTGCGCGACATTGTCCAAAACCATGTGATGCAGCTGGTTTGTTTGACTGCGATGGAGCCGCCCGCATCCTTGAGCGCAGAAGCAATCCGAGACGAAAAGGTTAAAGTGTTGAAAGCCCTGCGTCCCGTCGACCTCTCGCATTTTAGTGACAACGTGGTCAGGGGGCAATATGCCCCCGGCTATATAAATGGGGAAAGCGTTAAAGGGTATCGGGAAGAAAACAATGTAAACCCACAATCTCCAATGGAGACATACACAGCTCTAAAGCTCTTTATCGACAACTGGCGTTGGGCAGGCGTTCCTTTCTACCTGCGTGCAGGAAAGCGTCTTCCGAAACGGGCGACGGAGATCGCAGTCACTTTTAAGGAAATCCCCAGAATTCTCTTTTCTCAAAGAGAGCAGAAAAATGAAAATAATGTCCTGGTGATCCGCATTCAGCCTGACGAAGGGATTTCACTCAGAATAAATTCGAAAGTACCCGGCCCAAGCAGTCCCATTCAACCTGTAAAAATGGACTTCCGCTACGGTTCCTATTTTGGTTTGGCTCCCCCGGAAGCCTATGAGCGGCTTATTTGCGACTGCATGCTTGGTGACGGAACGCTCTTTGCGCGCGGCGATGAGGTGCTCACTTCATGGAAATGGTTTACCCCTATTTTGGAAAGATGGCATGAAAGCCCTCCCAGTGATTTTCCCAATTACCAATCGGGTTCGTGGGGGCCAAAAGCAGCAGACGAGATGTTGGCCCGCGATGGGCGTTCATGGAGATTGATTTGATGACGGTGACGGAAAATCATATTCAACTCACGAATATCAACGAAGAGCTCAACCGTCTTTGGGATGAAAACCAGGGCGAAAATAAAATCCGTGCTTCTCTCTTTACTCTGATACTCTACGTACAAAAAACTGAGCGACTCAACTTTTCGGAAGAACTGATTCGATCAGTTGTCAGTAAATTTCCCAGCCGAGTCGTCCTGATTGTGAGCGATGAAGAGTCAAAAGAGGCCTATTTGCGCACTTCGGTGAGCTCCGAAACGGTCGGAGAGGGCGATTTGCAGATTTTTTGCGAGATTATCCGCATCGAAGTTGCGGGCTCTCTTAGGGGAAGGGTCCCTTTTATCATCATCCCGCAGATTCTGCCGGATTTGCCCGTCTATTTGTTGTGGACACAAGATCCTTCCACAGAGAATGCGATTCTTCCCCACCTCGAACCCTACGCCAAACGGATCATATTCGATCCAGAATCAACCCACGATTTGCAAGGCTATTCCCATGCAGTCCTCTCCCTTCTACACCGTTTTCATTGCGGAATCGGAGATTTAAACTGGAGCGCTCTCTCCGGTTGGAGGCATCTCTTTACACAAGTTTTCGACACCTTCGAAGCATTTGTCAACCTAGTACAAAGCAAGATCATCCGCATTCACTACAATAAAAACTCTTCCGAGTTCCAACAACACACTGAAATCGAGGCAGCCTACCTGCAAGCCTGGATCGCATCAAGGCTGAATTGGAAGTTCGAATCGATCGAGATCAATGAGGGAAACATCAGGCTCAGCTATGCTCGGCCGACGAATAAAATCGTGATCCTCCTGATCCCCCAAGATATCCCCAGCCTCAATCCGGGGGCTATTGTCAACATAGAGGTTGAATGTGAAAAGAACAAGGCCCATTATGTCTTCAAACGTCACCCTCAAACAAGGCAAGTTTTCATTCAATATTCAGACAAAGACCGCTGCGATATCCCGATTTGCAGCACTCTTTCGGGAGTTTCAGAAGGCAAAGAAATCATCGAAGAGATATTCTATCCCTCAGCCGGGCCTCATTACCGTGAGATGCTCGACATTCTAACACGTATTCCATGGAAGAGGTAATATGCAAAAGAACCCTATCGTATTTGATGAACGCCGCTTAATTGCTCTTCCCGGCGGGCATGATGAGACCATTCACTTCGCTGTTGAGAACTGGATAGAGACGGCGATCGAGTCGATCAAAGATCACGATTTTTTTGCAGTCGCCCTTTCCGGTGGATCGACTCCCAAAAAAATCTTTCAAGAGCTGGCAAAAAGACCGGATGCGATTGACTGGTCCAAAGTTTATCTTTTCTGGGGAGATGAACGACCCGTGCCCGTCAGCCATCCAGAGAGCAACTACAGAATGGCGATAGAAGAGGCGGGGTTAGAAAAACTCCCAATCCCCAAAAATCAGATCTACCGCATGATTGCCGAAACCGATATAGAAGCAAATGCTATCGGATATGAAGCGATCATCCAAGGCAAGCTCGGCGCCCATCCATTTGATCTGATTATGCTTGGCATGGGCGATGACGGCCATACAGCCTCTCTTTTTCCTCACACGCGAGCTCTGAACGAGAAAGAGAGACTAGTGGTCGCAAATCATATTCCTCAGAAAAATACGTGGCGCATGACATTGACCTACGCTTGCATGAATAACGCCCGCCATATTTGCATTTATGTGCTCGGAGCAGGAAAAGCAGAAGTCTTAGAGCGGGTCTTAACCTCTAAGTTCAACTATGAGGAATATCCTTCGCAAAATATCGGGACAAAATCAAACCCTGCCTTATGGATCGTAGACCTGGATGCAAGCAAAAACCTCATCTCTCATTTTAAATAAATCACTCACCTTAGGTGATTTAAATAATGATGTTTTGAGGACCATTCACTTCGAATTTATCGGAGATATCTCCTGATAAAGAGATATTGTCCGGGTCAAGAACTAAAACTGGCGAACCAGAAGATAAATCAAACTTAGTGAGCTCTATCCAGATCAAATTAGGGCTTGTTGTTAGCTCAAAAAAATAACGTAAGTTTGTTAAGTCGAGAACAGTTCTATACTCAGTGTTGTATATAGTGTCAGGAGTTTTATAAGGTGCATTAAAAGGGACTGAGGCATTGCGGACAATCGAAAGAATGGCAGCAATTGCTTCCCTATCATTTTTAGGCTTACGCTGTGTTTGCAAAAAGTAGTTAGAGCGCACAAAGCGGGATACAGGATCAACATTCCCTGGCAGAGAGGTTTCGCGGGTGGCCGCGGTAAAATCAAAAGATTGAAGATGATTGAGTTGCTGATCATATGGAGGATCATTTGTCATGACGCAGTACGCGCGCCCATGATAGACTTTAGGCCTACCCTCTAAATATTCAATAATTGCCGAGTCCCCGCTCTTATCTTCAAGAGTTAAGTGTACAGATGACTTATAGCCGTTATACTCGACCATTACAGGCTGAACATTTTCCATTAATTGCAGGGCCTCTTTAACAGAAGCTGCACAATCTAGTAAATACTGCAGCCATAGCATCACTTGTACTCCGGATTTTTTTCGATCACGCCTACCATAATCTGTTGATGTTAAGTAGAGTAAATTACCTCCTAATCCTTTTTCATTCATCCCGTCAACAGTGCCAACACCATAAGCCAAGACGGCAACACTTCCATACTTTGCAGTCCATCGCAAAGAATTTTCTTGGACAACAAGCTCAGTCGCTACTCTCCCTCCATCTCTCTTAATACCACGTGGAAATATAACAATTTTAGGTTCAGTTGATTCAGGCCAGTCCATTGTTCGCCCACAGGAAATTACAGAGTTATATTTGTTCCAAAGTATGCGCGTACACATGGTCTACTCTCACTTTTTAAACCGATCAAATTGGAGCTCTACTGAAGTACTCATGACCTTAGAACTTCCTCAGAGAACCCCCGACACCGCAGCCTTCGCCCGCGTAGTTGCATTTGCCGACGCTCAGGCCACCCAGGGTGAAACCCCCAACAACTAATTGATAGCGATCACCTCGTTCTGAGCAGCGTGTATAAGTCCATGGCTTATCATTATAAAGGCGCTGCTGAGTACTCATATATGTTACAACTAGAAGCGTCGCAGCTTCTAATAGACTCGGGATCTCGCAACCCCTTTCCTTCACAAGAGCTTCTTGATCACTAGTAGATAAATTTCGACTATTTTTAAAGACGTTATTGGTTATCACTAATCGATAAGTTTTATCGACCGGAATATCCCTAATTTCACTCGAAATACGATCCCAAATGTATCTAAACCTAGGTCTATTCTCCCCTTTAAAGGATCCGGCAAGCTTTACAAGTTTCTTAAATGTTAAGCCTTTTGGAATTGTCAAAAGCGTGACTCCTGCATTTTCTTCAATTGAAAGAGAATAAATGCATCTTTTTAGGAATGGAATCGCTTGGCGTTTATCAAGAGGAGGTGCATCGCTCACGTCTAGTCCAAAGGAAGATAAATCGACATGCGTTTTCCAGTCTGATTCCTCAAAAACTTTTAATGAGGGAGATAGCTTTCTTAAATCGAGAGCGTTCCATAGAGATAGCATCGATGCTAATCTGCCCCACTGCTTGCTGACTCGACGAATTCTTCCAAGTTCATTCGGGCTTAGATAAGAAAAAATGGTCAGGCTAATGCTTAAGGGATGGTAGCTAACAGGATCCAACCCTCTTTCAACAGGGGGTAAAGCTGCATTTGTATTAGGTAAATTTTTGATAAAGCTCATCTAGACAGTATATAATTTTATAAATATTTATTAATATTGTGAGGTGACCCGATATTCAACAATAATTTTTTGTTTTGGTCAATAGAGTTGAAGCTTCAAATAGCTAGACTGCGTTTCCCAATAGCACGGATTGCGAAACATAGCCATTATAGCAGAATCAGTTGAAAAATATCGATATGTCAAAAATAAAGATTGTATTAACATATATAGACGCAACATACTATTTATATCCAGGATAATATATCTATGTTGGTTCTAGGTGTTGAATCTACATGCGATGAGACAGGATTAGCTCTTGTTCGGGATGGCAAGGAGATTTTATCAAATGCGGTAGCAACTCAAGAAGAGCTTCACGAATATTACGGGGGCGTTGTTCCAGAAGTCGCATGCCGCCGTCATGTAGATGTGCTTCTTCCTCTATTGCGAAAGGCTCTTTGCGTCCCCCTCGAAGAGGTCGATCTGATTGCCGTTGCGAACGGGCCGGGCTTGATCGGCGCCCTTCTGGTAGGCGTGAACTTTGCGCAAGGTCTTGCTCTCTCAACTGGGAGGCCCCTTGTAGGTGTCAACCATATTGAAGCCCATCTCTATTCAGCCTTGATGGAGTCAAACCCCCCTTTGCCGGCCCTTGGAGTTGTTATGTCCGGAGGGCATACTTCTCTCGTCTATGTTCAGGCTGTCGGCAAGTATTTCCTGATCGGTCAAACACGCGATGATGCAATTGGAGAAGCATTTGACAAAGCAGCCAAACTCCTTGGCCTCCCCTATCCCGGTGGACCGCATATCGAGCGGCTCGCCAAAGAGGGTGATCATACGCGCTTCGTTTTTAAGCCGGGACGGATAAAAGGGCATCCTTACGACTTTTCCTTCAGCGGATTAAAAACGGCGCTGCTTTATCTTGCCAAAGGACAAAATGCGAATAAAAATTCCCCGCTAATCCTCTCCCAAGAGGAGAGAAAAGATGCAGCCGCAAGTTTTCAACATGCGGCATTTTCCGATCTTGTGGAAAAAATCTGTTCTAGTGCAAAACTGTACCGTTGTAAAGGCATTCTTGTAGGCGGCGGTGTGAGCCAAAATCTCTATTTCCGCCATCTGCTTGAAGAAAAGTGCTCGGTTCCAATTTTTTGGCCTCCGAAAGGCCTTTGCTTGGATAATGGAGCAATGATCGCCGGTCTCGGCTACCATATTTTTCAAGAGCTGGGAGGCTCTGATTGTGTGAAAACCGACCCCAGACTTGCTATCAAGGAGATGGTTCATGCGGTACCTACTGATTCTATTTGTCCTGCTCTCATTGACAAGCTGCGGGCACAAACAAGGCAGGACAAATCGGCAAATTTTGCGGCTCAATCTAGCCGACGATCCGGTCTCACTTGATCCGCGCGTTGTGAGGAGCCTCAAAGATCTCACTCTGGTTAAACAGCTTTTTGAAGGACTGATGCGGATCGATGGGAACGGAGTGGCTCAGTTAGCGATGGCTAAAGAGGTTGACGTTTCAGACGACCTTCTGACCTATATATTTCATCTCCGAGAGGCTTATTGGACAAACGGCGAACCTGTGACCGCCTACGACTTTGCCTATTCCTGGAAGAGTCTCCTTAACCCTGATTTCCGGACAGACTACTCTTATATGCTCTATCCAATCAAAAACGCTAAAGCAGCGCGGGAAGGAATAGGAGCAACCGAAGCCATCGGCGTTGAGGCTTTAGATCCTCAAACGCTTGTCGTTAAATTAGAAGCTCCAACCCCCTATTTTCTTGAACTCACGGCGTTCCCTACCTATTTTCCGGTCAACCATAAGCTTGACAAAGAACTCGACAAATGGGCGCAACCTCCGGCTAACCAATTCGTCTCAAACGGCCCATTTAAAGTAAAGCAATGGACTCCCCAATCGGAAATCGAATTGGTAAAAAATCCCCTCTATTGGGATGCGCCTTCCGTCCGCTTGAACGGGCTTAACTTCACAATGATAAGCGACAATAATACTGAGAGCCACCTATTCGAGAAAAATGAACTCGACTGGCTCGGACAGCCGACTTCACACAATATCACAACAGAATTAATCTCCAGCATGAAAGAAAAAAAACAACTCGAGTCTTTTACTGTTGCTGGGACATTCTGGTTTAAATTCAATACGGAAAAATCTCCCTTCGATCAACCGAAATTGCGCCGCGCATTCTCCTTTGCAATTGACCGGGAAGAGATTATCGAACATATCCTCCAGGGAGGCCAAGCGCCGGCTACAGGCCCTCTTCCCCCTTCAATGCAAGTTCGGAATAAGCCGTACTTTAAGGACGGCGATAAGGAGCTAGCCAAAAGACTCTTTGAAGAAGCGTTGGTGGAAAATGGCTGGACTAGGGATACTTTTCCGAGAGTTGTATTGAATTACCCTCCAACAGAGAGGAATACGAAAATCGTACAGCTTGTACAGCAACAATGGAATAAAGTTTTCAACATCGAGATTCGCCTGGAAGGAGTCGAAAATCAACTCTATCGACAGAATGTAAGACAAGGACTCTATCAAGTAGGCACCGGAGACTGGATTGCGGACTTTAATGATCCCCTCGCATTTTTAGAACTCTTTAAATACCGCAATCAAGACGGTAACGGGATGAACGATACCGGATGGTATCATGAGACCTTTTTTCGCCTGCTTGATAGCTCTCTTACCGAACGCGATCCAATCAAGCGGCAAAGCCTTCTAGCAGAAGCTGAAAAAATTTTAATCGACGAGATGCCGATTGCTCCCGTTTATCATTATGCATTTGATTATGTTAAAAAGAACCATGTTAAAGACGTTGTTCTTTCGCCTCTTGGAACAGCCGATTTCAAAATCGCTACAATTGAATAACTCCAAATGGTATCCTTTTTCTCATGTTTTTAAGAATTTTGTTGGTTTTGTGCACCTCTCTCTTCTTTGCTTGTTGCGGGAATGTTAAACGAGTACCCGAACAGAGGTTGCGTCTCAATCTTTATTGCGAGCCTCCTACCTTGGATCCGAGGAAATTCACCGATGCGACCTCGGGCAATCTGCTTGTCATGTTATTCGAAGGACTGACCAGAACCGGTTTCGACCACAAGCCCTACCCTGCTGCCGCTGAGGAGATCCTTATCTCAAAAGATAAGCGTACCTACATATTCAAACTGCGTGAAACTTATTGGTCGAACGGTGACCGCGTGACTGCTGAAGATTTCGCTTACTCTTGGCGGAAAATTCTCGACCCCAAATTTCCCTCCCCTTTCGCTTATAAACTCTATGTAATCAAAAATGCATGGAAGATAAAGGAGGGAAAGCTGCCTATGGAAGAGTTAGGTGTCAGGGTTATCGATGAGAAAACCCTTGAGGTCTCGTTGAACCATCCAACCCCCTATTTTCTGGAACTGACTGGATTTCCTACATTCTTTCCGGTGAATAAGAGAATTGACAAATCAACTTCTGATTGGTCTGCTGATGCCGGCCCTCTTTACGTTTCCAATGGACCCTTCAAACTAAAAAGCTGGGAACACGAGAGCGAAATTCTTGTCGAAAAAAATCCCCTTTACTGGGATGCAGATTCGGTCAATCTAGAATCGATTCATCTCTCGATGATTGACGATACGACCACTGAATTTTATATGTATGAAATGGGGGAGCTTGATTGGGCAGGTTCCCCTATATCAAACCTTCCTCCCGAATTTATTCCTGCCTTAAAAGAAGAAGGAAAAATCGAAATCTCCCCTGCGACTGCCGTCTACTACTATAAAGTCAACACCGATGATCCTGCCCTGTCAAATCAAAAGATCCGCCAAGCGCTTGCTCTCTGCGTCAATCGCAAAGAAATTGTCGACCATATCACCCAAGCGGAACAGGAACCGGCGCTAGGGATCGTTCCCCCTATGCCCGGCTGGAAGAGATCGGCTCTCTATGAGGACGGAGATATCGAAAGGGCGCGTCACTTATTCGATCAAGGACTAGAAGAAATGGGAACCGATCTTAAAAATTTTCCCACCTTGACATTAAGTTACAACACCAACCGAGAACATCAAAAGATTGCGCAAGCAATTCAGCAGCAATGGAAAGAAGGTCTTGGCATTAAGGTCGAATTAGAGACATCGGACTGGAAAGTCTATTTGTCGAAAATCAACAAACAGAACTACCAAATCGCCCGAATGGGCTGGGTAGGAGATTTTCACGATCCTATCTCTTTCCTTGAGCCGTTCAAATACCGGGATAATCCAAATATCGGCGGAAATAACGAGACGGGTTGGGAACATCCCGATTTCGCTGCCTATCTTGAGAAGGCGGAAAAAGAGGTTGATGAAGAAAAACGAGCTTGGCTTCTTTCGAAAGCCGAAGAACTTCTGATTAGCGAGATGCCCGTGATTCCAATTTTCTATATCAATTTTGCCTATTTAAAAAAACCGTACGTCCATGGATTATATATCTCTTCTTTGGGCATTGTAGACTTTAAGAAAGCGTATCTAGAGAAATGAAGCGGTATATTCTGAAACGATTTGCAGCCAATCTGGTTGCCCTCTGGGTGATCATCACGGTGACATTTTTTCTTATGAAAGCGATTCCCGGCGATCCCTTCACACAAGAAAAAGCCCTTCCTAAAGAGATATTGCAATCGCTCTACGAACACTACAAACTGAATGATCCCTGGTATGTGCAGTATGGTAATTACCTTAAGTCGATCGCTACTTGGAATCTAGGTCCCTCTTTTAAGTATAAAGCACGCACAGTTAATGATATTATAAAAAGCGGCTTTCCAATTTCCGCGGCATTAGGTCTTGAAGCGATGGCTTTGTCGATCACCTTCGGCGTGATATTGGGAACCCTTGCTGCGCTTAAGCAAAACAGATGGCAGGATTATTTTTCTATGGTCGTTGCTGTGATCGGAATTTCGGTGCCGAGTTTTATCTTAGCCGCCTTTTTGCAATATTTCCTATCTATCAAACTTGATCTCTTTCCCGTAGCGAGGTGGGGAACTTTCCAGCAGTCGATTCTGCCCGCGCTTTCCCTGGCCGCCTTACCGACGGCATTTATCGCCCGTCTGACACGTGCGAATATGGTGGAAGTTTTATCTATGGATTACATCAAAACGGCGCGAGCTAAGGGACTGAGCGACCTTGTCGTCATGATCAAGCATGCCATGCGCAACGCACTCCTCCCCATCATCACCTATATTGGGATGTTAACGGCAAATATCTTGACGGGAAGTTTTATCATTGAGAAGATCTTCGGGATTCCCGGTCTTGGGCAATGGTTTATCAATAGCATTACAAACCGGGACTACACAGTCATTATGGGCATTACCGTTTTTTACAGCATCATCCTGCTTGCGGCAATCTTTCTGGTCGACCTTACATACGGCTGGATCGACCCCCGTATTAAAATTGAAAGGAAGCAATAGTTGGGATAGCCTCATGACGTTAGAGAACCTTGATGTAAGTTTATTTGAGCCGCTCAAACAGGATTCGTCGGACCGCGAAGAGATTGCACGCCCCTCTTTGAGCTTTTGGCAAGATGTGTGGCGCAGGTTTCGTATGAACCGAGTTGCGACTATAGGTCTTATCACCCTCATTTTATTAGGAAGTTTTGCCGTTCTTGCCCCATTTTTCAGTTCCCACCCCTACTACGAGACAAATCTTGCGCTAAAAAACCAGTCTCCCTCCAAAGAGTTCTGGTTTGGAACTGACGATCTCGGCCGCGATATGTTTACTAGAACAGCTTGGGGAGCCCGCATTTCTTTATTTGTCGGAATCACGGCCGCAGTTATCGATTTGCTGATCGGCGTTCTATGGGGCGGAATTGCTGCGCTTGCAGGCGGCAAAGTCGACAACCTACTTATGCGTATTGCCGATATCCTCTATGCCATCCCCTATCTACTTGTGGTCATTATGTTGATGGTTGTGATGGGCTCAGGGCTGATTCCGATTCTTATTGCCCTTACAATCACCGGATGGATCGGGATGTCGCGAATCGTCCGAGGCCAGCTCTATCAATTGAAAGAACAAGAATATATTCAAGCAGCGATTGCCTTAGGTGCCGGCAGCCCTCGCATCCTATTTAAACATTTGATTCCAAATGCTATGGGTCCGATCATCGTCACAATGACTTTGACCATTCCAGTTGCGATTTTCACTGAAGCCTTTCTAAGCTTCCTCGGACTGGGAGTACAAGCTCCGATGGCGAGTTGGGGAACAATGGCAAGCGATGGCCTGCCTGCAATGCGCTACTATCCGTGGCGCCTTTTTTTTCCTGCGTTCTTTATTAGCGTCACGATGCTCGCTTTTAATCTTGTCGGAGACGGATTGCGCGATGCCCTAGACCCGAAGTTGAGGAAATAACATTGGTGATTGAAAAACACAGAGGAGACGGAGGCGCTCGAGACACAGAGTTTCACTTGCGCGAAAGCGCGCAAGTGATAGCGCTTGGCCAGGCCCGCTTATGCGGGCTTGGCCAACTCTGCGCCTTAGCGCCTCTGCCACCTCTGCGTTTAACTATTAAATTAGAGTGTACCGAATCTCAGCTCCATGGGAAATAAAGATATAGGAAAATGATGAAGGATCTGCTTTCCGTTGAAAATCTCTTTGTCTCTTTTCGCACCTACTTGGGGAAGGTTAAGGCCGTACGTAACGTCTCCTTTTCACTTGGATATGGAGAGACACTTGCTATCGTCGGAGAATCGGGATGTGGAAAGAGCGTAACAGCCCAAGCTATCATGGGATTGATCCCTACTCCCCCCGGTAAGATCGATGAGGGCAAAATCTCTTTTGAAGGGAGTGATCTGCTTGCAAAATCTCGAAGGGAGATGGAAGCCGTCCGAGGGAAGGAGATCGGGATGATTTTTCAGGATCCAATGACTTCCTTAAATCCGACGATGCGAGTCGGCAAGCAGATCATGGAGGGCTTAATCAAGCATCGAGGCCTCTCAAAAACTGAAGCACGTATTCAGGCAATCGAAATGCTTAGCTTGGTAGGGATTTCCGACCCTGAGAAGCGTATCGACCAATACCCACATGAATTTAGCGGGGGGATGCGTCAGAGGGCGATCATCGCAATCGCACTAGCGTGCCGTCCGAAGCTTCTGATTGCCGATGAACCGACGACGGCGCTCGATGTAACCATCCAAGCCCAGATTCTTGAACTGATGAAAAGCGTTCAGAAAAAAACTGAGACCAGCATTATTCTCATTACCCACGACTTAGGGATTGTCGCCGGAATGTGCGATAGGGTGCTGGTCATGTATGGAGGCGAAATCATTGAGACCGGGACCGTCGATCAGATCTATCGCAATCCCTCACACCCCTATACGCAAGGTCTACTCCGTTCGGTCCCTCGCTTGGATATGGATAAAGAGAAAGAGCTTGTTCCAATATATGGAACACCCCCAAATCTCCTTAATCCCCCATCAGGTTGTTCTTTTTGTCCACGTTGCGACTTTGCCATGCGGATCTGTCAAAGAACACCACCCCCTAAGGATCGGATAGAAGAGAAACATGAGGTAGCCTGCTGGCTAAGAAGTTTATGAAGGAAGCACTCGTAAATATTCAACAACTCAGCAAGACATTTAAGGTGGGAAAAAGGCGGCTTACTGCGATCCATTCGCTCGATCTTAAGATTTACCGGGGGGAGACATTAGGACTTGTAGGAGAGAGCGGTTGCGGAAAATCGACCGTGGGGCGGACGATCCTCCGCCTTTATGAGCCTACTTCCGGAAGAGTCGAATTTGATGGGGTCAACCTCCAAGAGCTCTCTCCCAATGAAATGAAGCGGATGCGGCGCCGGATGCAAATTGTCTTCCAAGACCCCTATGCCTCTCTGAATCCGCGTATGACCGTACAGGATATCGTTGGAGAACCATTAGATATTCATCGCTTAGCGCGTGGTAAAGAACGGCGTGCAAGAATCGAAGAGTTGCTCAAGTGTGTGGGGCTTAATCCCAACCACATGAGCCGTTTCCCCCACGAGTTTAGCGGCGGTCAGCGGCAACGGATCGGAATCGCACGAGCGCTTGCAGTCGAACCAGAATTCATCATCTGTGATGAGCCAATCTCGGCATTGGATGTCTCAATCCAAGCTCAGGTCGTCAACTTGCTCAAAAAACTGCAAAGCGAGATGAACCTCACCGTCCTCTTTATCGCCCATGATCTATCAATGATCAAATATATTTCTGACCGGGTCGCAGTCATGTATTTAGGTCAATTAATGGAGCTTGGGCTCAGTGAACAGCTCTACCGCGATCCGCTGCATCCCTATACCCAAGCACTCCTTTCCGCAATTCCCATTCCCGACCCTGAGATTGAAAAAAAACGGAACCGTATCGTCCTGCAAGGCGAGGTTCCCAATCCCCTTAACCCCCCCGAAGGGTGTCCATTTTCAAGTCGCTGCCCCCTAGCTACGGAGAGGTGCAGAACCGTCGCCCCCGAGTGGAGAGAAGTGAAAAAAGACCATTTTGCCGCCTGCCATTTGATCTAAGAGCTAAGATCACTTGCGGACGATTTCAATGATTTCGATCGCTTTAATTGGAACGTCTGAATGCCCCTTTCGAGTGCTTGTTTCAGCTTTCTTGATTTTATCGACGACCTCCATCCCCTTTTTCACTTCCCCGAATACGCAATATCCGTAGCCGCTTGGAGTGGGGCTGCGGAAGTCGAGAAACTCGTTGTCAACGACATTGATAAAGAACTGGGAGGTGGCAGAGTGGATTTCGGAGGTGCGTGCCATTGCGAGGGTGCCTCTTTTATTTGAAAGGCCGTTTGAGGCTTCATTTTTAATCGGCTGATGCGTCTGCTTTTCTTTCATATCAGCCGTC
This sequence comes from Chlamydiales bacterium, assembly GCA_020831465.1. Classification (GTDB taxonomy): domain Bacteria; phylum Chlamydiota; class Chlamydiia; order Chlamydiales; family JAAKFR01; genus JAJACP01. The sequence continues at coordinate 27,189 of JAFIGI010000048.1, forward strand.
ATCCCGCCACCTTGGATCATAAATCCATCAATCACACGGTGAAAGATCGTTTTATTATAGTGCTTCTCATCGAGATAGCGCAGAAAATTTTCGACGGTGCCGGGCGCTTTATTAGCGAACAACTCGACTTCGATATCCCCTTCGGAAGTTCTGATGGCAACAACTGGATTGGTCATAAATTTATCCTCTTTGTTTTGAGATTGGCAAGCAGATAGCAGTAGAGCGAAAAGTCCCGCAAATATGAAGGCTCTCATCTATTTTCTCCTCTTAAAGAGGAAGAATTTTACGCCAAAAAAATGTTTTTCGCAATGATTGATCTTGATATAAGAGCTTCTATGAATCTTGCGCATATTATCGAAGAGTTGGCTTACGACATCGGCGGGGAACTTCCACGGGATGCGATCGAAGCGGCTATAGCAAAGCGCAAACAAATCACCCCCCACCTTCTCGCTATTCTCGAGGACGCCACTTATAGAATCGACGAGATTATGGAAGACGACAACTACCAGGGCCATTTGTATGCGATGTATCTGCTTGCCCAGTTCCGCGAAGAGAGAGCTTATCCATTTATCCTCGAGCTCTTTTCCTATCCGGGGGAGATCCCTCACGTGATTGCAGGGGATGTTCTGACCGAAGACCTCAGTCGCATTTTAGCGAGTGTATGCGGAAAAAATATTGAACCTCTCAAAAGTTTGATTGAAAACTCCTCCATAAATGAGTATGTGCGGGCCGCTTGTCAAGCCTCGTTAGTTACTCTTGTCGGTTGTGGGTTGATCAACAGAAAGGAAGTGATTGAGTATTTTCGCTCCTTATTTAGGGAAAAGCTCGAAAAACACCCCTCTTTTGTATGGGACCATCTCATTGTCAGCTGTTGCTCCCTCTATCCTGAAGAACTCTACGAAGAGATCCACGAGGCTTTCGAGCGAAACCTGATCAACCGAGCTTTTATCTCTTTTGAAGATGTTGCAACAACATTAGCCGAAGAGAAACAGAAGCACCTCTTTCAGCTCTTCCATGATGCGGAATTGATCGACGATACAGTCGCGGAAATGGAAAAATGGATGGGAAATTATTCTTTCCAGTGAAAGATAACCGGTTTTTCGATCTCCTGTCGCAAGCTGTTGTGTACGGGACATGTAAGAGCGATCTTTTCAAGCTTTTCCTTCTCTTTTTCTTCGATCGAAATTGGCATCCAAATCTCTACAGACAGAGAGACAATTCTCCTGGGCGCGTCCGTTGACATCGTTTTTTCTACAGATAGGCGCATCCCTCGTAAGTCCCACCCTTTCCGTTCAGCGTAGACTCCGATAACTGTCGCAATACATGATGCAACAGAAGCCCCGATCAGGTCAGTTGGCGAAAAAGTCTCCCCTTTTCCTTTATTGTCGATAGGAGCGTCGGTATGAAGCCTCTGACCGCTCGGCTCATGCGTCACAACTGTGTGAAGATCCCCTTCATACAAAACATGCATTTTGACCATAATCGCTCCTTTAGATATGCTGATATTTTGTGAAAAATAAACAGCTTATCTCATTTCTAATTATAATTCTAGTTGGCGTTGCCATCTGGTTCCTTCCCCATCCAGTAGAGGTTGATACCAGGGCCTGGCACCTCCTCGCCATTTTTATCGCGACGATTCTCGGCATCATTTTAAAACCTCTTCCTATCGGCGCTCTTGTCATCCTTGCTATGACAGTATCGACACTTACCTATACACTCACATTAGAAGAGACCCTTGCAGGCTTCCACAATTCGATCGCCTGGCTGGTTGTCTTTGCTTTTTTTATCTCACGTGGATTTATTAAAACGGGTTTAGGGAGCCGGATCGCTTATTATTTTGTTTCGATTTTGGGAAAACGGACGTTGGGTCTCAGCTATGGGCTGCTTGTCAGCGAGCTGATCCTTGCGCCCGCAATTCCTAGTGTAACGGCGCGAACGGGAGGGGTGATCTTCCCGATCGCGCAAGGACTAGCAAAATCTTTTGGCAGCGATCCCCACCTTGGCACCGAGCGGCGAATCGGCTCTTTTTTAATGAAAGTTGCCTACCAAGGGTCAGTGATCACAAGCGCCATGTTCCTGACGGCAATGGCTGCAAATCCCTTTTTGGTTGGACTGACTGAGGAGGCCGGCTATTCTCTCTCTTGGGGGCGATGGGCTCTCGCAGCAATTGTCCCGGGTTTCATTAGTTTAGCTCTAATGCCTCTTGTCGTCTTCAAACTCTATCCTCCATCAATTAAGGAGACCCCTCATGCTGCCGAATTTGCTCGCTCGAAACTTGAGGAGATGGGGAAGCTTGAAAAAGAAGAGTGGCTGATGCTGGGCATCTTCGCCCTCCTTCTCACTCTTTGGATCTTAGGAGGGGTAACCGGGATGAGTCCAACCGTAGCCGCCATGACCGGTCTCTCCTTGATTTTGATTTTCAACGTTCTTGAATGGAATGACGTCGTTCGAGAGTATGCAGCTTGGGACACCTTCATCTGGTTTGCCACTCTGATCATGATGGCAACTCAACTTAAAATCCTCGGATTTACTCCTTGGCTCAGCGAAAGAGTCGTCCATCTAGTAGACGGCATGAACTGGTTTCCTGCGTTCGTTATCCTTGTTCTTGTCTATTTTTATTCTCATTACTTTTTTGCAAGTAATACGGCTCATGTCGGCGCGATGTATCCCGCTTTCCTGATGGTCTCTATCGGCCTCGGAGCTCCTCCCGAAATTGCGATCCTTGTATTCGCCTTCTCCAGCAGTTTAATGGGCGGGCTTACGCACTACGGAAGCGGCCCAGCTCCTATCTATTATGGATCGGGCTACATCGAAATCAAAGCGTGGTGGCGAATCGGTTTTCTCTTAAGTATCGTTAACTTGATCATCTGGATGGGGCTCGGCTCCCTTTGGTGGAAAGTCCTGGGCATTTGGTAATTAAAACCCCGTTAAACGAGATCAAAGAGGAGGAGCTCGCCCCCTCTCAGACAGCGGATTTGAATTGTCGACTCCTCTTTTAAAGCGGCACTGTCGCCTCTATCGAGTAGACTCTCCTGGATCATGAACTTACCCGAGACGATATGCACCCAGTAGTACCTGTCGAATAGCGCCTCGTAGACGATCTCGTCATTATCATCGAGGATCGTAGAGTAAAGATCGACATCTTGATAGATTCTGAGCGAGCCGTCCCGCCCGTTGCGCGAACCGATCAGGCACCATTGCCCCCACTTCGAGGCAGGAGAAAAAAACCTTTGAGAATAGGAGGGTTCGAGATCGTGCCGCTCGGGATTGATCCAAATCTGAAAAAAATGGACCGGCATGTGATGGGAAAGGTTATACTCGCTATGAGTAATCCCTCTTCCTGCGCTCATGCGCAAAACCTCTCCGGGACGGATTACGCTCGTATTTCCCATACTGTCATGGTGTTCTAAAGCCCCCTCCAAGACATAAGTCAAAATCTCCACATCACGGTGATAATGGGTACCGAAACCTTTCCCTCCCTTTACTCTATCTTCGTTGATAACACGTAGGTCCCGGTAACTCAAAAAGTCGGGGTCATAATAGGTGTCGAATGAAAAGGTATGATAGGTCTGCAGCCATCCCTTGTCCTCATACCCGCGTTCTTTGCTTGTTCGTATTTGAATCATCCCAATCTTAGCGTTAATTCTTCAAGAATCTCTTCATATGGAGGCTCCTCGGTCGTCTCTTTGACAAGATGGGCGTATATGACCTTTCTATGACGGTCAAGTATATAAACCGACCGGGCAAGCAATCCTAAATCAGGAACCAGGAGACCAAATTTTTCTCCAAAGTCGCGCAACTTGTAATCGGAAAGAGTGATCAGATTGTCTATATCCTCAGTAGCACACCAGCGTTTCTGTGCAAAGGGCAAGTCCATGCTCACCGCTATGGCAACTAAGTCTTTACCAAAACGGCCCAGCTCCTGATTGAAGCGATGGGCCTCTTTACTGCAGACCGGAGTGTCTAAAGAGGGAATCGACATAATCAAAAATCCTTTTCCGGTAAAGGAAGAGAGTTTCACATCCTCCAACTCCACATTCGTTAAAAGGCAATCTGGAGCCTCTTCTCCCACCTTAACCAAATCCCCTTTCAATTCAAAAGGCTTACCTCGAAGCTTTACTGTCTCGGCCATAATTCCTCCCTATTCTTGCTTTGATTATTACATAATATTTGGTTATGATCACCTTATTTTCGGAAGAATCCAAAAGAGGTACGTCCCATGAACAAAACCACGCTTCTCCTGGCCGCTTTAGCCTGTTCGACATTGTGCGCAGAGAACGGATCCAAGTCAATGCTTGCCCAACAAACACGCCAGAATCAACGCGAAACGCCTGCTTCGAAGGAACCCTACACAGCCAAAGACTTCTCATATCTAATCGGAATTCCTGGTTTTTCGGACGAAACACTCAATATGCATTTCAAGCTTTATGAGGGCTATGTAAAAAATACCAATTTACTTCTCGATATCCTAAATAACTACATGAAAGAAAAAAAAGAGGATACTCCACAGTTTGGAGCAATCAAGCGACGTCTTGCCTTTGAGTTCGACGGAATGCGCCTGCATGAGCTCTACTTTGCCAACTTGGGAGGTAAGGGAAGAGACCTTGACAAGAATAGCTCTCTTTTTAAGAGGATTGAGCAGGATTTCGGCAGCTTTGACGCCTGGAAAGAAAACTTTATGAAAACAGGTTTGATCCGTGGCATCGGTTGGGTAGTCCTCTACCTAGATCCTGTTCAAGGCCGGCTGATGAACATCTGGGTCGCCGACCATCAGGACAACCATTTAGCGGGCTGCGAGCCGATTTTGATCATGGACGTTTGGGAACACGCCTATTTACTGGACTACGGATTGGACCGAATGGGCTACATAAAAGCTTTCTGGAAAAATATTGATTGGGATGTCGTTTCAAGCCGTTATGCTAAACAATCTTAAAAAGAGAGAGGTCGCGGGCCTCGAAGTGATGGAGCTTCCCGGCGATCCAAATGGCCCGACCATTATTTTACTGCATGGATTTGGAGCCAACGCGATGGACCTGGTGCCCTTAAGCAAAGTCTTTCACCTGAGCCCTCAGCCGACCTTGCTATTCCCAAATGGCCCGCTCGAGATCCCAATCGCTCCCGGTTATAGCGGCCGTGCCTGGTTTCCAATTGACATAGAAGCTCTTCAAAAAGATGGCTTTCAAGCTGTCGAAAACGCCTTTCCTAAAGAGCTCTCTAACGCTAGAGAGCGCATTCAACGTTTGGTCGGCGAACTCTATATTCCCCGTTCCAAACTTATTATTGGGGGATTTAGCCAAGGCGCCGTGCTTGCTGTCGAAACGGCATTGCACGGGATCGAGCGTGTAGCCGCTCTTTTAATCTTTTCTGGCACGTTGATCAACGAACATCTTTGGCGTCGTCTCTCGCATCAACACCCCAAAACCCCTTTCTTCCAAAGCCATGGAAGAGATGATCCCCTTCTACCTCTAGGAAAAGCCGAAGAGCTGGAAGCCCTCCTTATCGAGGGAGGATTTCAAGGGAGGCTGCATATCTTCAATGGGGGGCATGAAATCCCACAAGTAGTTCTTGCCGAACTTATTACCTTCCTTAAGTCGCTTTAAATTTGTTGAATTCGTTATTTCTCAAAAAAAAATTGAATTTATTAATCAATTCTTAATAGAATGTGATCGACTTTATAAGGAGGTAAAGTATGATTCCTCTTGAATGGCTAAGCGGTTACGAAGGATCGACTCCCTATTGTTCTGACTCTTCGAAGCAGGAACAAAAAGGTTATGATGAGGAAGCCGTAACCAACGTAGCTGTGTCTACAATATCCGAAGCTCCAACAACGCGGCGGCGTTCTAACTCAGTAAGCGAAGAAAAGCCGCCAAAACAGATCGTAGAACATGAACTGAGAAGGACTTATTCCCTTACCAATACAAAGAGAAAAGAGCCAAAACAAAAAGGAGGGCTCTTTAATTGGCTGAGAAATAAGCCCGCTTTTGACTATTCCCCTATGATCAAGACCTCCACATTAACGAAAAAGCGTTGGGAAAGGCGTTCTAAAGTAAAACTGGAAGAGTTCGCCCAAGGTAGAGAGTCAGAAGATCCCAACCATCTTGTCCAAGAATTTGCAAAACAATCGGTCAATACAACAACTATTATCAAACGAATTAAAGAGGTATCGGCTCATTCTTCGCTCTCCTTTCTGGAGAAGTTTAGTAAAATCAAAAATCCTAAAGCTTTCATAAAGGCTGTTGAAGGCCTGAGAAAAGAAGATAAGGTTATCTTAATGAATATCATAGGAGGGGATACAGCCTTAAATCTTTTAAAAAACTGCCTTGATAACGAAACTCAGAAGAGTTGGATAAACCATCTAAATCAGACAAGGCAATTAATAGCAGATTGCAAAGAGCTAGAAAGGTTTGTCATCTCTTTCACCTCAGACTTCGATAAAGAACATCGGGTATCAAATATATCGCATGAAGATGTTAGAGAGACATTTCGCTCTTTATTCGACAGCAATCCTGATATCCATTGTTTTAAACTCAATGAAATTAGCCTGACGATGCCCAAATTCGAGGAAGGGTCTGATTCAGAGCGTAAAGTTACTTTCTTCGAATGGCTGATTAGGCAGATCTCGGATTCACTCCCGAACAAACCGAAGCTTGCCTCTAGAGAACAGGCGAAACTTGTTTGCGAGGGAGTTTTAAAGATGAAGAAAATAAATTCTATCAAAGAAAAATTAGATATTTTTCTAAATAAAAGACCCCTTACTGATTTCCAAACGATGCTGGATCACTTAAAAAGAGAGGATTTACCTGAATATTTTTTAGATTGGGCAAAAGAAAAGTTAGCGGATTTCCTTTACATTGAAAGACCTCAAGACCTTGAAATCCTCTCTAGAGAGATCATAGCTCGATTTCAAAAGGATTATACCCTTAAATTCCTTAAGAGCGAAGTGCCCTCTTACACCATCTTACAGTCGATCTCATTCAGCGCTTATTTCCCTGTTCCTCTCTACTTAATGAACAATCTACCCTCTCTTTTTAGTGGAGGAGAGGATCTCCCCAAGATGAAAAGTTTTTCAAATGATCCTACCCGTTACGAATTCAATCTCGATTCTAATGTCGGTCAGTTCGAAGCGACCCAAGTTAAGCTCTACCGATTTTATCGAAGAAGGAGCGATAACAAAACAAAGAATCTGGGGAAGGTTGAAGTTTGTTGGACTGTGAGTGGAAATATCGCAAGCAAAAGAAGAAGCGCTAAACTCTCGTTTCGCAATTTTACTTTTGACCCACGCGTCGACATTGCGACGAGAAGCGAGATTATAAGAGCTTGTAAAGAAGGGCTTCTAGGCAAGTAGAGAGCTTGATCGAACGTTCACAGCCGAGTCGGGCTTGCTTTAACGATTCTTCTACATGGTCAAGAGGAATAAAGGGGCTCTTTTCTATCTGCGTCCGGTATTCAGGGTAGGTTAAATAGCGCTCCCCTCCCTGGAAATTGAGCAACATCCGATCACGGTACCAAAGAAGGATTGTCTCGAAAAGCTCATCTAGTCTCTCTCCCTCCTCAAGCGATTCAATCGGCTCCTTTCCCGCTAATACTTCTAAAACTTTATGCCGCACCTTTTCTTGGGCAGAAGCAAACTCCATTTTTTGACAACGCGAAAGAATCGTAGGGAGGATTCTTTCAGGGTGGTGGGTAAGAAGCACGATGACTGTTCGGGCTGCCGGTTCTTCAAATGTTTTCAGCAGGGCATTGCCGCTTGTCGGCAGCATGCGATCGGCATCGTGTAGGATAAAGATTTTCCACTTAGCTTGATAGGGAACAAGAGCAACCTCTTCGGCAAGTTTGCGCAAGGTTTGGATCGGGTGCATGCCGGATTTCCCCTCTGGGAAGTATTCACGGATATCAGGGTGTGGATATTTTCCAACAAGGTCAACGGCAAATTGTCTGGCGGCTTCATCGAGTTTGGCACCCTTGCGTCCGACAAAGAGAAGAGCATGGGGAATCCGCTCAGAGGCGACCATCTCCGAAAGTGCGTTCATCTTGAATGAAAGGGTTTTAAAGATAGATGGGGTTCAAGAGCATCCATGCATAACTCCACAACCTTCTCAATCGGAAGAGAGGCATCAATAACCTCGATCCGATCAGGATACTCATCGGCTAAATGGAGATAGCCTTGACGTACTTCACGGTGAAATTGAAGTTTCTCTTGTTCGAGACGGTCGAAACGATTAGGACGGAGATTTCTAACCCGCTCGATTCCGACTATAGGATCGAGGTCGAGGAAAAGGGTGCAGTTCGGCTCGGCCAACCCTTCGGTTGCGAGCAGGCAAAGCTTCTCGACATAGTGCTTTCCAAGGTGGCGGGCATACCCCTGATAGGCAATAGAGGAATCATTAAAACGATCGCATACTACCACTTTCCCATCACGAAGGGCGGGCAGGATTTGCTCTTCGATATGCTGGGCTCGGGCGGCTAAAAAAAGAAGCAACTCGGCTCGCTCACCGATTGCGTATTTTTCCTTAGGGTTTAATATCAGTTCACGCAGCTGTTCGGAAAGAGGAGCACCGCCGGGTTCACGGGTTTGGATAACCTCATAATTACGCATTTCGAGAGCTTTAGAGATATGCGCACTAATTGTGGTTTTGCCCGATCCTTCACCCCCTTCAACAGTGATAAATAATCCCTTATAAGGTTTGTTGATCTGTTGCATCGACTATTTCCTCTTTTTCAACTCCTTCCAACTTCTCGACAGCAATTAGAGCGTCACTTGACTTCAAGTTAACCAACTTGACCCCTTGAGTCGCCCGCCCCATGACGCGCAGGTCCTGCATACTGATGCGAACTGTTTGGCCTTGAGATGACATCATCAAAAGACCATCCTCATCCGAAACCGAAACGGCTCCGACGACATTTCCGTTCCGGTCGCTTGTAATAATAGAACGAACCCCTTTTCCGCCGCGATTCGTTTGGCGGAAATCACCCACATAGGAGCGCTTTCCAAACCCTTTCTCGCATACGACCAAAATTGTATCTTCTTCGCTTTCAATCACTTCGCACCCTACTACCCGATCGTCTTCGTCGCGCAATGTCACTCCTTTGACACCGCGGGCTGTACGGCCCATTGGGCGCACTTTATCGTGTTCGAAACGGACTGCCATTCCCAAATAGGTAAAGAGCATCACCTGTTGATCTCCTCCAACAAGACGCGCCGCAATCAATTCATCATCTTGATCAATCTCTAAAGCGCGGATCCCCTTGCGTCGAGGGTTACTAAAATTCGAAAGGTCGGTCTTCTTGACGATCCCGTTTTTCGTCGACATCAAAACATAGCGGTCAGATTCAAATTCTTTAGTTCTCAAAATAGTCGCGATCCGCTCCCCTTCCTGAAGACCTTCAAGGAAATTGACCAGTGCCTTGCCTTTCGAACGGCGCTCCCCCTCGGGAAGCTGCCACACTTTCAGCCAATAACAGCGCCCAAAATTTGTGAAAATCAGGAGGTGATCATGGGTTGAAGCGACATAGACTCCTTTGAGAGCATCGGTCTCGCGCTTCATATCAAACCCTGCAACGCCTTGACCTCCACGCTTTTGCTCGCGGAAAGTATCGATCGGCATCCGTTTAACATAGTCATCTTCGGAAATCGTGATGATCACCGGCTCGTCCGCGATCAGATCTTCCATGTTGAATTCCCCTTCTGCCTGGACAATTTGCGTCTTACGCGGTGAAGGATTGGCCTTTTTAATCGTAAGAAGCTCTTCGGCGATAATCTCGCGCACCATTTTTTCGTCAGCTAGCACGGCACGGAAATACTCGATTTTTTTAAGCAGCTCCTGGTACTCAGCGTTAATTTTATCCTGCTCGAGTCCGGTCAATTGATAGAGACGCAAATCAAGGACGGCATTGGCTTGGCGTTCCGAGAATTCGAATCTGGCAATCAATTCTTTTCGCGCTTCGTCGCGGTTTGAGCTCGCCCGGATGATCTTGACCACTTCGTCAAGATGACCGATCGCTTTAAGATACCCTTCAAGAATGTGGGCGCGCGCTTCGGCCTTGTTGAGCTCAAAGCGTGTGCGACGGCGGATCACCTCGATCCGATGGTGGATCCAAGCCGAAATCATCTGCTTGATATTCATGGTGCGGGGCAGATTTTTATCGAGAGCGAGCATATTGCAGCCGAATGTAACCTGCATGTCGGTGAATTTGTAGAGCTGGTTGATCACGACATCGGGAATTTCGCCTCTTTTGAGCTCGATTACGATGCGCATCCCCTCTTTATCCGATTCATCGCGCACGTCGCTGATCGCCGTGACGGTCTTGTTGTTAACGAGATCGGCGATCTGTTCGACAAGGCGCGACTTGTTCACGTTGTAGGGAATCTCGTCGATGACAATCCGTTCACGGTTCGGCTGATCGGGATTCTCTTCAGTATGGACGGCTCCACGGCAAATCAGCTTTCCGCGTCCGGTATGATAGGCGTCATAAATCCCTTTAAAGCCGCAAATCAACCCCCCGGTCGGAAAGTCGGGACCCGGCATCACCTTCATGATCTCATCGATCGTGGTGTTCTTATTTTGGAGAACAAGCAGAGCTGCCGCGATCAGCTCACCAAGGTTATGCGTCGGAATATTTGTGGCCATCCCAACAGCAATTCCGGAAGAGCCGTTGCAGAGGAGGTTGGGAAACTTCGACGGGAAGACGGTCGGCTCCATCTTCGTCTCGTCGTAGTTGGCGACCATATCGACGGTCTCTTTGTCGAGGTCCTCCATCAACTGAATCGCGCTTGCCGTTAAACGAGCCTCGGTATAGCGCATCGCAGCCGGAGGGTCGCCGTCGATGGATCCGAAGTTTCCCTGTCCGTCTACAAGACGATAGCGCATCGCCCAGTCTTGAGCCATGCGCACCAAAGTCGGATAAATCACCGATTCTCCGTGCGGGTGGTAGTCCCCCGAAGTGTCACCGCAGATCTTCGCACATTTTCGGTGCTTAGCTCCTGGAGTGAGGTTCAATTGGCGCATCGCGTACAAAATACGCCGCTGAGAAGGCTTTAGGCCATCGCGGACATCGGGCAAAGCTCGAGAAATAATCACCGACATCGAGTAGCGCAAATAGCTCTCTTTCATCTCATCTTCGAGATTGCGCGTCAGTATCGTTTCGTTTTCCCTAAATGACATGTGTTATTTCCTAAATATCTAAATTCTTAACAGAAAGGGCGTGGCTTTCGATAAACGCGCGGCGGGGCGGCACGTCTTCTCCCATCAACATCGTAAACATATGGTCGGCAGCGATCGCATCAGGAAGGGTTACCCGAATTAAAGTCCGCTTATCGGGATCCATCGTCGTTTCCCAAAGTTGGTCCGCATTCATCTCCCCAAGACCTTTGTAACGTTGGATCTCAACCCCTTTGCGTCCGTTTGCCCTTAAAAAATCGATCAAATCTTTCAAAGTAAAAAAGTCTTCAATAGGTTCATCGTTTTCCAAGACCGATATGAGTTTTCCATCGACGATCAGATAACAATCGAGAGAGAAGCCAAACTTTTCAAGCTTCTCCATCAACTGAGTGAAAGTCTCTTCCTTGTACAACTCGACATATGGAAGCGGTTTCGGCCTGAAGGTATGCATTGTTTCGGTAATCTCCTCCGAGGGGATCGACTCGAGCGCTTTTTCATGGTCGCGGCGCTGTTTCTCTTCGTAGGCGCGGGCAATTTCGAGAAATTCGTCTTCGGAATAGACAAGCTGCTGGTTCGTATTGAGGAGATAACGGGGCAATTCTCCTGCCTCATTTTTGGCCTCCAAAAACTCCCGGAAAGGGATCGCTTTCCGTTCGATCGACGAGATGAAATTCTCGACTTCCAAAATCAGGTCGACCAATTCTTTTGTAGCTTTCTCATCTAATATTTGATCCCATGCGGCATGATGGAAAGCGATCTCCTGTATACCCAATTCCAGCAGATAATCATCCATCTCCTTCTCAGATGTGATGTAGCGGCTCTGTTTTTTGCGCGAGACTTTGTAAAGAGGAGGTTGTGCGATATAGACATAGTTGTTTTCGATCAAAGCAGGCATATGGCGGTAGAAGAAGGTCAAAAGAAGAGTGCGGATGTGCGAGCCGTCGACATCAGCGTCCGTCATGATGATGACACGGTGGTAGCGGAGCTTTTCTATATTAAAGGACTCCGTCCCTATTCCACACCCGAGCGCCGCAATGATCGTTCCTACTTCCTGATTCTGAAATACCTTTTGGAGGCGGGCCTTCTCTACATTGAGGATCTTACCGCGTATTGGTAAAATCGCCTGGAACTTCCTGTCGCGCCCCATTTTAGCCGAGCCGCCCGCAGAATCGCCCTCAACAATGTAGATCTCGCACTTTTCGGGATCGCGCTCCAGACAGTCAATCAATTTTCCAGGCAAGCGGGCGCTATCGAGAGCAGTTTTGCGCAGCGTCAGCTCGCGTGCTTTTTTAGCCGCCTCCCTTGCCTGCGCGGCGATAATCACCTTGTCGACAACGGCACGAGAGATCTGGGGATTTTCTTCCAAAAAAATTGAAAGCTCTTCCCCGACGATTTGTTGGACGATTGATCCGACATCGCTATTGCCTAGCCGCTGTTTCGTCTGCCCCTCGAATTGAGGATTGGGGACCTTGACGGAAATCACAGCGGTCAAACCCTCGCGCATATCGTCTCCGGAGAGCGAAATTTTATCGCTCTTTAGAAGATTATGGCTCTTGATGTAGTGGTTGAGGACGCGGGTGAGGGCGGTGGAGAAGCCGGTGAGATGGGTTCCCCCTTGCCTGGTTGGGATGTTGTTTGCATAAGAGTAGATGGTCTCCGAATAGCCGTCGTTCCATTGCATCGAGACTTCGAATTCGATCGGGCCATCGTCTCCGTCACGCGCGCCGCGGAAATAGACGGGATTCGGAAAGAGGGTCTCCCTGTTTTCATTGAGGTAGGAGACAAAAGAGACGATCCCCCCTTCATAGCAAAACTGGGTATCAGGACGCTCCTCATCGCGCTCGTCACGAAAACGGATGTCGATCCCCCGGTTCAAAAAAGCAAGCTCCCTCAACCGTTTAGAAAGGATATCCGCATCAAAAACTGTGGCTGAAAAGAGCTGATCGTCGGGCCAGAAGGTTACCTTCGTCCCTCGTTTGTCTGTCGCTCCGACCACTTCGAGATCTTTGACGGGCTTTCCCCTTTCGAAAGACATCTCGTGAATTTTTCCCTCTTTGAAGACCTGGACTTTGAATAGTTTGGAAAGAGCGTTGACACAGGAGACGCCAACCCCGTGCAGTCCTCCGGAGACTTTGTAGGTCTCTTTCGAGAATTTTCCGCCTGCATGCAGAACCGTCAAGACAACTTCTAGGGCCGAGACATCGCGCCCCCGCTTTTTTGATTCCTGATCATGCGTACCGACGGGAATCCCCCTTCCGTCATCTTCAACTGTAATGCTCTGGTCTTTGTGCACCGTCACATCTATATGCGAGCAATAGCCCGCCATCGCTTCGTCGATGCTGTTATCGACAACTTCGTAGACGAGGTGATGGAGACCGCTGACGCCGGTGTCGCCGATATACATTCCCGGACGTTCGCGTACCGCTTGCAGTCCTTCAAGAACAGTAATCGCACTCGCATCGTATTGATTTTGTCTTTTTTCGTCTTGTTCTAGGTTCATAGTCATCTTTTAGCCCAATTGAAAGACGATCGATTTAATGGTCGTCCGGGGGAATTTATCTCGTAAGTTTTTAAGTAATCTAGGCTTATCATTTTGAGTGAGTAAGCTGTATAAGGTTGAGTTGTTGACTTTTACGATTAAAAAGCCGTCGCTGAAAGAAACTGCCTGAGTCATAGGAGCGAGCTTTTGTCCGATCACATCGGGCCATGCAGCCAAAACAAGATCGGGGCGATCATGGTAGAGTTTTCCGATATCGTTGAGGATGCGCGGAAGAAGCTGGGAGATGTGCCGTGTGGTCGGGATCGGGCCGTCATAGTGCCATGGACGCTTTGTTCGCTCTGCCATTTTCCTCGAAAGTCGCTCTGAAAATTAGATGTAAAGGATACCTTATACCCCCGGAAACATCAATAAAAAAAGCAGCCCCTAAAAGAAGCTGCTTTTGAGTGAGAGAAGCGATAAAAACTATTGGTCTACACCATTTTCTTCATCTTTAAATGGATGGCTTGGATCACCAAGTGTCTGGAGAGAAGGTTCTTGGGGTTTTAATTTACAGGCTGCAATAGAAAAAGGCACGATCGCACCGGCAATCAGACCTGCAGCAGCAAAATACATATTACTGTCTCCGAGGACGCCCGAGGCCATGACTGCAGCCAAAATCACCAAAGCAATACCGACAACAAGTGCAGCTACTCCAACAGCTTTCCCACACTTGCGGCCATTTAGTGCGCCTACTTCTTTTTTTGCTTCCAAGCTTTCTGGGTTAGGGGATGCCTTAGAAAAACAAGGACTTAGATACATAATGATCACCTCTTATTATTTGAGGGTTAAACTATTAGAAATTTTAACATTCCTTTATTTTATTTTAAATAATACTTGATGTTTTAATTATTTGCCATGATTTCTTCAATCGCTAAACGCAGGCTCAACGACTCCTGAGTTGAGGGATTGCGGAAGATCAAACCGAAACTAAAGCAATCGGTTTGCGGAACCAGACAGGTCGCAATCTTTCCCCCATATGGCTCCAAATCGAGCGTCTCATGAAAATGGAGATCGACGGAAGTAATCAAAGAATATAAATAATTTGAATCTTCCTGAATGCGGATCGCGTAGGGCTGCTTGTCGTTTAATTCCTCTTCTAAGATCATAAAAAATAATTTTTTAATCGGTTCGGCGGGAAGGACGCTTCGCATGATCGGAGGGGCCAGCGAGTAAAAGTAGTTCTCAAGCAAAAAGGCGTGTTCCCTCGCTTTACCTCCCAAGCTTGCCTTCAATCTGTCGAAGAGTTCGGTCTCTTTCGAGATCGTTCCGCCATTGTAATCCCGAAACTCGCCTATCAGGCGTACCAGCTCAGAAGCAACCTCTTTACGTGCCTTGTATAGGTCAACGGAATGGTTTTTCCGAAAAAAGGGGTGTTTGCGGATCCTTAAACGGAAGACGGAAGCCTCTTTCTGGTATTTTTTTCGCAGCGTCCCGACGCATTTCCGCCTGTCAGGGATAAAATCGAGGAACGTGGGCTTGTTCTTAAAGTAATCGTGAATAGAAGGAAGGCCTGGCTTGACCACACGTGCTAGGACCACCAAAAACTCAAGGTGCTCTTCTAATTGCTGGTTGAACTCTATCATCACTTGAGGCAAATCGCGGACAAACCTCAATTGATGGCTCAGCGTCAAAATATTGCGCATCACCATCTCTTCATTTTGAGGCATAAAGACCGGATTGAGCCTCTTTTCGAAGCGATTTTTTAGCTCTGAAGGGAGCTCCTCTTTGAGACGCCTTTGCTCCTCAAGGGTAAATCCCCCCTTTTTTTCAATTTCAAGATAGGCAGTGCAAATTGGATCTGCCCCCCCTTTATTCTGAAAATAGGAACCGGAAACTTTTTTTGCCGCAGGGACAATTGCCTGGATGCCGCTGATGATATGGCGAGATTCAAAAATTTCATTGTCGCGAATGTAGCTTAAGCCGATCGCGATCCCCAGCACGGGTCGATTCCCGTAGAGTTTCTCCCTTACGAGCTTGACGCTGATATACCTTCTTTCCGGAAAGGTCTCCAGAGAGAGTCGAAGAGTTCGTCTGAAAAGGTAGTGAACGCAAATGATGCGACTCATATGCCGATAGGTCCGCTCAGCCTTGAATTCCTCTTTGCAGATTACGAGAAAGTGCTGCATTTCGGAGAGGATGTCATAATCGAAATCCTGAGGACGATGGCGGATCAGCGAGACGATATTTTCTTGGATCAGCGCCGTCTTTTCATCCGAGCTCAAGCCTTTAATCTCTAGGATTCGACATGCTTGGTAATACGAATCAACGCCAAGACGAATCTCGCTTTCGATGATGGGGAGATTGCGCTGAAGCGTTTCGAGATCAAGAGGGTTTTCAATCCGCACTATCACCTCGCCCCCAATATATTTCTGGGGGCTTAAGTCGGGGAGAGAGAAATCGGTCGCAAACTGGAAAAGGGCATTCAGACGTTTCCCCGGAATGAGCCAGCGGCTCACCATTTCGTAGAAAAAACGAAAGGCATTGGGACGGAAGCGGCAGCAGAGGAAAAATGAAAGGTCGAAGGGAGGCTGGGCAAGAGGCGTCCAGCAGATAATCGGGAGCTTCGAATTAAATCTAGCGGCCACACCCTCTCCTTGAAAAAAACTTGGAGGAAGGAGATGACTCAAAATCCGTCTCACTGCATGCGCACAAAAAGAATTTTCCTTTTCAAAGTCGTTTGCAACACGGGGATACTCACTCATAGACAGCCTTGGCTACCTCAAAACTTTCGGCCGTAATGAGCGTTCCCTCCCCATCTAGTTCAAGAAAAGATCTCACATGCAACGGGAGGTTGTTTTTTTGGGCCAAAAGAAGGGCGCGGGGATGGATGACCTTCCCTCCGCTACCCAGCACAACCTCGAGCGCCTCTTCAAAGGTCAGAATTGAATAAAAAAATGCTTGAGGATCGTGGATCGGATCCTTGGAAAAAATTCCTTTCACATCCTTGTAGAACTCGACTTTTTCCGCTCCGAGCGCGATTGCGAGGGCAACGGCACTTGTATCGGAGCCGCCTCGGCCCAGGGTGGTGATCTCTTTGCTTTCGCTCACCCCTTGAAAACCGGCGACAATGACAACTTTCCCCTCCTCGAGATGAGGAATAAGGCGCCCGGGACGGACGGTGATAATCCGCGCTTCCGAATGTGCATCGGTCGTCAAAATCCCCGATTGGCTTCCTGTAAAACTCACCGCGCTCGCATTCTTGGCCGCCAGCGCCATCGCCAGAAGCGAGATGCTGACACGTTCACCGACGCTCACAAGCATATCGTATTCGCGGCGCGGAGGGGAGGGATTGACCTGCAAAGCCAACGAGATGAGATGGTCTGTCATCCCCCTCATGGCGCTCACAACAGCGACGATACGGGAATACTCTTTTTTCCGCTCAAGAATCAGTTCGGCCAATCGAGAAAAACTCTCGGGGTTTTTCACCGCCGCCCCTCCGAATTTCATGATGAGAGTTTTCTTTTCTTGTGGCATACTGTTCCCCATGAATTCCTTAATCCTAGCGTTCGATGTGACTGCTCTTTGCGGACTCAGCCTCTTTGCTTTGCCCTTTTGTAAAGAGTTGATCATGGCACGACTCTTCCTTCTTGCCACCGCCCTGAACCTCTTCGTTCTTAAGCAAGTCACTCTTTTCGGCTTATACATCGCAGCACGCGATGCCCTCGGTGTAGGATATCTTCTAGGCTCGAATTTAATTCAAGAATTTTGCAAAAAAATTTGACAAGAGATGGGAACCTCATCTCCCTATGATTCTGCTATAAATTGTGAAAGGCTTTAAGTGAAGTTACAGCTTTTAACTATGCTTCCGATTCGCTTTACTATCTCAATATAAGCTTGGGAGAATTGAGCAGGATCTCTAATCTCTTCAGCTGTTTTTTTTGCACCTTCAATGTCTCCAAAAGATGCTTGCTCTTTTGCTATTTCAATATAGGCTCGGTAGAATTGAGCAGGATTTCTAATCTTTTCAGCTGTTTTTTTTGCACCTTCAATGTCTCCAAAAGATGCTTGCGCTTTTGCTATTTCAATATAGGCTCGGTAGAATTGAGCAGGATCTCTAATCTTTTCAGCTGTTTTTTTTGCACCTTCAATGTCTTTAGAGGATGCTTGAGCCTTTGTTATCTCAAGATAAGCTTTCGATTGGTAGATATTCATTCCTATTGCCTTTATTTTGGCACCTTGAATGTCCCCCAAAAATGCTTGAACCTTTGTTATCTCAAGATAAGCTTGGGCGCCATAACGGTCATCTTCAATCGCTGAAGCTGTTTCTCTTGCACCTTGAATATCTCCAAAAGATGCTTGAACCTTTGTTATCTCAAGATAAGCTCGGGAACTGTGAAAGGGATCTTTAATCCCGGCAGCTCTTATTCTTGCGCTCTCAATGTCCTTCAAACACAGCTTAACCTTTGCTATCTCAACATAAGCTTCGGAACTATAACGGTCATCTTTGATTGCTGAAGCTGTTTCTCTTGCATCATCAATATCTTCAAAAGATGCTTGAGCCTTTGCTATCTCAACATAAGCTCTCGAACGCAGTAGGGAATCTTTAATTGCTGCGGCCGTTGTTTTTGCACCTTGAATGTCTCCAAAAGATGCTTGAATCTTTGCTATCTCGAAATAAGCTACATGACGGTAATGATCATCTTCAATCCCTGCAGCCGTTGTTTTGGCACTCTCGAGGTCTTTCAAAGATGCTTGAGCCTTTGTTATCTCAAGATAAGCCCTGGAGCGCTGAAGGTAATCTTTAATCGCTGCAGCCGTTGTTTTGGCACTCTCGAGGTCCAAAGATGCTTCAGTCTTTGCTATCTCAATATAAGCTTGGTTGCACTCGTCAGCTTTTTCAATTTTTGAAATTAGTTCTTTTGTTTCACGAATTAAAGAGGTTAAATGCGAGCTTAAAATATTTTTAAAAATCAAACAATTTCTTTTGGATACAAATCTAAAAGATTCCAGATCTTTTCCATCAAGAAAGCTAAATATAATAGTTGTTATTTCACGCGGAACTGCAGAAAGGGTGGGTTTGTCAGAATATGCGGATAAACTTTGAATATTATTCAAACCGGAGGGAGACAATGCCATATCTTTTTCAATTTAAAAGTTAAACAGGGAATTTCCGTTTTAAGGATTCAGATAATCCTCAAGAAGGATCTCTAAATCTTTTCGTTAATTTTTAGAGAGACTATCAGGAACGCTCTTTTTCCAGTCAAGGATCGATTTGGCCAATCGAGAAAAAACTATCGGGGTCTCTCACCACACCCCTGCCAATTTCATGATGAGAGTTTTCCTTTCTTGTGACATACTGTTCCCCATGAATTCCTTAATCCTAGCGTTCCATGTGACTGCTGTTTGCGGGCTGAGCCTCTTTGCCTTACGCTTTGGTAAAGAGTTGATGATCGCATGGCTCTCCCTTCTTGCCGTAGCCATGAACCTCTTCGTTCTTAAGCAGGTCACTCTTTTCGGCTTAAGCGTCACAGCTAGTGATGCACTGGGTGTAGGATATCTTCTAGGTTTGAATTTAATTCAAGAATTTTTTGGGCAAAAAACCGCGCGAAGGAGTGTTTGGATCTCCCTCTTCATTTCAGCGAGCTTTGTTTTGCTCTCCCAAATTCATCTTGCTTACACCCCGAATCGCTACGATCTTGCCCAATCCCATTTCCTATTTCTTTTCACACCTCTCGCACGTTTGATCCTAGCCTCTCTCTTCTCTTTTCTTGTCGTCCAGCTGGTCGACCTTGCCTTCTTTCGTTTTTTACGCAAAAAAATGTCCGGTAAGTATCTTACTCTACGAACAACGCTTGCCCTCGTCCTGTCGCAGACTCTTGATACGCTTCTCTTTTCTTTCCTCGGTCTCTATCGACTCGTTCCCCATATCGGCGATATCATCCTCTTCAGTTTAGTTGTAAAAGGGGTGGTGATTCTTTTCTCAACTCCCTTTGTTTACCTTTCCAAACAGGTTGCGGGACATGAAGTTTGAAGTGCTCCATACATCCAAAAAGTCAAAAGCGCGCGTAGGGCGGATCCATACGCCTCACGGAATAATCGACACGCCCAACTTCGTCGCAGTGGGAACGAACGGAACGCTGAAAGCGCTTAGCAATGAAACGGTCGATGAAATTGGGCTGCAGCTTATGTTCTGCAACACCTACCATCTTCTTATTCAACCGGGAACCGAAATTGTCAAGCAGGCGGGGGGGCTTCATCGTTTTATTCAACGCAAACACCCTCTAATCACTGACTCTGGAGGATTTCAAGTCTTTAGCCTTGCCTACGGCTCTGTCCATGATGAGCTTAAAAGTCGCGGCAAGAAAAAAGGAGATGGATGCGTCTTGAAAATTAACGAAGAGGGCGTCACCTTCCGCTCCTATCGCGACGGACGGAAAATTCTGCTCACCCCCGAATCGTCTGTCCAAGCCCAAAAAGATTTAGGGGCTGATATCATCATTCCCCTTGACGAGCTTCCTCCCTATCATATCGAGAATGACGATTTGAAAAAATCGCTCGCCCGCACACACCGCTGGGAGATGCGCTCGCTTGAAACCCACCTCGCGAATCCTCAAAAACAGGGAATGTATGCCGTGATTCATGGAGGGATCGACCCTGACTTGCGCAAATTGAGCGCCGCTACTTTGACCAAACTCCCCTTTGACGGCTTCGCGATCGGGGGCAGCGTAGGCAAAAATAAAAAAGAACTACGCGACTTGATCGCCTTTACGCGCCCTCTTCTCCCCGATGATAAACCCAACCACCTTCTCGGGATCGGCGACCTCCCCTCGATTCAAGAACTCGTTCCCCTAGGCATTGACACGTTCGACAGCTCCTACCCGACCCGCGCGGCGCGCCACGGCCTTCTACTTGCCAAATCCGGCGGCATCAAAATCAACCAGCGGCAATACGCGACCCGCTTCGAGCCGATCGAAGCCGATTGCGCCTGCCCCACCTGCAGGACCCATTCGCTGGCCTATCTCCACCACCTCTTTAAGGCGCGCGAAGTGACCTGCCTCACGCTCGCCACAATCCACAACCTCCACTTTATGGTGAATCTAATGACAGATTATCGGGAAAAAATTTGTGAAAACTTAATCTAATTTTAGGACGTGTCGTCAATTTAACCATATGACTGCTGCGGCTAAATAGATAGCCGCCAGAAAATTTCTTGCTGTCTTATCGTAACGTGTTGCAATAGCTCTGTATTGTTTCAACTTAGCAAAAAAGTTCTCGATCAAGTGGCGGGCTTTAAACAGTGCTTTGTCAT
>JAFIGI010000050.1 GCA_020831465.1 Chlamydiales bacterium
ACGATCAGACAGCGATGCTCGAGACTAGTCAGAAAAGCATTATCTTTTTCAAAGAAAATAGAGAGTCATATAGGTGTAATAAAAATGTTCATCTGCGATTACAATAAGAATTTGAAATCACTACATGTTTAGGGCTACCAAATTTTTAGTTTTGAATTCTTTTTATCTGATCGTCAATTTGATCAAGCTTTTCATAAATCTTATCCATTTTATCACTTAGATTAATCATAATATGATGATCGACATCAATTTTTGCTTTAAACCTCATGTCGCTTATATTTTGACCAACCATTAGAAGAGGTAATAATGTCAACTGAATGACATTTGAAATAAATAGCCAGAGGGCAAAGCTGGGAAAGGGGTCAAATTTCCAGTGAGGGGGTGCAAAGGTATTCCAAAGCAACCAAAGCAGTGTCCAAAACATGATAATCAAGAAAAATCCGAACGTGCCGACATGATCCGTGACGAATACGGCTACTCTATCGAGCAGGCTTAATCCCTCTTCAAAAACGTCATCGGGGTGTGGATGTTCTTGAGATTCTTGAATTGTATTGGTTTGCGCGGGGGAATTTAGGGATCTATCAATATCCTGGGCAAAAACGGGAGTGGTTAAAATGCAGATAATCAATGAAAGAGCCGCCACCCTAAATTGAAGAATTTTTTTCATGTTTTATCTATATAAAATTCCTCATTTTTAATTAGGATATCTCTTGCCGAAAACTCAGTAAGGCTGATCCGGTTCACCTAGTCTAGGTTGCCGGATCCTCCAAAAAATAGCCTTAAAAGTTTTATCCAGCCTACTTCTTGCGCTTTTTGGGAAGTTTAGCTGTCGCTCTTTTGCTTGCCTTTTTGGGAGCGACTGCTTTTTTCTTTGGAGCCGCTTTCTTTTTAACGGCTTTTTTAGCAGGAGTTTTTTTAGCAGGAGCTTTTTTTGAAGCCGCTTTTTTCCCTCCCGCTCTCTTCTTTCCGCCTCCGGATTTTTCGGCTTTTACCGACTCTTTGCGGTAGAGTTTCGAAGCCTTTTCCAGCTTGATCGTACAAGTGCGTACCCGTTGCGCAGCAGCTTTATTGCCCGCTTCGGCTTTATCTAAATCTGCTTGGATACATTCGAGAAGAGATCTCATTGTTTTGCATGTATCTTTTAAGGCCATACCAGTCTTCCTCCAATTATATGAAAAAATGCTTTACCAACTTAATAAGTCTCTCCTTTGAAATTCTGCAACACTTTTCTCAATTTTCTGGTAATCTTTAAAAGTTATGAAGAGGTTATTTATTCTTCTGTTTTGCTGGGTGCTCTTTGCTTCTTTTTTTTGGAGCGATGACGAAGAAAAACAGCTGCGCAACCTGCACCAATCAGCAGAAGCGGCGATGAAGAAGGAAGAGTTCGCTGAAGCAAAAGAAGCGTACGGTGAGCTCCTCTGCCGCATCGGCGTGCATACAACGAAAAAATATAGCGTGGAGTGGGAGACCTATATCGATGCGGTTATGCGTTTTGCTGAAGCCTGCGAAGCAATTGGAGAGATGCAAGAGGGAGAAAATGCTCTCTCAATGCTCTTAGCGCGCAATCCTCCCGAAGCGCATATCCCCAGAATCAAACTAATGCGCGCGCGTCTAACAGCGAGCCGCAAATCGCCCGAAGAAGCCTTCAAAGAGATGGGTGATGTCCTTGCGCAGCTCCCAACGAACGAAAGGAAAAAAGAAGATCTCACGTTTTTTCATGCACTTCGCTACTCGCTCAACGATCGATACGATGAGCTGGTCCACAAAGCCAAGCGCTATCTAGTCACAGGTTATCACAGCGAGGCCATTGCCCTCTATGAAGAGGTCCTGCGGGCAATTCAAGAGGGTTATTATCCGAAAGCGGCTTTGAAAAACTCTCTTATTGAAAAGAAAATCCGTTACCGTCTTGCCGAATGCTACTATAGTCAAGCCCATTATGAACAGACTTTATCTCTCTGTTGCAATCAAGAGGAATCGGAGGACAGGATCGACAGGGAGATGATCTACTTATCGGCCCTTTGTTACCGCGAAAAAAAAGAGTATGAAAAGGCCCTAGAATATTTCCAAAACTACGCGAACTCAGCCAAACAGGAAGATCTCGACCACTTTGATCATGCCCTCTTTGAAATTGGATATTTTTATTATCGGGAGGATAATATAGAAGAGGCGCGCTCATACTTTGAGCGCCTCTGCGACTTTCACGGGAAGCCCTCCATCGTCGCTTCCCTTTATCTAGCCCGGATTGATCTTCAAGAAGGCTTTCCGGAGAATGTCGAAAGAAGGCTCGCCCCGCTTTCAGAAAAATTGACCGAGGAAGATCCTTTACGCTTCGAATGGTACTACTTGCGCGGCGAAGCGGCCTATGCATGCTCCGATTATACCTCAGCAAAAGAATTTTTCGAGCATTCATTGCCGGGGAATAAGTTAAGCGGCGAATGGACTCTCCAAGCTCTTTTTCATCTGGGATGGTGCTATATTAGGTTGGGTGAAGAGGAGGGAGAGAAAAAAGAGACCCGCGCCGCTTTGCTTTGCAAAGCCGAAAAAATTTTTCAAAGACTCCTAAATGGGCATCGAAATGAAGAGGCTGCGGCTCTAGCTCTCGGGCGGATATACTTACTTCGGTGGGTGCAGTTCAAGGATCCCGGCTCTTTAACGCTTGTCGACCCACTTCTTCTTCCCTATCACACATTAGAGGCTCTCTTGCTTCGGGCAGAGGCTGCGCAAGGGTATTCGGGTAAGGAGAACCTCTTGAAACAAGCGACCGACGATCGTTTCCGCTCCCACGCGGGATATGCGGATGCCTGGTATGAAAGAGGCATAAATCATTTTCAAGAGGGGCTTAATGATCCTGAGAATGGCTCTCTCTATTTCGAACTGGCTGCTGAGGCATTTGCTCACTCTTTCGATTTTCTGGAGAAAAAGAATCCGCTCAGGGCAGCGCATATTCTCAAACTTGAAGCTAAGGCCGATGTCTATCGTAATTCTCCCATCGCCTCTCTGGATCTTCTTGAAAAGCTCCTTTCGCATTTCAATGAGAGTGTTGAAGAGCGAGAAGAAACACTCTATCTGCGCGGACTCGTCGCATCTCGCCTCTCCTACTTTTCCTTAGCGGAAGAGTCTTTGCGTGCTGTTGTGGAGGGTAACAGCAAATACCGCGGAAATGCCCTCTTTGTTCTAGCCACCCTCTATTACGGTCAGGAACTCTACGGAAGGGCGAAGGAGGCATTTATCGACTATGCTTTGTCGCAGCCCTTTTCTTCTTTAGCAAGCGAAGCGTGGTTCTGGGCGGCAGAGGCGGCTGAAAAAAGCGGCGACGAGGCTTACACCTCTTTGCGCGCGCACCTCTACAAAAACTATCCCCATTCCCTCAAAGCCCCGGAAGCATATTTCCGCCAATACCCCTACAGTGCCTATCTCGCAGGAGAGAGCGAGGCTGTAGCTCATCTGCGTGTCTTCCCCGATCTCTTTCCTCGCTCGCCGATATTGGTCGGAGTCCGCTATCTAATCGGACTGAACGAAAAAAAATATGAAGAAGCAAAAGAAGCGTTTGAAGAGGCGATTAAAGCCTTTCCGCTTTGTCTGGTTGAGGGTAAAGTTCCCGATCCGACTTTTGTCTACTTCCGCTATCAAGCCATCCTCGAACTCGCCCGCCTCTTTCTTAATCATAGCCCAGATTCACGGTTGGATACGGCTCTTCATCTTCTGAACTCCCTTGTCAACGACTTTTCGACACCTAATCATCCCCTCGCCTCATTACTGACGCAAAACGAACCATACCCTCCTACTTTTGAGGAAGCGGAATACTTACTTGTGCAGGCCTATATCAAAAGCGGCAAGAAATTACGGGCCCAGGAAGGGTTGTCAAAAATGCTGGCTCATTTCGAAAAGGGGGGAATACGCGAGGGATATTATCTCTCCCAAGTATGGCGAGAGCAAGGAGAGATGGCCCACCAATGCGAAGATTTCGCGACGGCGATCGACTGTTTCGAGATCGCTGAGGAATGCGGCGAAGGCTACCTTGCCGAGGAAGAAAAACTCTCTCTTTGGCTGCAGCAGAGCCATGCCTACCGGGGGAAGCGGGAATACGACACGGCGATGCGCCTGCTCTCGAAGGTAATTAATGCCGATACCATTTCCCCTTTGCGCCTCCAGGCGATGTATTTCCGCGCGGAAGTTTATGAACTTCAGGGCCGCCGCGAGCTGGCGATCCGACAGTTGGAAGCGATGGTAAAAAAAGAGGGAGAATGGGCGATGCAGGCGCAAGAAAAATTGAGGCTGGAATATGGTTTATAACCTTGGATTTATTCTTACGGATTACGTGCTGCGCTACTTTACCGAAGGGAATGTGATTTTGATCATCATTGCGGGCTGTTCACTCTTGGCCATGGCGATCTTTTTTGAACGACTCTTTCAGCTCAAGAAAGCCGAAACAGATACCAATAGATTGATCATCTCACTACGCAAAGCGATCGAAGATCGGAATATTATCGAAGGCGTCCGCATCTGTGAAGATATGGGAGGCGCTGTCGCGAATATTGTGAAAGCGGGATTGATGAAGCACGAACGCTCGCGCAATGAGATCGAAGCGGGAATGGAGATCGTTGGACTTGGCGAGATTGCCCGACTGGAGAAGAACGCGAAAATCCTTTCCATTATCGCCCACATAGCCCCTTTAATCGGCCTACTAGGAACAGTTTTGGGATTTATCCAGGCCTTTTCAGAAATGCGTGTCTCAGGCTTGATGGATATTTCTACGACACGGGTAGGCGAAGCGATGGAATTCGCCCTTGTCACAACGGCCGCCGGACTGGTGGTTGCGATCCCGACCGTGGTGGCCTACAACTACCTTGTGAGCCGCATAAAGGGAATCGTTTTAGAGATGCAAACAACCTCTTCAGAGGTTATAGACCTGCTGGTAACAAGAAAGGATGAAATTTAATTCGACACTTGAAACGACCAATGCCCTAATCGACCTGACACCTCTTGTCGATGTCGTTTTTTTGATGCTCGTCTTTTTCATCATCACCTCAGATATCCTCCCTTTGAAATCGCTCAACATCGAAAATCCCACAATCGAACGCCCCGCGCCTCCGCGCACCACGCAAATTCTGGTGGTCGTTGACGCCCAGAACGTCATTTACATCGGAAGTAAAAGGGAGATTGTCGGTCCTGAAGATTTTTTGGACTCTTTGCGCTCTGAATTGGAAAAAACGACCTCTGCACGTCCGGGCGCCGATACAACCGTTGTGCTAAGCATCGACCGGCGCGTGGAATACGGCGATTTTCTACGCCTCTTTTCCCTTGCTCAGGAGACGGGAGCGAAGTTGCGGCTGGTCTATAACGATTCAACTCCACAATGCTACGAATAGGGGCAAAACGCGAACTTTTTTATCGGAAGCGGGAAAGAGGCTTTTCTTTCGACGCTCTAAAAGGAATCGCACTCTCTCTAATAGTTCATCTTGCCCTTTTTTTTGGACTGAGAATCACATCTCCGCCCAACTTCGATGCGCTCCTCCCCCTCTCCCCTGTTGCCGTAGAGGTTGATCTCGGCACGCCACGCACCCTTCGACCTCCGGCCCAAATCGTCTTCTCCCCAATCGAGCAGATCGAACCGCCCAGACTCTTGGATATGCCGGAAATAACCCTATCAGTTGAATTATTGCCCCTCTACCATTACACAAGAATCCCAGAACCAGACTTTTCTGAAATAGAGAAGATTCCCTACAAATACCTGGAGAATTTGGAAGATGATTGAAGTAGAGCCAACTACCGCTCTCCTATGCTATCTAGGACTCTTTTTATCTATCTCTTTCGGGGCTTGGATCTTCACACATCTGAAATACCGAAACAGAGAGAGCCTCCCTTCTCTCTATCTGCTAACGAGGTGCGAATACTGCCACTTCCATTACCTGGGAAAAAATGGGGATAAAATCACAAAATGCCCTGAATGCAACTCTTTTAATAAAGTTTAATATTAGCTTAATTGTAATTAATTAAATGTTTTGATATAATTCATTTATGTTTATATCAAACAGTTTAATTTTTTCTCCGACTGCAATTTTAAAATCCCTCGAAAAGGAGGCTCCCGAGGTTGAACAAAATTTATGTTCTGTTAAGGAATCATTAATTAAAATCGCCACATCAAAAGAGTTTCCCAATATTTTTGCTCGAGATCAAGCGTTGGTTGAATTTGCCTCCTCCCTACCAGGCGTTAAAGAGAAACTTCAAAAAATTTTAGATCTTAAAGCGCAGTATCCCTTTTGCGTAAAAGCTGTTCAGGAAAAATCGTGGCTGGAAAATTGTGAAGAGCGCGGCCTAATGATGACGAGGCCTTATGGAGAGGAAAAAATTTCCTTGGAAGAGTTTCGTACGCTCTGGAATGCCGCTGTAGACGAAGTGTCAATCGCAATAGGGAAAGAGGCCGGATGTGCGCCTGCTTCTTGGGGATCTTGCGGAACCGTTAGCGCTTTTTCGGATGTAGACAACAATATTCTTGGTAAGAATTTGAGTCCCTCCGATGCGAATATTTTTGTGACAATGCGATATGCCGTTCATTCTTATGCTCTTGAGGGACATTCGGGCATTCAGCTAGATACTGAAGCTTATATCCCCCATGCGGCAAAGTATGACACTGCAAGTTCTCTTTCGGATTCCAGAGAAACGTATTCGGCGTTTCTGGCTTGTGAAAAAGCCAATGTGGCACTTCAGTATCATCTCTCTTTGAATGATTTTCCCGACGATTATCAAAAAGCTAAAAATAGCTATCTGGAGAATATTTCATTAGTTGAACATAGGGAAGGAATGAGAGAAATTTTTTCTCAATCGGAAAGATTGATGAATTATTTGGAAACAGAAATTCACGAAGATATTCTAAGAGAAGCTGGAGTCGATTTTGCCTCAATGTCAGAGGCTGAAAAGAACGATACTTTAAAACGAATCAAAGAAAAAGATCCAAAAGCTTATAAACTTGCTCGAGAGAATGTGATTACGCGCCTAAGAACCCAAATGGGTGAAGCAATTGATAGAATCGACCGGCGGATTGCCTCCATTCAAAAGAGAATTTCAGCTGATGAAGAAGAGTACAAAAGAGAGATTGAATCTCTCGATCGTCTGCATATTTCGAGAAACGTCATGTTTTCCGTGATGAATATCATGCAAGACAAAGGAACTAATTCCCAGGCGGAAGGAAAAGTGACGCTTCTTTTCGAAGGGGGACAACTTCATGCCAGCGAATTTAAAAAGGCGGAAAAACTACTCGCTTTAGAAGAGGAAAAGAAGACAGGAGTCCATAAGCATGTAGGTCAAACGAACTGGGGGACGATATGCGAGATCCTTTACAAATATGATTTGCGGGAAAAATTGACTCCCAAAGGATACCGTAAGGCTGGAGCCGAAACTCTCTGCATTGCGGCTCATGAAGAGAACGTGCAACGCAAGCACGTGTTTATTGAGGAGATGCGGCATGTAAGCAGCGACAAGGAAGCGCTGAAAGCGATCGGACATTCTAAGCAGGCCAAGTACGCTCAGCGGGTAACAACTAATTCTTACAGAGCGATTCAAGCAAAAATTCAAGAATTTCGAAGTAACGGCAAGCCTATACCAAAAGCATTGATTCAACTCAAACAGCGGGCAAAAAAGCTGATGATCACATCTGAAGCTTTACTCCGTTGTATGCGAAAAGATTATATTGGTATTTTTCCAACGATTGAACTTCTTAAAAAGTCCTTACCCAAATCTCCCGATCCGGTGGTTTTGCGGGCGAAGGTAGAAAAAGTCGCCTCTCTATTTGAACCCGGCGGGAGAGAATATGGAAGGCCGATACAAAAGTTTGAAAAAGTGAATCACATGATCGAAGAAATGAAGCGCCTAGGTTTGATCGAGCCAAAAAACATCCTCACGGTGAAGCAGAAATCTACTCATGGAAATCATAGCGAGATTCACTTTAAACTTAAAAATGTTGAACTACATAAAATTCTAGAAGCAAGAGCCGGTTACCCCATCGATAAAGCGGAGCATGCAGACTTGATCCCCATTCATGATGAGGCGCTTTACCTAACGTGCAAAGAATTAAAATTAGAGACCGTGAAAGATGTATCTCATTTTGATCAAGAGGTCGATCAGCTCTATTTCGATTTAGAAAATCTTTTTCTTGTGAACGGCTGGATGCCTATCGTGACAAAAAAAATTGCGGCTCAGCTTGAGTTTCTAGAAACTCTCCGCACGCAAGCGACGCCGCAGCTAACCCAGTCGCCATCGTAGCTGAGGACATTGAGGCCAGCGGAGCCAAAGTCGCCAACAATGATAGGCGATTCTCCATTCACTTTTTCAATGCAGCGCGTATAAGTCGAAGACCCTTGTCCATCTAAAGAAGAAGAGTTCTCTCCATATAATCGCTCTCCGGTATAGGCATAGACCATCAGGCAAAGTGCGACAGCCTCTAATACACTCGGCATGCTGCAACCATTTTTCTCTACCATCTTTTTCTGACTTTCATAGTCTTTATTCCGACTCTCAGGAATCACATCCTTGTCTATGAGAACCCATCCAGGAGCAGCGGCTTCCCCAAACTGCTCTTCAACATCATTACTGAAGTATAAAAATGGGCCACCGCTAATTTCTTTCAGAGCTTTCAGAGTAAAATCTTGTGTTTTGCCATTAACTCTAATTTTTTGTGGGATATATAAAAGAACCTTATCTTTCTTCCCCGGGTAGACTCGTGGAGTTTTTAGAAGATTATCCAAAACCTCTACACCCCAAATTTTCCATGCTTCGCGTCCATATACCAAGCCGCCTTTCGTGTCGATGGATCCGATAATTTCTAAACTTTCTGTTGAACGAGATTCACTTGCCGCACTACTACCTTCAGAATTCACATGCGCACCTTGCCTTTGATGGCTACTTCTCTGTCGATTTTTCAGAGTGCCAACAACGCCAACAATCAACATAATGATTCCACCCCCGCCGCCACCCGCCATCATGATAATCGCATCGACTTGGGCCATATTGCTAAGCGCACCTAGATGGAAATAGCCAGCTAGTCCAGCTGCTCCTGCAGCAGTTCCACCAACGCCCATAATAATGGCAATAGCAAAACCATATCTTTTAAATTTTGAAGGAGGGGGGGGTGTAAGTGCACAAGGACTGACTTTTTTTCGCTGAACTGTGAAAGCAGAACTATCCATCACAACCCTTTTTATTTTTGTAAAAAACCATCTAGCTTAAGGGAGATCGTCCATATATTAGATTAAATTTTCATTAAGACTGTTATGTTAAAATTTTATTGATAAATTTTGAAGAGTTTCTTTTTTTTTTACATAACTGGTGCAGAAGGGTCTGAGCTCTATGGTCCCAGGTATGTTCGGCTAGAATCTCCGCTTGCAGATCTAACGCGATCTCTTCCCAATCGTCAAAAGCTTGATCTTCCCACTCGCCGTAACGATAGCGGTAACCTCCTTCATGCGCACTAAGGACTGCCGCGCCGCAGAGGGGCGCGTAGAGGATCCGCTCATGCAATCCCCTTTTGAAGCGTGGAGAGCTGTTCACAACAACCTTAGCCTGTTTCATGATCTCAAGAGTCCGCTCAAATGGAATCGGTGCGTGTACAATAGCGTTTGGAAGATATTTTTTCCAAGGACCGCTGCCCCAGATATGGACTTCATGGCTTTTAAGGGCGCCGAGCAAGCTGATACGGTCGAGAAAGCGCGTATAGAGATCGACCTCGGCGTGGTAGCGCGGCAAAAGCTCATCTGAAACACCCAGGTCGATCAGGGCATCCAAGATTGTCACCCCCTCCGGGGAGAGCACCCGCTCGGAAGCAGCTACCACCCTTTCATCGTTTGGCGTCTGTTCGACGCAAGAGCCGAAGAAGACGACCTCAAAGGGGCGCTCCTTACCGGGAGGAGTCAATAGAGAGCGATCTCCTCCGTGAGGCAGGTAGAGAACCCGCTCAAAGTTCAGCCTGCGTACGAAGTCGACATCTCCTTCATCGGCGCAGCTTACCCAAGAATACTCCCCTCGCAACTGGTGCAGAAAGTAGATCGCGGGATCGATAAGCAAAGAGAGATGGGGAATCTGCCACAAGTTGCCTAGGGGTCTGCCCGAAAGGTGGACGTCGGAGAAAGAACATGTAAGATCCGGTGGTTCGCGTGTGATCTCGTGAAAAGCATGGAAGAAAGAGCCGTCGCCGATCCAGTGGAGACGTGTGTTCGCTCCTTGCCTCTGAAGAGCTTCCGAAAAAGCTTTTGCAAAGTGAAAAGTCGTCCCGTAGGCATTCTCTCCGACCAGAAAATCAATCTTCATGAAAACGAGAAATATGGGTAAAAAATCCGGGCATATGCTTCTTGGCTAAAAAACGAGGGATGCGGTACTGAGGATATTCCCCGGAGGTATTTGTCTCATGGATCACATGGACAGCCCTTCCTTCGTAATCTTTTTCACTTCCAATGGTATAACCGGCCGCCTCTACAGCGAGGTAGAACTTCTTATCTTCTCCAAAATCACTGTCAACAAAAGGGCACTTCTCAGCCACTCTTTTACGATAGGCATAGGAAAACCCATATCCCATCTGTCCCTTTTCATTGAGAAGCTTGAGTTTGGCCTCGCTATCGAAACCGAAATCGAGTTCGCGCACGCGTCCTCCCGAAAGAGCATTGATTACAAATTGCGTACGCGTGATCTCATCCGTTGCCCAATAATAAGTCTGTTTCGATTTAAGGTCGTAGGAAAACCATGAATGCGCAGTGAAAAAATCGGTCTTCCGCAACTGCTCGACGATAAAGGCTCCATATTCCGGAGCATAGTAGTCATCGTCGTCAAGGTGGACGATCAGATCACCTGAAGCGCGCTCAATGAGGCGATTGCGTTTCTCCCCTATGCTCACAATCGACTCGTCATGCAGATAAACCACACGGGTATCGTCAAAATTTTGCGGACGGAAACTCGAATCATAGATGAGCCACTCCCAGTTGGGATAGGTTTGCTTTTGCACTAGAGTGTAAAGGCCTTGAAGAAAAAGAGGCCTTTCGGATGTAGGAGTGATGAAACTAATTTTCATGCATGATCTCGATAAGGCGGCCTGCCTGGTTATCCCAGGTTTGGAGCTCTATAGGTTCCCGATACCTTTCTAGCGCTTTTTCTCTTTTTTTAGAATCGGCAAGGTAGAGAGCGATCTGTTCGTGGAGGTCTTCGAGGTCGGCCATGAGGGGGAGGCAGCCTGCGGCAGCCGCGGGAAGTTCCCAGGATCGGTCGAGGGGGTCGAGGATTACGAGTTTGCTTTGCGCGAGCACATCGAAATGAGCCGTGTAGGGCAAAGGCGCATGGAGGCGGAGATGCAAAGCGTTCGGAAGGCGGCGGTACCAATTGTTGCCGATATGCTCTCCAAATACATCTAGGGTATGCCCTTTGCAGGAGCTAATCGTCTTATAGGCTCTTACTGCTTTTGTATACTCTTCGACAGCTTCGATCGAATGGCAGAGGCTAAGCGGACATGGTGCCTCCTTCAAAGTCTCATAGGCAGGTCTTCCCGAAGAGACTGCGGTGTCGAGTAATTCGATGACCTCATCGGAGAAAAACTCCTTCCATCTCTCCCGCAGGCACTCTGTGTCGACAAGGGGAGAGAAAAAGACGACATCGAATTGGTCTTCTTGGCGTGGGATCGCCTCTATCCCGTGCGGAAGGTAGACTGTTTTGTCGAGATCCGTCGGGGTCGGCAGCCCAACGATTCCATATTTCGAAGTCAAAAAGTGGGCGGCTTCGCAAAGAGAATTCTTTACCCACAACAATTGGGGGACGCCCACAAAATCGCAAAAAGGGGTTTGGTAAGGAAGAATCGGATCAAAGCTCACAATAGAGCGGGGAGGGTCTTTTTCAAGAAATTGAAGATAAGGGAGCAAAATGCAATCGGAAAAGACGATTTGCTTAAAGGGAATGCCGCGCCTCTCAAGCATTCCAGAAAGACGCTTTGCAGCATAAATTTCGTAATTAAAAGCATTTCGAGATCTCAACAGGATGTCAATACGCATTGTTTTAATTCACTTAAGGTTTTTCTCTCCCCATACACTTGCTTGTAAAGCGCCTTCCTCTTCTCTCCGAAGCTGTCGGGAGCTTCCCTTATCGTTTCATAAATCGGCTGATTCTGAATTGTAAGGCCGCAATCATGGAGGGGAGTTTTTTTCAAAGGACCAAGAAAGAAGAGGGGCCGGTCGAAAGCTAAAAAATCATAACCAATTGAAGAATAGTCACCTATGTAGTAATCGACCTGTTTAAGCAGCGGATATATCAGGGGGCAATCGCCGAGAAATTGAATATGCGAGTAATCGGCTTTGATTTGCTGAATTTCATCATACATTAGGGACGAGAGAAAAGGGTGGAGTTTCACGATCAGCTGGAAATCGGAGGGAAGCGTTTCAAAGAGCTCGCGATAGTTGTCAAAAAAAGAGGTGTAGTATTTTCTAAGCTCAATTTTTCGATTAACCGAACCCCAAGTGGGAGCATATAAGAGGGTCGTCTTTTCCTTTGAAAAAGGGAGTCTCTCATCAAAAAAAGCTTCGTGAGCCTTGAAGTACTCAAAGCGGTAATTGCCACAGACGATTGGTTTTTTCGGAATCTTTTTCTGTTCAATCAGCTCAACCAATTGAGGCCCGTAGGCAAGAAGAATATCTTCATCAATGAGTTTTTCGAGCCAAAAAATATCAAGAAATTTATCGGGATTTCCGTGCAGAGACATGAGAGAACGGGGTTTTAACCTTGTATAATACTCGTCGAAGAAAAAGCAGCCGTTCCCCTGACGGTAAAAGTGTGTGTAAATAAATAGGTCATAGCCCTTTAGGTCTTTATCGAGAATCCCATCGTCCGGCTGGGCCAATATGACCTCGATATCCGGATAATAGAGCGCGATCAAATCCGCAATAGACTGACTTGTCGTCATAACCGGCGCATCCATCAATGAGCACAACGGAACAAGATGGTCGATCAGAGAGGGGCGGTATCCGGGGATGATGCCGACGGCTTTCATAGTTGTCTCTTTAGCTCCTCTAGACCCACCTCTTCTCCAAATACATAGTCATAGGCTTTTTGACGCGCGGATGCAAGTTTGTCCGGTTTTTCGAGCTCTTGAAAGAGATGCTTGGGATCCTTGACCCGTGTCCCCCATTCTGCATGCTTCCCTCCAAAAAAAAAGAGGGGGCGATTGAAGACAAGAAAATCGTAAACAACTGAGGAATAATCTCCTAGATAAATATCTGTCCGATTCAGAAAGGGATACACAAGGGGGATTTCATCGATAAAGCGCACCTCTTCGTATTCATCTTTAATTTGGGCAACTTTTTCGGGAAAGAGACGGAACATGTAGGGGTGAAGTTTTACGTAGAGCTGGTATTCCTCAGGAATTGAGCCGAGAACTTGGGGATAGATATCGAAAAATGGCGAATCATCCACCGTCTGGGAGTAGCTCCAGGTCGGCGCCCAAAGAAGAGTTTTCCGCTTCTTATCGGGGAAGAAGTGGGGACGGGCTGCTTGGTCAAAGAAATCCTGATTCTCTTTGTAAAACTGATAGCGCAAATTGCCGATCCGCACTGTTTTTTTGAGTCGTTCAAAGATCCCCTTTTCTTTAAGGTAGTCGATCAAATGCTGCCCGTAGACCAGGACGACATCTTCATCGAGGTAACGTTCGATCCAAAATCTCTCGCGGAATTTGTCGGGATTTCCATGGAAACCGGCAACGGTCTTAAATTCTCCGGTGATCACCTGCGATTCGAAGAGAGCCGATTTGCTATGCAGTCGGCAAGGTTCTACTACATAAAATGTCTTGTAACCCGATAAATCTCCTCCAGCAAGCTCCGTTTTGGGATAGAACTGAGATACACAGGTCCTTACCCAATCGTCGGAGCAGTGAAGGGGAATTCCCATCAAATGGCAGATTGGTATCAGGTGATCGAGAAAAGATGTGCGCGGTCCGGGGATTACTGCAACGCCGGAATGCCGTTTAGAGGCCATAGCGTTTGAGATCCTCCTTATAATAGGCAACGATCTTTTCCGGATCGGGATCAAAAAGAAGAGGAATCCTCTCTCTTGCAACATCGGGATGGAAGCGTTCGCACACACTTGCCTGATCGGGGCGGGGCAGATCACGGGCTAACTTATCAACAAGATCGTTTAAATCCGGAACGTAAAAGGGAAGTTGGGCGGGGCGGATTTCTCCCGTCGTCTTCACAAACGTAGCAAGCCCTTTAAATAAGAAGGGATTCGTGCTGCAATTCAATACGACGCAGGGAACTCCAAGCCCCAGGGCTTCAACCACAACATGGCTTCCCCCTTCCGCGCCGGAAGGATGGAGAAGAAGGTCGAATTGGGCAATGGTCTCCAAAATTTCGGGGAAGGGAGAGGGGGTAGGGTCCCAGACAAGCCATTCTTCATCCCTGTAAGCTTCCAACATCTCCGTCATCAAAGGCTTATATTCAGGAAAGAGACTCTCTTCAGGGAAATCCCCTTTGAGATAGAGAAGCACGTCATGCCCCTTTTGCGCAAGACGGCGAACTGCTTCTATCGCGAATTCACAATTTTTTCCATACTCGAGCCTGGCAACGGTTCCGATTACGCGCTTTTTTCTTTTCCCCTTCTTTTGAACAGGAAGATCGAGATAGCAATGCGGAAGGTAAAGCATTTTGGCAGGGTCGATCCCGTAGGTGGCTCCCCTCTCATTACCCAAGAGTGACTCAGTAATGAGCAGATCGGCCGGCTCGTAGAGCTTGGGAAGGATCCGTTCATCGGGATGATGAGCATAGAGTTTTGCAACGATTTTGTATGTGCGGCGTAGATCGGTAGCGAAAAGAGCGGCTAGGCTAAAGGACCAGCTAAGAATGAGCGCGATGTCAGCCTTGGGCAGAGAAAGCGACTCGATCCCTTCGATCAAAGAGTGCCCTCCATCGGCCAAATCGTAATTGAGCCGGGCGTACCTCTCATAATTCTCTCCCATCAGCTCGATTAGATCCACGATGGGGAGAGATTCGAAACCGGCCTGCTTGACCAAGATCTCGGTTTTTTGGGCTAAGACCCTCTCACCCATCCCTGTAGTCGTGTGACCTAGGATGAGAGCCGATTTGGCACGCCCATTGCTATCGCATTCTTCGAGATTCATGAGGAACAGTCTATGAGATCGGAGAATATCAATCCATGGATTCACATTTGGACCCGTCCTAAAAAAACAATGCGAGCAATCCTGGAAAGCGATCCTAAAAGGGTGATTATCTGGTTGGCGATTCTTGGCGGGATCTTTACCTCATTTGCTTCAATCGGCTTTTGGCGGCCCGCCTACCCGGAAATTTGGAATGTTTTCCTTGTGATCTCGACCATCATCCTCGGTGGGATAATAGGGCTGGTTCATCTTTATGTAGGTGGTTGGCTTTATAGACTGACCGGCTCATGGTTAAGTGGGAGAGGCACCTTCATCGATGTCAAGTGCGCAGTTGGCTGGTCCAACTATCCTTTTATATTATCAAACATCGCCGCTATTATTAGTCTTTTGGTTAGACCTAACCCCTGGCCTCAATTCCTCTTTGGTCTCGCAAACATTGTAATTGCTGTTTGGGGAATTATCATCTTCCTGAATCTACTGGGCGAAGCACACCGCTTTTCGGCATGGAAGTCCCTGCTTGCCGTGATCATCGCCTTTATCCTGATTTTCGTAGTCGTGATGATCATTGCGCTGATCATCCCGCTACTCGTTCCCCTCTTTGTCTAATGAACCTCTTGCAAAACTCCATGTGGGCCATAATCGCTGATTCTGCTTTATCTATCTTTTCAACTGATTCTGATATATAGCTTTAGACACGCCGATCATAAACAGAATAGCTCCGGTAGCCAAGATGATACCAGCTTGAACTTGGTTTAAATTACAGATCGCTCCAAGAGAGCCAGCCAATCCTACTGCCACTCCTACCAATCCAATAATGCCGATGGCTAATCCGTAAATGTTCAATTTTGATGGTGGATTGGATAAATACAAAAGATCACTCTTCACACCTCTTTCTACTCCAGAAGCTGATCTACACATGCATGTTATACCAATAAATCAAATAAAAAAGGCCTATCCTTTACAGGATAGGCCATGAAGAAAACTTGGCAGCGCCCTACTCTCCCACACTCTTGTGTGCAGTACCATCGGCGATGAAGGGCTTAACTTCTGAGTTCGGAATGGGATCAGGTGTACCCCCTTCTCTAATGCCACCAAGAAAAAAGTTTAGTAATTCAGCAATACGCTCTCACTTACTATAAATGACGCTTGAAGATGATCTCCTACAAACTGTAGGTGCTGCATAAAACAGCTAGACTCTAATCAAAACTTGTACCACTCCCTTGGCCTTCTCGGCCAAGTGTAATGAAAAGTGGTCAAGCCGATGGACTAATTAGTATTGGTTAGCTAAACACATTACTGCGCTTACACACCCAACCTATCAACCATGTAGTCTTCATGGAGTCTCTAAGGGATACCTTATCTTAAGGGGGGCTTGGCGTTTAGATGCTTTCAACGCTTATCCTGTCCAGACGTAGCTACCCGGCAATGCTCTTGGCAGAACAACCGGAACACCATTGGTCTGTCCACTTCGGTCCTCTCGTACTAGAAGCAGCTCCTTTCAAGTATCCTGCGCCCACAAAGGATAGGGACCAAACTGTCTCACGACGTTTTGAACCCAGCTCGCGTACCGCTTTAATTGGCGAACAGCCAAACCCTTGGGACCCTCTACAGCCCCAGGATGCGATGAGCCGACATCGAGGTGCCAAACCGCCACGTCGATATGAACTCTTGGTGGCGATAAGCCTGTTATCCCCGGAGTACCTTTTATCCGTTA
>JAFIGI010000054.1 GCA_020831465.1 Chlamydiales bacterium
CTGAATTAAATCCAACGGAGCAGGTCTGGCAAGTTTTGAGGGATAGATATTTAGGAAATCGATGCTTTGAATCATATGAACAAATTCTTGATTCTTGTTGCGAAGCGTGGAATTCGTTTACCGCAAGATCGGGAGCAGTACTCCAGTTATGCACTAGGGATTGTGCTAAAAATTAAAATTTATTTTTCCGAAATGGTATTACTTAAAGCAAATTGTCTCTTTTCTCAGTGAAGAACAAAACAGTCATAAAAGAGAGAGAGCTTTAAAAGAATTGGCAGAAGTGTATATAGCATGCAGGCCGACGTGGCTGGAAGGGACAAAAAAAGTATGGCAGCATCTTTCAGGCGAAATCGACTGCACAAACAAATTACTCCGATGGGTACAAGAGGTCAAAGAGGAATTGATCATAGAGGAAGTGCAGATTAATCGAGATCATAACCATTGGCATGGCCTCACTTATGCCCGCAAGCATTGTGGAGAGAAATATGGGTTGGACTTAACGCACCAACCCACATCAGCCGATCCTCATTTCGAGAACTCTCCTTTTTACTCCCCCGGGCAAGTCGACGACCTTTTCAATTTTTCCTACTCCGAAAGTCGTTTAGTGAGAGGAGTGATGACATTGATGCATATGCAAATGGAAGGATATAGCGACTATGAAAGATCCGGCTTCGTCGACGCTTTGCGACTAGCGGTTAAAGACTCTGACTATGATATTATGGGAGAATTTTTCGAGACCTACCAAGCCGTTGATCAATCTGGGATTGTATTCCATCAATACCGGATTAATTCTAAAGGGGTCATGGTTCTTTTGATGGTGATTGGTCAATTAAAATAGTTTCCACACCATGCAAAAACCTTCCCGCATCGATGCCAGCCATCGCTCCACTCCCCGCGCTTGTGATGATTTTGCGGTATCTCTTGTCCGAGACATCTCCTGCGGCAAAGACTCCGGGTGTACTTGTCATTGTAGAGTGCCCGTCTGTCAGGATATAGCCTTCAGAGTCCATCTTCAACTTTCCTTTAAAGAGTTTCGAATTTGCGATCTCGCCAATTGCCACAATGACCTCCTGAGCGGGCATTGTGGTTTTTCTTTCTGTGAGCGGATTGAATAGTTCTATGCTCGCGAGTCTCTCATCATCTCCGGTATGAAATTCACGAATTGTCGAGTTGGGAATAAAGCAAATGTTGGGATAACGTTCAGCTTTTTTGAGCAGAGATTCCGCGGCTGCAGGTTTTTCCTCAAGGTGGACGATAGCGACCTGATTTGCCTCCGGGGCGATTATCAGAGCAGTTAAGAGCGCTGAGTCTCCGGCTCCCAGAATGACGACATCTTTACCGGTATAGTCGCTTGGGGTAACATCCTCAAATCCCGTCACCCCCTTTCCCTGGAGCTTCTCCTGCCCTTCGATTTTCAAAGGGGCTTCCCCGGTCGCGATGATCAATGTTTCGCAGAAGATTTGCCTCTCATGATCTACGATTATCCGGAATGGTCTCTTTGATAAGTCGACGCTTGTCGCGAGACCATAGATAAACCGCGCCCCGGACTTTGCTGCTTGGTTCAACATATTTCCAAATAACGAGGTCGATTCAATCCCCTTTGGAAATCCGGGATAGTTTTCAATCAGATAGGTCATTTTAAAAATCGGCGACCCAACTTCATATTTATCGATCACCAATGGGCAGAGGCCCTCTCTTCCCGCAAAAATGGCTGCTGAAAGCCCTGCAGGTCCCGATCCCAGGATCACCACCTTTTCCGTTAGTTCGACTGCCTCGATTTTTGGATGGAAGGCAAAAAGAGCCCATCCCAGAAGTAAAATTGTCCGCATAAGAATTAACATTTAACTAGCCTATTTTTTTGGTGCCAGGCGATAAATCGCGCGAGACCCTCTTCCAGGGAAGTTTTTGGTTCGAAACCGAGTTTTTGCTGCGAAGAGGAGATATCGGCATAGGTTGCTTCCACCTCTCCCGGGCTCGGTCCTTCGAAGACTTTAACCGCTTCACGGCCCAGCTCCTTCTCCAAAATCGACACAAAGCACAAAAGCTCAACAGGACGGTTGTTTCCCAAATTGAATAATTCATATTCCCCTCGATAATCGATACCGGCCAGAGTCCCATCTACAACGTCATCAATGTAGGTGAAATCACGGCGCATATTCCCGCCGTTAAAGAGGCGAATCGGTCTCCCGCTCAGAATCGCTTCGGTAAAGGAGTAATAAGCCATATCGGGCCGTCCCCAAGGGCCATAAACGGTAAAAAAACGCAACCCGGTCATCGTAATTCCATAAAGATGGTGGTAGCTGTAGGCCATCAGCTCGTTTGCTTTTTTCGTTGCCGCATATAGATTGGCCGGCCTGTCAGTCGGATCGCTAACCGAGAAGGGAGTTTTCTCGTTACGCCCATAGACAGAAGAGGAGGAGGCATAGGTGAGTTTGACTTCGGGATAGCGGCGGAGGGTTTCCAACAAGGAGAGAAAGCCGTCGATGTTGCTCGAGATGTAGGCTTCAGGATTTTCGCGGGCATACCTGACTCCCGCCTGAGCCGCCAAATTCAACACATCTGTAAAAGGGTGTTCCTCAAAAAGTTTCGATAGAAGGGAGCGATCATTCAAATCGCCTTCTACGACTTCGATTCCTTTTTCCTTAAGGGTCGAAGCTCGAGCCCGCTTCATCAAGGGATCGTAATAGGCATTGTAATTGTCGAGCCCGATCACACGATCCCCTCGTGCAGCAAGAGCTTGCGCCGTATGGAAGCCGATGAACCCCGCAGCGCCTGTCAGGAGAATAGTCTTCATGTTAAAACGCTACTATTAAAACAGAAGCTTTCGAAGTAGTCGATCGTTTTTTTCAAGCCTTCTTCAAGGGGAATACGAGGCTTCCATCCCAGAGCTTCTCTCGCAAGCGTGATATCGGGTCGCCGCTGCTTGGGATCGTCGCTGGGAAGGGGATGGAAGGCGAGTTCGGATGAAGAATTTGTCAATTCCAGGATTTTATTGGCCAACTCGATCATCGAAAATTCAATCGGATTGCCCAGATTATAGGGACCAATGAGCGAGTCGGAGGTATTCATCAGAGCGATGAGCCCGTCGACAAGGTCAGATACGTAGCAAAAAGAGCGGGTTTGGCTTCCCTTACCGTAAATTGTAATAGGCTGATTTTGAATAGCTTGAACGATAAAATTCGAGACAACTCGTCCATCGTTGGGATGCATGTGCGGTCCGTAGGTGTTAAAGATGCGAGCAATTTTGATTTTCACTCCATGCTGCCGGAAGTAATCGAAAAAAAGAGTCTCCGCGCATCTCTTTCCCTCATCATAGCAGGCCCGCAAGCCGATCGGGTTGACATTTCCCCAATATGCCTCCTTTTGAGGATGGAGATGCGGATCGCCATAGACCTCGCTTGTCGAAGCTTGAAGAATTTTCGCATTCGACCTCTGGGCGAGAGAGAGCATGTTGATTGCTCCCATCACATTCGTTTTTGTCGTTTGGACGGGGTCGTTTTGGTAGTGGATCGGTGAAGCAGGGCAGGCAAGATTATAGATTTCATCGACTTGAGTGTAGAAGGGAAAACAGACGTCATGGCAGATGACGTCGAATTGGGGATTTGAATTGAGATGGGCGATATTCTCCCGCTTGCCCGTGTAAAAATTGTCGAGGCAGATGACAACGTGCCCTTGCGCAAGGAGAGCCTCGCATAAATGCGATCCGACGAATCCCGCGCCGCCCGTTACAAGTATCTTTTTGACTGCCATGGCAGTTTTATATAATTTACGGATCACATTATTTGCAATTCTTGTTATCCTCCTACAAAAAATGCTCACTTGGGATCCAAAAGGGAGTTTTTATGAAAATTCTTGTAGTCGGAGCGGGTTATGTCGGGTTAGTTACCGGAGCCTGTTTTGCCGAAATGGGGCACCACGCCATCTGCTTGGATATCGATTGGGATAAAATTGAGAAGCTCAAAGAGGGGGAAATCCCTATTTATGAGCCCGGTTTGGAAGAGGTTATCAAGCGCAACCAGAAGGCAGGCCGCTTGGAGTTCACCACCGATTACGCTTACGGCGTAGCCTCCTCGCTTTTTTGTTTCATTGCCGTTTCGACCCCTGCAGGCGAAGACGGATCGGCCGACATCTCCTACGTCCACCGCGCTGCAGAGCAAATCGCCGAGCATATGAACGGCTACAAGATCATTGTGAACAAATCGACCGTCCCGGTCGGTTCGGCACGCGCGGTTGCAGAAATCATTCAGGCAACACTCGATCGGCGTGGCGTTTCTTTCGAGTTCGACACCGTCTCAAACCCCGAGTTTTTAAAAGAGGGAGATGCCGTCAATGATTTCATGAAACCCGACCGGATCGTCATCGGCACCGACAATCCCCGCGTTGAAGCGTTGATGGAAGAGCTCTACGCTCCCTTCAACCTCAACCACGAACGCCTGATCAAGATGGATCCCCTCTCAGCTGAGATGACCAAATACGCGGCGAACGCGATGCTCGCTTCCCGCATCTCCTTCATGAACGAAATGGCCGGACTTTGCGAACGTGTAGGAGCCGATATCTCTATGGTGCGCAAAGGGATCGGCTCCGATCGACGGATCGGATACGCCTTCCTCTACGCAGGCGCCGGCTATGGGGGCTCCTGTTTTCCCAAGGATGTTAAAGCACTGCGTGCCACAGGGAAAGACTACGACTGCCCGACTCCTTTGATCAACGCCATTGAAGAAGTGAACGCCCGGCAAAAGGAGCTGCTTGGCGAGAAAATTGCTGCCCACTTCGGAGACACACTTGCAGGCAGGTCAATCGCCGTCTGGGGCCTCTCCTTCAAACCCGGTACTGACGATATGCGCGAAGCGCCTTCCCTCGTATTGATCCGCCAATTGCTCGAAAGAGGCGCCTACGTCCGTCTTTACGATCCCGTTGCGATGCCGCGCGCCAAAGAGATCCTGAAAAAAACGCCTCAAATCCTCTGGTGCAGAGACGAATTCGAGGCAGCACATGGCGCCGACGCGATTGCCCTTGTAACCGAATGGAAACAGTTCCGTTTTGTCGACTTTGAAAAAGTCCTCCCGAAACAACGCCTCTTTTTCGATGGAAGGAACCAGTACCATCCCCAAGAGATGGCTGCCAGAGGATACGAATACCACAGCATCGGCCAACCGCCCGTCCGACAGACCCATGAAGTTTACAGTTGATACTGAGGCCCGAACACTCACAACACAAGAAGAAGAGATTCCCCTCTACTCGCCCGAAGCCTTTGAGATCCTCTCCGACACCTGGCTCAAAGTCGGTTGGAACGCCCATTACCATTACACCTTTGCCTGGCTTGGGCGTCCCGTCCTCCAGCTTCCCGAGGACTTAATCCGCCTCCAGGAGGTGATTTGGGAGATCAAACCCGACGTCATCATCGAAACCGGAGTCGCAATGGGAGGCGCCCTTCTCTTTTACGCCACCCTTTGTAAAGCAGTTGACAACGGACGCGTCATCGGGATCGACGTCGACCTTAGACCCCACAACCGCGAGAAGCTCGTAGGTCATCCCCTTGCTTCCTTCATCACACTCATCGACGGAGGTTCCACAGATCCCGACACCTTTTCTCAGATCCAAATCGCTCCTGGCGAATCGGTCCTTGTCATCCTCGATTCCAACCATTCCAAGCGGCATGTCTTAAAGGAGCTTGAGCTTTACTCCCAGCTTGTCACTCCCGGTTCTTACCTGATTGCGGCCGACGGGTTTAAAAAAGATCTCATCGATGTTCCACGCGGAAAAGAGCGGTGGTCGTGGGACAACCCTTCTGCGGCGGTAGGGGAATTTCTCGAATCTCATCCCGAGTTTGTTTTAGAGCTGCCTGAGCGGCGCTACAACAAGAGCTCCATCCGCGAGAGCGTCACCCATTTTCAGGACGCTTGGCTTAAGAAGCTCTCCTAAAACTTTGTAGTTGGGATCAGGGTTTAACTAATCTTAGCGCCTCTTCATAAGGCTCTCTA
Organism: Chlamydiales bacterium; assembly: GCA_020831465.1. Lineage (GTDB taxonomy): Bacteria > Chlamydiota > Chlamydiia > Chlamydiales > JAAKFR01 > JAJACP01. The sequence continues at coordinate 5,982 of JAFIGI010000054.1, forward strand.
TGAAGCGGATAAAATTCTTCCGTCTCAGGATCACAACCTCTGTAAAGCAAATCATTATTTTTACCAATATACATAAGTGCTACATGCCCGTCCATTTTAGTAAGGCCATTTGAATTTATGAAACTAATATCTAATTTAATATTTTCATTATTAAAAGGATAATTATGCAAATAAGTTCGTATTTCTTTATGAGAATTAATGCGTTCCAAATATTCTTCCATCATTTCTACATATAATATTCGAGCTTCATCAACGCCCAGAGAATCGTAAGATAAAAAACTACAAGAGATTTCTTGTATGTCATTCATCAT
>JAFIGI010000057.1 GCA_020831465.1 Chlamydiales bacterium
CGAACCATTTTTACGAACTGTATTTGAGTAGCAGTGAGGACAAGAGATATTCATGAGTTTCTCCTATTTTTTTCAAAAAAAATAATTAGAATCCTCATAAATTAAAACCTTTAAATCACTACATGTTTAGGGCTACCCAAACTAGCTATTCTTCCCCATTTTCTCTCCCTTCTTTCTATTTCTATTGGCGTTAAGCCGCTTTTCCCCTCTTTTTTTTTACTAAAAACATTTTTATTACGAGGTTCAACATGTCCCCTGTTAAGGATAGATGTTCGGTCGTCTCGTCTTTAGTGCCAATGTACTGCACGGGAAATCGAACAGAAGAGAGAGAAAATCCGGGTGAGCAGCAGATGTGCGCTGTAGCCCTCTTGATTGCAGAGACCGTTTTGGGAACGCTTAAAGCGCTTGACCAAAAAAACTACAAGGCGTTTGATGCAAATCCGGCTGATGGTGCGTGTCAAAGCCAAGCCCTTGAATTACGCCGTGTGGTGGCGCTCGACTTAAGCGAAGAGTCCAGGCAATTGGAAAAAGGGGTTCGTGACCTAAAGAGGCGGGTTCAAGCGCGCAAGTCGAATTCGAAGGAGCGTAAGAACTCTTCACCTGAAGCCTTTTTTTCGACACACGTCGAGTCGATTGCGATCTCAAAGGAGATGGAATACTTGCTCCACTGCTTCTTATTGACGGTGACGCGGGTTGCTTACAAGAGGTTGGAGAATGGTGTCATCTTGACACAAACCGATCCTGGACGTCTTACGATCTTGTCGAAAAAATTGAGCAATGTGAAGGTAATCGCTTCTGAGGCTCAAGCGCGCCTCTCGATGCTTAACATGGAGGCGATCCGAAGGCATGCGCAAGCAGAGCTTGCGATCGAAATGCTCTCAAAGGAAAATACGCATATCTATACGCCCGATCCACGTTATCCTCCTAAAGCATACGGATCGCTTTTCTACTCGGTTCAAACGGTTTTGCATCGTTTGAGAGAAGAGAGGGCGTTGATCGCTTTAAAGAGTATCGTCAAAGAGGGAAGGCCCTTCTTTTTGCCGATGATTCCTTCTTGTTCAGGCGGTCGATTCGAGCTGCTTCCCGAGTCTACTTATCCCGATCTGGCTCACGATATTCCGATCGTGGTCTTCGAAGCGGTTGTCGAAGGAAGCCGCGAAGCGGCTATCGAGGAGATTCGTGGGAGGGGATTTACCGATTTGGCTTTGACGTCTGCTTCGAAGGAGGCGCCATTTGAGCCCTCCTCCGATCTCTCTTCGATCAACATTCCCAAAGCGCTCCTGGAGATTCGGGGATATAGGGAAAAGAGGAGCTCTGTGCAATTCGACCATGTCTACTTAACGACGGTCGGAAAGGAAGGGGAAGGCAATGTCTCAGCCTAAAGCTCTCTCTCTGCTTGCATCTCTTCAGATGTGTAAGTTTTTCAGCCATTATGGAATGCGTGCGCTATTGGTTTTGTACATGGTTGAAGGGCTTCGGTTTTCGGATGCCGGGGCCTTTGGAATCAACGCTCTTTTTATTGGCCTGGTTGAACTCAGCGGGATTTTTGGAGGGATTCTCGCCGATCGCTACTTCGGATTGCGCCGCGCCCTTGGGCTCGGCGCCCTCTTGCTTGCGGGGGGATATGCTTCATTGATTGCGCAAAAGAGGCTCTTTTTTTCCTTAGCGCTCATCGTGTTGGGTTCCGGGCTCTTCGCAAGCAACATCAACGCCCTGCTTGGGGAGGTGTATGAAGAGGGGGATCGGAGGCGAAAAAAGGGGTTTACCCTCTTTTACATGGTGCAAAATATAGGCGCTCTGGTTTCGACGGCTCTTTGCGGCTTTATTGCTGAAAGATTTGGATTTCGGGCTGGCTTTGCCTTTTGCGCAAGCGGAATGCTGTGCGGCTGCGCATTGCTATTTGCTAAAGGCCGCTTGTTGGAAGGAGTCGGAGAAGCGCCGCATCCTCGCTCCAGCGCGCTTTTGATTGCGCCTGCCTTTTTTCTGCTTGGAGGAATTGCCTTTATAATCTCCAGGGAGCGGATGATGCTTCCCATTCTGCCCTGGGTGACGATTGCACTTTTCCTCTTTTTCGCAGTGAAGCTGCTGCGCGATCCTCAGCTGCAGCGCGAAAAGGTGCGCCTTTTTTTTGTCTATCTGGGAGCGTTGGTGCTCTTTTTCGCTGCAGAAGAGCAGATCTCTTCATCACTCATGCTCTTCGCCGAGAGGGAAAGCAGCCGCACGATTTTTGGCTTTCAGATTCCAAGTTCGATGATCATGGCGCTCAATCCGATTGTGATTCTTGCTTTGGGCTCACTGGTGGCAAAATTGCGGATTCGGCTGATTCTGCCCTTCGTTTTGGTGGCGTCGGGATTCACTGCGCTCAAATTCGCCTCGATATTCGGGGTGATTGTGATGATATCGCTTGCCGAGCTGATGATCGCTCCGCTGATTTTCAGCTTCGCTTCGGAAGTGGCTATAAAGGGAAAAGCGGGAATGGTGATGGGGATGATTCCAATTGCCTTTTCTCTTTCTGTGACGCTTGGCGGCGGGATGAGTAAGATGGTCGCTCTCGATAAGGTAGGTTACGGCTCCGGCTTTGGAAAAATTGCCCTCCTGCTCTTGATTGGAGGTCTTGTTTTGGAACTTTTAAGAAGGAGGTTTTCTGATGAAAATAGGGTTTCTTGATCTCGAAGCTCTCCCTGAGGCCGATCTCTTGATCGTCTGCAACGAGGCCGTGGAGGCAGCTCTCGATAAGAAATTAAACGGAGCGCTCCGATTCAATCAAGCGAAGGGAATCAAGCGGATGACGACAAATGGGGCCTATCCCGTTTCGCAAATCGTCTTCGCGCGCAAGGAGGAACCGCTTGCGCCGCTAGCGACTTGTGAGAGAGTCGCTGTTGCAGGAGCGTCTGAAGAAGCGATCTTTCAACTCCTTTTGAAATGCCCCGAACTCGATTTGACGGTGCTTTGCAAAAATCCTATAGAGAGAGAGGAAGCATTCGAACGCGATGCCTGCCTGCTAGGGGCGATTCGCAGGGCAAAAGAATTGATTGCTGCGCCTGCGAACCGCCTTCCGCCCGAAGCTTTCGCAAAAAAATGCCTGGAACTTGAGGGAGTGAAGGTAGACGTTTATGATGAAGAGGAGCTAGAGCGGATCGGCGCCTCTGCCCTCCTTGCCGTTGGAAGGGGCAGTCTCCACCCTCCTCGCATGGTCGTTCTGGAATATAAGGGAGCGGAAGGGAAGCCCCTTCTTCTTGTCGGAAAAGGGGTGTGCTACGATTCGGGAGGAATTAATCTCAAAAGGTCCCATTTAACGGAAATGAAATGGGATAAGGCGGGGGCAGGTGTTGTCGTCGGCGCCCTTGACGCCTGCGCCCGCTTGAAGCTTCCCATTCACGTTGTGGGGATTCTAGTTTTAGCGGAAAACATGCCGGATGGCGCGGCGTTGAAACCGGGCGACGTGATCTCAACTCTTGGAGGAAAAGAGGTCGAAATCGTTGACACTGATTGCGAAGGGCGCCTTATGCTTGCCGATGGGCTCGTTTATGCGCAAAAATTCGCGCCGCGCACCCTTATCGACCTTGGAACATTAACTCCGGAGACCTTTGGCGCTCTTGGCGGCGCATACGCGGGACTTTTCTGCTCCGATTCAACGCTCTCCCGCTCACTTATAGAGGCGGGAGAGGAGGTAAGCGAGAGGGTTTGGCCTCTCCCTTTAGGCGAGGTCTTTGCCGACCAACTCAAATCGAAGATTGCCGACCTGAAAAATGCCGGCATTCCCCGTTATGGGGCTGCTCCGGCCTCTGCTGAGTTTCTTAAAGCTTTTGTGAATTTATCGCTTCCTTACGCTCATATCGATATCGCAGGTGTCTCCTGGAATCCGGATGATCCCGAACAAGGCGTCACCGGTTTTGGAGTTCGCCTCCTCGTACGCTATATAGAAAAATTAGTTAAATATTTAATTTAACTATTAGGGGGTTTTTGCGATATAATAAGAGTTAGGAGGAAATTCGATCTTCCTTAAGGAGGATGTATTATGGGTACAGTAAGAGCTACTGAGATCCAGCAGTCTGACATTCTCCGCCTCGAGGCTGAGATTAACAATTTGTGGGGAGAGCTTAACACCTGCAACATTCCGCATCAGACGCGGATCGATTTGGAGGGGACGCTTTCCGGATGCGAAGAAGAGTTCAAAGCAGTTTTAGGGGGTCAGGCTTCTGCGACGAAGTTGGAGAAACATCTCAACAATGTTGATATGACGCTGGCGCTTTCGACGATTCAACAGGCGGAAAACGAGATTCCAAAAGCAGAACGCACGGCAAGTGTCTTTCAGGCTTTGGAAAATATACGCCGCGAGTTGAAAGAGGGGCATCTCACTCCGGTGCGTGCGCGTCATGAGGTAAAAGACATCATGCGTCATCACAACAAGTGATATTTAAAGTTTGCCTCTCTTAGGACTCTTCCTAAGAGAGGTTTTTTTATAGCAGAATCAGTTGAAAAATTTACATTTTGACCGCGTCAAAGTGTAAATTTTTCAACTGATTCTGCTAAGAGCCTTGAAGAACTTTTTTTCGCTCTCTATAATCTTTCAATCCACAAGCATTGCAGAAGAGGCGTTCTTTTTTTGGGTCGAATCTCCATTGCGGGGTCGATCTTGTTCCACACAAAATGCATCGGCGAGCTATCTCTTTCGTTTTCAGATCACAAGCAGAACAGAAGAGGGTGTTATCCTTGATAGACCATACCCATTCCGTCGAGGATTCACTCCCACAAGAGCTGCATTTCGAAGCTACCCCCTCTGCGTTATTAGCTATCGACAACAACCCCAATGATTCAAGAGAAGGAAGACTTTCTCCCTTCTGCATGAAAGTATTCTCTTCACAATAAGGAGGAAGTTGAATAGGAGAAGTAGGATTTAAACTCATAAAATAAGTTTTTTGTTGTTGATATCCAATAATTTTAATCTTAGCCTCTATTTAAATCAACCTCGTCATTACAACTAGGCAGTTTGGGAAAAATTGGTAGGAGATATGCGGATAAGTTAATCTAAGTACTCGTATTATATATGTATTTACGCATTGTGCGTCCCGGAGCTTTGATACAATTTGCAGCCTCTTCTACTAATTTTTTGCGCGTATTGTTCATTGTAACAGCAGCTTCAAACAATTCGTTCTCTTCAATGATCTCGGCCTTTCTGGCTACACGATAAGCCTTATCGGAAGCCTTAAAGGCTAAATTGGTTACTTTTCTTGGGCCGAATGTATCCTTCACTTTCTTAGAGAGTTCGTCTCGTTTTTCTTTCAGAGGGAAGGTGAGCGCCTGTTCTAATAGATCGGCACCTTTTTCTTCCATCGATCTATCTTTCTCCTCAGTGAGTTCTTTTAGGCTACCTTCCAATGTTTGACAGCTGCGCTTTAGCAGGCTTGGTTCCTTAGGCTTAGGCGTTCTTGAAGTTGAAGACTCTAAAAGTCGATTTGCGCGCTTTTCCATTTTGGATAAAGAATCTTGTTGTTCCTCTAATAGCTTACAGGCAAGCGCTTGGTTGATTTCTAAAAGTTGCATAGAATCTACGATACACTGATCAATTTTTGATTTTTCTTTTGGAGGGAGATCTCTACTCGATTGAGAAATTTCATTTAGTTTGTCTAGAACTGATGAATTATACGCTTTTATGTTGTACATGATTACTCCTTATTATGGTTTTAATTAAAAATTTATAATATAATTATAACAATATACAATTAAGTTTTTATTAAAAAAATTCGACAAAATTGAGGGGAGAATGTTAATCTTCCGATTATTTGATGATGGCGACACAAAGAACTGTAGATATAAGAGGGGAGAAGATCTGGACAGAAGCTCTCGGCGATCCGGCAAATGCTCCTGTTCTTCTGATTAGCGGAGCAGGAGCCCACGCCCATTTCTGGACCGACACCTTCTGCCGGCCTCTCTTGAGCGCCGGGTTTTATCTCATCCGGTACGACCACCGCGACACCGGACTCTCTCACCCGAGCAAAAGCGACTATGAACTTCAGGATCTTGTTGAGGACGCAGTCGGTATCCTCAACGGCTACAATATCCGCGATGCCCATATCGTCGGCCATTCGATGGGCGGCTACATCGGCCAGCTAATGGCTGCTTCCCACCCCGACCGGATGCGCAGCCTCGTCATCATTTCAGCCGGTCCTGTAGGAGAAACCGGAGCTCTTACCGCCCCCTACACACCTGAAGAGAAAGAGGTGATGCACAAGACGTGGCTCGTGATGCTGCGCAATCGCCCCACTGACGACTTTGAAGGGAGTTATGAAGGTTTTCGCGGGGTCTGGGAAAGGCTCAACGGCTCCATCCCCGTCGAGGAGGGGTTGGCAAGGAACTATACACAAGAGATGTTCACCCGTTCGCGCTATCCTGTGGGAGCGCACGCACGCCATATGCACGTGATGCGGAGGATAGCCGAGACCCTGAAAGAGCGGAGGGAGACCTTTTCGAATATCACTCTTCCGACTCTAATCATTCACGGGGAAGAGGATTACCTAGTCCCCATTCAACGCGGAGGGAGAGCACTTGCGGAGAAAATACCCCAAGCTGAGTGCGCCTTCATCCCCAAAATGGGACATATGCTTTTCGATTATTCGATAGAGGAGAGAGTTTCCGAAAGAATCGCCTCTTTCCTAAGCAGCTCTGCATAAAAAAATCCGAGCAAATCGCGTCCGAAGGCCACTTCCTGTTCGCGCGAGTCGCTTCCGCCGTGTCCGCACGACTCTTCGATCCTTAGGAGTATCGGGTTTTCACTGCTATTTGCCTCTTTGAGCGCTGCAAAGAATTTAAAGCTATGGATGGGCACCACCCGATCATCATGGTCGGCCGTATTCACTAAAGTGGGAGGGTATTTCACACCCTTTTTCACATTGTGGTAAGGAGAATAGCTCAAGAGAACCGCGTAATCGTTCGGATCTTCGGGGTTGCCGTAGTCGCAGATCCAAAACCGCCCGATGGTAAAGAGGTGGAAGCGGAGCATGTCAAGCACTCCCTTATTGACGACAGCGGCATCGAAGAGGGCGGGGCGCTGGGTCAAAGCCGCTCCGATTAGCAATCCTCCGTTGCTCGTGCCGAAGATACCGATTGGTCCCGGCTTTTTGGAACGCAGCCACTCGGCTGCAGCGATGAAATCGTCGAAGACATTCTGTTTCCGGTCGAGTTTCCCGTTATCGTACCAATTAGTACCGAACTCTTTGCCCCCGCGGATATTCGGCACAGCGAAAATGCCTCCTTCTTCCACCCATCTGAGTTGATAAGAGCGGAAGAAAGGGGTGACCGGATTTCCGAATCCTCCATAGCCATAGAGAAGGACCGGCCCATTCCCATCGAGCGGCACCTCTTTTCGATGGGTTAGAAACATGGGCACGCGCGTCCCGTCTTTGCTCGTATACCAAACTTGCTCGGTGACGATTTCGCAGGAAGAGGCCGTCGGCGTGATGTCGAATTCACCAGGTTCGATCAGTTCAATCGCGCTCCTATCGCGCAAGTCGATCAAGCGGATCCCGACTTGTTTTGCGACTTGGCGTCTCTCTTCAACAAGGATGTAGCGTCCATTGCACGCAATCCGCGGGCGATAGACAAAAAGATCTTCTTCAGGCCTGTAGAGAAGCTGGCCCTCAGAGAGCGGAGTGCCGATTTTGTGGGCATAGACCTCAAAGCAGTTTTTCACATAATATACGGTGTCATTTGATTCATCCCACAACACTTCGGAAAACTGGATGTCTGTCAGCCGTTCTTGCAGCTCGCTTCCCTTTTCCAGATCGAGGATTCGCCATTCGAGCTGATCCGATCCTGCGATAGAGAGGCCGTAGCTGAGGTAACGGCCGTTTGGGCTGAGAGAAAAGCCGATCAGCATCACCTCGCGGTCGAATCTATTCGGATCGACCAGCACTTCGCTCTTCGTTCCGGTTAGACGAACCAAAACAGCCCGGTTTCGGCGCATGCGACCGCAGAGGCCGCCATGAACAAAAAAATCAAAAAAATATTTTTCATAACTCTTGAATGATTTTGATTAGTAATGAGTTTATTAAAGACTATTGTAAAAGGTCAATTAAGATAGAGCCCTAATTCGGACAAAAAAATGTCCGAATTGATATATTTCGGACAAAATTTACTCCAAAATATGAAGTCGCGAGATCGAAAAAGAGCCGTCTTGCTTCAATTGAGTCAAGAATCTGAGCCCATAACTCTTTCAGAGTTAATGGGTAAATTTAAAATTACGTTCTCTGAAAGAACGGTTCGCCGCTGGTTGAACGAATTAATTACTGAGGGATTGGTAAGAAAAACGGGTCACACTAAAAGTGTAAAATATATCGCGATCAAGGCGGGAACTTCAGAATGGGATCGAGTGAGCAGCTGTTTCGTGACGGATAGCCTCATTGCTATCGCGCAAATCAAGCGTCCAATTTTTGAGCGCCTGCCTGTTGCCTACGATCTCAAATGGGTTGATTCTTATCGACCAAATGAAACTTTCTATCTTCCGAAAGCTCTTCGGCTGCAATTGGAGGAAGCCGGAGAGCGTGCTAACGGACAAGATCCTGCGGGCACATACGCACATAAGATATTTAATCGCTTGCTGATCGACCTTTCCTACAACTCTTCGCGCCTCGAAGGAAACACCTATTCACTGTTGGATACTGAAAAGCTACTTTTGCATGGAGATAGCGCAGAAGGGAAGCTTGATATGGAAAAGATCATGATTCTCAATCACAAAGAAGCAATACGTTATCTAGTTGAAAATGCACCGCGTTTGGAGGTAAACCGCACTGTAGTATGTACCATTCACTATCTGCTTGCTGAAGGATTAATCGATACGCGCTATGCAGGAAAAGTACGAGATTATGGAGTTCGAATTGGCGGTTCGACCTATATCCCTTTCGAAGACCCAAAAAAAATTGAAAATCAGCTGAACAAAATTTGCCAAATAGCAGTTCAAATCATCAATCCTTTTGAGCTGAGCCTTTTTCTATTGATTCACATCAGCTATCTGCAGGCATTCATCGATGTGAATAAACGTACTGCGCGGCTTTGTGCAAATATTCCTCTCATTACCAACAATTTAGTTCCTCTTTCGTTTAATGCGATAGAAGTTGATGATTATATGTCTGCGATGCTTTGCATTTATGAATTGCAGGATGTCCGTCCGCTTATAGACTTGTATGTTTATTCATATATGAGGACATGTGCTGCCTACGATTCGACGGTCAAGTCTTTAGGTTATGATGAAGTGCGTGTGCGCTATCGCCAACAGCGCCGCGAACTCGTTCGAGAGATTCTAAATCAATATCTGCTTGGAAGAGCTCTGGATACTTACATTAGAGAATTTGCCGAAAAGATTATACCTCCAACGGATCAAAAATCTTTCATTGAAGATGTGTTAGAGGATCTGGATCAGCTTGATCAAAGCCGGATTGTGGGAATGGGTGTGAGTATAGAACAGCTCAATACGTGGATAAGGCTTTACAAGAAGCATTGAATCAAGACCCCCGTGGTTGCGGTTGCCAAGTAAATCTTTTATGGCTTATGACTAGGGTGTGAAAAGAATTCTCATCCTTCTGCTTATCGCGTGCGTGATCGTCGGCTTCGGAGCCGCGGCCTATTTCTATTTCCAGGTACGGAGGGGGGGGGATATCCTCACGCTTTATGGAAATGTCGATGTGCGCCAGGTCGACATCTCTTTCCGGGTCGCGGGACAAGTCGAAGAGATGCTTTTCGAAGAGGGCGACTTGGTCGAAGAGGGGAAGCTGATGGCCAGGCTGGATGAAACTCCTTATACGAGCCGGGTAGGCGAAACCAAAGCGAACGCAAAGGCGATCGCAGAGAATTTGGCAAACGCGGAAATCCTCTTGAAACGGCGCGAAGAGCTTATCGACTCCGGAGGGATCTCACGGGAGAATCTGGATGACGCACGGGCGAGAAAAATAGTGCTTGAAGCCGAATACGCCTCGGCAAAATCGAGTTTGGAAATCGCTGAGTACGATCTGGCCTATACAAAGGCCTTTGCGCCTACGGAGGGGATCGTCTTAACCCGAATTCGGGAACCGGGCGCAGTAGTCAATCCGGGGGTTCCGGTCTACACGCTTTCGATTACCTCTCCTGTTTGGGTTAGGGCCTATGTAGGGGAGCCCGAACTGGGTAAAATCTACTTCGGAATGGAGGCTGAGATCCATACAGATACAAAGGGAGCACCGGTCTATAAAGGGAGGATCGGCTTCATTTCTCCGGTAGCAGAATTTACCCCAAGGACGGTGCAAACGGAGCAGTTGCGCACCGATCTTGTCTACCGTCTGCGCATCGTAGTGGACAATCCCGACAAGTTGCTGAAGCAGGGAATGCCTGTTACTGTCAAGCTTAATACCAGTTGGGTCGGAAGTGCTCGTTGAAATCGAAGGGGTCACAAAAATCTTCTCGAAAAAATTCCCGCCGGCTCTTGCCGAGATCAATGCTCGTATTCCAAAAGGAGAGATTGTCGGTCTGGTAGGACCGGACGGAGCGGGGAAGACGACTTTGATCCGCTTGATCTCAGGCCTCTTGCAACCTTCTCAGGGGAGGGTCCTAGTAGATGGAAGAGACTCTGTAAAAGAAGCAGAGTATATCCACACAATTTCAGGCTATATGCCTCAGAAATTCGGGCTTTATGAAGATCTCTCGGTCATCCAAAACTTGAATCTCTATGCCGATTTACGCGGCCTTGTTAATGAAGAGCGCAGAAGTGTTTTCGAGAAGCTGCTTGATTTTACGGGGCTTGCACCGTTCCAAAAGCGCCTCGCCCGTGCTCTTTCAGGTGGGATGAAGCAAAAACTCGGTCTTGCTTGTGCACTTGTGAAAAAGCCACTACTCCTGCTTTTGGATGAACCTAGTGTTGGAGTCGACCCGATCTCTCGAAGAGAGTTGTGGAAGATGGTCAAGTTGCTCGTAAGTGAGGGGATTTCTGTGGTCTGGAGTACGGCTTATCTCGAGGAAGCGGAGAGGTGTGAGACAGTTTTGTTGCTCAGTGGAGGAAAACTTCTTTTTCATGGTCCACCAAAAGAGCTGACAGACAAGATGCAGAATCGTGTTTTTCTGATCAATGCAAAGGGTGGGAGTCGAAGAAAGCTATTGAAGCAGGTTTTGGCTCAGGAGAATGTGATCGATGGGGTGATTCAAGGTGATGATGTCCGTGTGGTGGTTGAAAAACCAGCTTTTTTTTTGAGGGAGATAGAAGCAAGAAAAGTCGCCGCCCGGTTCGAGGACGCTTTTATCGATATTTTAGGGGGTGGGCCTGGAGGCGAGTCGGAACTTGCGGAGAAGAGAAAGCCAGAAGAGGGTAAGGGTGAGGTAGTCATCGCAGCCGATCGACTGACGAAACGTTTTGGCAACTTTACTGCAGCTGACCAGATCAATTTCTCCGTCAATAGAGGTGAGGTTTTTGGTCTCCTAGGACCGAACGGCGCGGGAAAGTCAACGACCTTTAAGATGCTTTGCGGTCTGCTTATGCCGACCGAAGGGCGAGCACTGATTAACGGGCTAAGCTTCCAGAAAGCACCCAGCCAAGCTCGCGCACAGTTGGGCTATATGGCACAGAAGTTTTCGCTCTACTCAAATTTGACGGTTTATCAGAACTTGAAATTTTTCTCAGGAATTTACAACCTCCGAAGAAAGCGGCAAGAGGAGATGATCGAAGAGATGGTTGAAGTTTTTAACCTTAAGCAATACCTCAAGAGCTCTCCTGACTTCCTCCCTTTGGGTTATAAACAACGCCTCTCTTTAGCGTGCGCAACGATGCATGAGCCACCCCTCTTATTCCTAGACGAGCCAACTTCTGGAGTAGATCCAATTACCCGCCGAGAATTTTGGAATCATATCAATGGACTTGTGGAAAAGGGGGTAACCGTCATGGTAACAACCCATTTTATGGATGAAGCCGAATACTGCGACAGGATTGCTCTTATTTATAAGGGAAAAGTGATTCAAATCGAGGCACCCGATGTGCTTAAAAAGCAGTGCCGTACTGATGAGAATCAAAATCCGACCTTGGAAGAGGCATTCATCAATTTGATCGAGGGGTATGAGAGGACGTAGGCTTCGAGCTTTGATCATCAAAGAGAGCTTGCAGATTACGCGCGACCCAAGCGCAATCTTGATTAGTTTCGTTCTTCCTGTCCTGCTGATTTTCCTTTACGCGTATGGCGTGTCGCTTGATTTAGAGCATGTGCCGATCGGTCTTGTATTGGAAGATACCTCTCCTGATGCGATCAGTTTTTCTCGCTCTTTGGTCGATTCGCGTTATTTCGATGTGAGAATCGGCCGTACCAGGCAGGAGATGGTTCGAGCGCTGGAAAGGGGTTCAATTCGAGGTTTTGTGGTTGTGCCGTCCTATTTCACGCAATTTCGCAACCGAGAAGTCGGGATTGCACCAATCCAGGTTATCGCCGATGGTTCGGAGACAAATACGGCAAGCTTTGTCAAAAATTATGTTGGTGGAGCCTTCCAAAACTGGCTTCAGCAGGAGAGGGTCAGCTCAGATCTAAAAGGTTTGCCGCTGATAGGGGTCGAAACACGCTTCTGGTATAATGAGCAGCTAGAAAGTCGTAATTTTCTTCTTCCGGGTTCTTTAGGAATCATCATGACGTTGATTGGGATTTTACTCACAGCCCTTGTGGTAGCGCGCGAATGGGAGAGAGGGACAATGGAAGCTATGATGTCGACACCAATCGGAATCCTGGAACTGATGATTGGGAAAATCATCCCTTATTTCTTTCTCGGTCTTCTCTCTATGGCGATCTGTTTTCTAATTACAGTTGGGGGTTTTCAGATCCCATTTAGGGGTTCGGTCTCGATCCTGTTTCTCGTGACAGTCGCGTTTTTATTTTGTGCCCTCTCTCTTGGCTTAATGATCTCGACACTCTCGAAAAATCAACTTGTTGCCTTCCAGGTTTCGGTCATCGCCGGGTTTTTGCCTGCCTATATTCTCTCAGGGTTCCTTTTTGAAATTTCGAGCATGCCCCTTTGGACCCAGGGGTTGACTTATCTCATGCCGGCGCGCTATTTTGTCACGACGCTGCAAACGCTTTTTCTGGTAGGAAATGTATGGAAGCTGATTCTGCTTAATATTGCTCCTATGATTGTAATTGGGTTCGTCCTTCTTCTAATTACAGCGTGTAAAACCGTCAAGAGGTTGGACTAAGCGGTGCAGCGTATTTTCTCTTTGATTTTTAAGGAATTGATTGGCGTCTGGCGCGATCCAAAAACACGTATTTCTCTTTTAGCACCCCCCTTGTTCCAACTCTTTGTGTTTACCTTCGCGGCCACTCTTGAGGTGAAAAATGTTACTATCGGGATCCTCAATCTCGATAATGGAGAACTTGGCTTCGAGCTCGTCCAGCGATTTCATGGTGTGTCGACCTTCTCAAATATCCTCTATCTTGAGTCAAGTGATCAGATTAGCCGGTTTTTAGACGAGCAAAAGGGGGTGATGGTTCTTTCACTCGACGCCCAGTTTTCTCGCGATCTCAACGCGCACAATAATGCAGCGGTACAACTGGTCTTAGATGGGCGTAAATCCAATGCCGCACAAATCGTCGCCGGCTACGCAACGACGATCATCAACGGCTTTAATGATGATTTTGCCGCGAAAGCTCAAATTCGCCAACAGAACGTCTCTCTAATCGATAGAAGCTGGTTTAATCCCAACTTGCTCTATTATTGGTATAACATACCCTCCTTGGTTGCCACTCTATCGATGCTGACTTGCTTGATTGTGACTTCGATTTCCGTCGCACGTGAACGGGAATTGGGGACCTTCGACCAGCTACTCGTCTCACCCTTGACCCCGGTAGAAATTTTGTTTGGAAAAATCGTTCCAGGGGTTATCGTGGGGTCGCTCGAAGGGCTTCTTCTCTTTACAGTCGGGGTTTTTATCTTCAAAGTTCCTTTTACGGGTTCTTTTCCATTGTTTTTCTTAAGCCTACTCCTATTTATCACTTCTATCGGGGGAATCGGTCTTTTCATCTCTTCGCTTTGTGCGACCCAGCAACAGGCAATGCTTGGGACGTTTATTGTGATGGCCCCTTCTGTGATGCTTTCAGGTTTTGCGACGCCGATAGAGAATATGCCGCAGTCGCTTCAATTCTTTACATACGGCATTCCCCTCAGGTATATGTTGGTCATTTCAAGGGGGATTTTTTTAAAGGATATAGATGCGTCAATTGTTTTCCAGAACTTATGGCCCATGGCGCTTATAGGCTTATGCAATTTATTACTAGCCGGATGGCTCTTTCGCAGGAGGCTTGAATGAGGGGATGGTTATTCGGTTTAACTCTTCTTCTCACCGGCTGCCTTTTGGGGCCTAACTATCATCCGCCCGATTTATGCGTACCCGAAAGATGGGAGTCTGCAGGCCCTCCCCCTCTCGCTTGGTGGGAGGAGTTTGAAGATCCTCTTTTGAATCGCTACATAGAGCAGGCCGCGGCTTGTAACTTGGATCTCTTCATCGCATCGACCCATCTCTTAAAAGCAAGGGCACTGCGCAAGGTCGCGGCCTCCGAACTCTTCCCACAAGTGGAGGGATATCCCAATGCGCTGCGTCTCGCACTTAGCGAAAACGGTCCCTTTTTCGCCTCTTCATTCTTTGACCAATTCCCGGAGGAAGGCTTTTCGAGCCTCCTAAATATCTATAGCTTCCTTGTAAGCGTCAACTGGGAACTCGATCTCTTTGGGAGGATCCGCAGGGGAGTAGAAGCGGCTGATGCAACAATTGGAAGCGCAGAAGAAAAGCGCCATGGAGTGCTGACGGCTCTTTTTGCCGACGTTGCGCTTAATTACATAGATCTCAGAAGCAGCCAGCAACAGGCAGCTTTGATTGAGGAGGATATAGCGCTGCTCGAAGATCAGGCAGCGCTTGTCCTCCATCAATGGGAAAAAGGGCTGATAGACCGTCTGGCTTCTGAAAAGCTTGAGGCACAACTAGCCGATTTGAGAGCGGCCCTACCGCCTATCCACGCGCAGATTTGCCGGGATATTTATATCCTTTCGGTCTTGACGGGAACTCTTCCTGAGAGTTTGGTTGAGGAGCTCATGCCGATTCGAGCTCTTCCTAAGCCGCCCGATTGCATTGGCTGCGGTCTACGCTCCGATCTATTGCGCCGCCGCCCCGATGTGCGTCAAGTCGAAAGGGAGCTCGCTGCCGCGACCGCGAATATCGGCGTGGCTGTTGCCTCATTCTTTCCCTCCTTCTCGCTTTTAGGGATGGTCGGGCTGCAATCGACCGAAGCTAATAGGTTATTTCAACTCGACAGCAAGACCTGGGGAATCGGTGCGCTGAGTTCAATTCCGATTTATAGGGGAGGGAATCTGGTCGGAAATTTGCGTTTAACCGAAGCTGCGGCCGCTGCGGCTGCATTTACATACCAGAAAACCGTTCTAACCGCACTTGAGGAGGCAGAGAGTGCTTTAGCTTTCTATCAGGAGGATCGCGAGAGCGTGTGCCACCGCAAGGCGGCTCTTGAACGGTACGCGCGGATCGACACGATAACGGCCGACCGGTTTGAGAAGGGTCTCACCGACCTCACACACGTACTTGAGAGCGGCCGCCAACTTATCAACGCCAAGCAAAATCTTTTGGATAGCGAAACGGTGCTCTTGCTCGACGTTATCAATCTCTACAAGGCTTTAGGAGGGGGCTGGGAATTATTTCCACAATGAGAACTTGCGCGTCATCTCGGTAACTCTATCCCATTCTCCAAAGAGAACCACGCCATAGAAGACGAGTTCTTCAACTATTTTGGTTCTCGTTCTCTCGAGCTGCTCTTCCCACGACCCGACAGTCATGGTATCGGTAAAAGCTGACCAATCGATCCCTTTTTCTTTTGCAATATCGACAAGGGAACGGATTTTGTTTGAATTGGCCCGGAGGATGATGAACGGCATTTTGGAAATATTCGGGTAGTGGTGATCCTCTTTGTCGATATAATCGACCAGCTGAAGTGCTTCAGAGCCAAGATTGGCTCCAAAGCCAATGCACATGTGTGCAAGCGCGTTCATCAGTACGCCGGATTCTACGCTCTTATTCATTACAGCGACTAACTTTTTTTCGAATGTCATATGCACCTCAAAAGGAATTGGTGAAGGAAAACGCCCACAGCCATGCTGGCAAGTACGCTACGGAAAAAAACTTGTGCGACGATCACAGCCAAAAGAGCGGCGATTTCAGGAGTATGGCAGCCGGTGTGTTCCAAATTGTGGGCGATGAGCAAGATCAAAATGCAAAGGGGGAGCGCAGCTGCGAGCTTTTCTAAGAATGTCCTTCCTTTGAGAAAATCCGACAAAACAAATGGAGCGTAACGGAAGCTAAAGGAGATGGTTGTCATCAAGATCAGTGCAGCAATCATGCTTTCTTCCTCTCTCTATTCGGGAGAGCCAGAATCGCAACAGCCGCTATCCCTAGCCCTGTTAAAAACAAATGATTGGGTGCCGCATACAAGGCGATGACGATAGAAGCGAGTGCGATCAAAATCGGCATGAATTCCCGCTTTTTTCGGATTTGTTCGACGGCCGAAGCGGCGAAAAAGGCGGTAAGCGAAAATTCAAGACCCTTAGGGATCTCAACGAGCACATCTGCGACGGTGCCTAGTAAGGTCCCGAGTATCCATGAAAGGTGGATGATCACCGTAAGCAGCTTGATGTAGCGCAAATCTTTTTTCTCATCCTGATCACGTGGATTTGTGAGCAAAATCGAATAGGTAGCATCGACCAGGCCATGGGCTAAATAGATGCGCAAGAAGGGATTACAATTTTTATACCGTTCAAAAAGGGTCATTCCATAAAAGATATTGCGGATTCCAAGCGGGATTAAGGCGAGGGCGAGGGTTAGAAGAGAACCGCCCGCCGAGAGGATCAATAGGGCAAGAAATTGCATCGCGCCGGCGTAGACAAACGCGCTGAAGAGGGGAGCGTAGTACCAGGGAAAGCCGTGCTGGGTAAACAACACGCCATAGACGATCCCCAAGGGAAAATAGCAAAAAATGGCTGGCAATGAATGCTTAAACGCCGAATTCATTCGTGAAATTTTACTCGGATTCAACTGAAAAATTCAACGCAAAAATTAATTTGCAGACAATTTGTCCATGCGATGGGGGCTTCCATTTTTTTTGACCCCCGCGCCTCTGCGTCTCCGCATCTCCGCGTTTTTTTTTAACAAACGTTTTTAGTAATTAACAGTTTAAATTTTAAATGAAATTGCTTACAGGGAATTGCTGCATAGTTTGGAGCGCCAGGACTCGTAAAGAGCAGATTCGATGTCACACACTTTTTCTTTGAGGGGGTTGCCTGCAAGTAGCCGCTCCATCTCGTCGAGATGACCCTCCTCCTCCTTAATGATCGACATGACTGTCACTTTAGAACGCAACTCCTTAAGCGCTAGATGATACGCTGGATAGAGCTTCTCTGCCCGCTTCTCAATCGCATATGTGACTAAAGGGTAGACCATCTCGTCTGTAAGGCGGCAGACCGCGATCTCCAAACGGTCGAGATAGCGCCGAGTCAAATTTCCCCCAAAGATCTCCCGATAATCGACCGGAGGATTTGGTGTGAGCTTTTTGATCTGTTCCTTGAGATAATGAGCGTGCCGGAACTCTTCAGCAGCGTGCTTGAGCATTTCCCGGCGCACAAGGGTCGGGTGCTCGGCTTCGGCGATTTTCCGCGCGCCGCAATTTTCGAGATAGGAAAGGGTGTTCAGCCATTTAACGTGGCGTTCACGATCCTTGATTAAGTAACGTAGAAAGGCTTCCATAGATGATTTCAAGCTCCGTGTTTGTGGTGCAATAAGGGGGCATCGCGTAGATGACGTTTCCTAGAGGGCGGAGAAGAATTTTCCTCTCCAGAAAATATCTCAAAAGTATGTCTCTCTGAGGACTGTAGTAGCCATCTTCTCCGTTAAATTCCAAGGCAAGGATCGTGCCGAGATATTCGAGCCGTTTGAGTTTGGGATGCCCTTCCCATTCGAAACAAAAGCGGCGATGTCCCGCTTCGATCCGCTTACGGTCGGCCTCGTTGAAAAGGGTCAAGCTGGCGTTAGCGGCGGCGCAGCAGATGGGGTTTGCGGTGTAAGAGTGGCCATGCAAAAAGGCGCGCTCCCTTTTATTTGAAAGGAAGGCTTCGTAAATCTCTTCATGCGTTACGGTAACGCCAAGAGGAAGAGCTCCTCCTGTAATCCCTTTGGAAAGGCAGATGAAATCGGGCTTTAGCGAGAAAGAGCTGGCAAATAGAGGACCCGTCCGCCCAAATCCGGTCATCACTTCATCTGCGATGAGCAGCGTCTCCGATTGGCGGCAGAGGTTGAGAAGGGCCTCGAGTTCTTCTTTGGGATAGATGCGCATCCCGCCGGCGCCCTGGATGCGCGGTTCATAGATGAGGCAGGCGCAATCGGTGTCAAGTAAACGGCGTGCATTTTGGTCAAAAGGGCGGCCTATCGTCTCGACTTCGAACTGGTAGGGCCAAAAGGGGAAATTGAAACCGTTTTTTCCGGCAGCGCTCATCGCCCCGAAGGTGTCGCCGTGATAGCCCCCATCGAGCGAGAGGATCCGCCTTTTTTTGATCCCGCGGTTATGCCAATATTGAATGGCCATTTTGAGAGCCGCCTCGACGGCCGTCGATCCATCATCGGTAAAAAAAACGCGCGAAAATCCCTCAGGAAGAAGAGAGAGCAGCCTCTCGCTTAGCTCAATTGCGGGAGAGTGGGTAAAGTCGGTGAAAAGGACCTGATCCATCTGCCCCGCTTGCTTGGAGATTGCTTCGGCGATTACCGGATGGGCATGTCCGTGAAGATTGACCCACCACGAAGAGATGGCATCGAGATAGCCGACCCCTTCAGGAGTATAGAGATAACTCCCTGCGCCTCTTATGAAGGGGAGAGGTTTAGGGTCGGTTCCTCGTTGCGTGAAAGGATGCCAGATGGTCTTAAGGTCTCTTTCAACTGTCGGGCATAACATGCGATTCTCCTTGTATCGAGTTTTTTTTCGGGTAAAAGGCGCCCGAGAGGGGCGACTCCGCCATACGATAAGATGAACTCTTCTGCGTGCGGGCAGGGCTCTCCGTTGAAAATCACCCCCATAATCTGCTGCCTGTGTGCTTTGAGCCATTCGAGAGTCAATAGGGTGTGGTTGATGCTCCCCAGATAGTTTTTTGAAACGACGATCCAGGGGAAATTCCATTTGGAGAAGAGAGTCCCCAAATGATCCTCTCCGTAAGGGACCATCACTCCTCCGCATCCTTCGATAATAAGGCGCGTAGCTTGAGGAGGGACGATCCGCTGCGGATCGATCGCGACTTTATCGATAAAAGCTGCATGGTGCGGGGAGGTCGGAGTTTTAAAGCGATAGGCCGGCGGGTGGCAAACGGCCCCTGATAGCGCACTCACTCTTTCGGTGTCGCACCCTCCCGCTTCAATCGGCTTCCAGTAATCGGCTTTAAGCGCTTTTGCTAAAACGGCCGACACAACGGTTTTGCCGACATCCGTGCTAATTCCTGTGACGATCAATCCATGCATAGAGCCTCTCGATTTCTTCTGATGTGTTGAATGTATGCAAGCAAACCCGTAAACACTCTTTGCCGCGCGCGACCGTTGGATAACGCAGTGGACGGATATCGAATTCCTCAGGGATTGGAGAGATCGGAACGGTAAGGATTGGAGAAGGAAAGGGAAAAGGGTTTTGTTCGCGCAGTAAAGCATAGGCGGATTCGATCAACGCAATCTGGGGCATGGAGAGAGCTGTGGAGTAGATGAAGGGCCGCGAAGATGTGATCAGGAAATCGCGCAGGCGGCGGCTGCCGAGCACAATCGCCCCGTGCGCCCCGAGCGCCTTGCTAAAAGTGTGGATCCGAGCCAATACCGGCATGGTGACAAGTCCCGGCCCGTATACCCCCGTCGCATGCGCTTCGTCTACGATCAGACGATCGGTGAGGGGGGCGATCTCGAGAAGAGGAGCGCGCGATCCATCTGTCGAATAGAGCGACTCTACAATGACAAAGGGAGGGCGGGAACACCGTTTCATCTTTTTTTTAAGATCGTCGACATCGTTATGACGAAAAGAATAGTTGCGCGCGCGGCTAAGCGCGATCCCGTCCCGGATCGACGCATGGACACTTTCATCGTAGACGACGTAATCATCGCGTCCTGCAATCGCTGAGAGAAGTCCCAGGTTTGCCGTATAGCCCGAAGAGAAAATCAAACCGGCCTCCTCGCCGTGATAGGCGGCAATCTCCTCTTCCAGCCGCTCGCAGTATGTTGAATTTCCCGTCAGAAGGCGTGATCCCGTAGAGCCGAGTCGCTTCAGGCCTTTGATGCGCGCGTGAAAGAGGGCGCGCAGGCGCGAGCTACGTGCGAAGCCCAGATAGTCATTCGAGGCGAAATCAATTTTCGGTTGCCGATTCGAAGGAAGTGAGCGTCTCTCTTCGCTCCTTAAATGGCGGTCTCTTTTTAAGTCCAAAAAGTTCAAACATGGCCTGGTCATCGCTTACAGAGGGGTTGTTTACGGTTAATAATTTTTCTCCGATAAAGATCGAGTTAGCCCCTGCCATGAAGCAGAGCGCCTGCTCTTCTAGGCTCCGCTCAAGCCGCCCTGCTGAGAGCCGAATCAACGCTTTAGGCAGTGCAATCCGGGCGGTCGCAATCATCCTTAGCATTTCCCAAATCGGAAGAGGGGTTTGCTTTTGGAGAGGTGTTCCTTCGATTGGGCTAAGGAAGTTGAGCGGAATCGATTCGGGATTGAGCTGGGAGAGAGTGTGTAAAAGGGCGATTCTATCTTCGCGGCTCTCCCCCATGCCGATGATTCCCCCGCAGCACATCCCGATTCCCGCCTTTTCAATCCGCCTCAGCGTCTGGAGCCGCTCCTCATAGCCCCTGGTCGTGATGATCGTCTTGTAAAAGGTGCGCGACGAGTCGAGGTTGTGGTTGTAGGCATAAAGCCCCGCCTCCTTCAGCCGCCGCGCCTGCTGCTCGTTAAGCAGTCCAAGCGTGCAACAGACCTCGACTCCTTTTTCGGTCAGGTCTTTTACAACATCTAATATTGTGTCGAATGCCTTTCCCTCTCGTACTCCGCGCCAGGCAGCTCCGATGCAAATGCGGCTCGCGCCTGCCTCAACCGCACTCCGCGCACGGGCAAATAGCTCCTCCTTTTGCATCAGAGGAAGAGGCGCCACTTCCGTTTGGTAACGGGCTGATTGGGCGCAGTAGGCGCAATCCTCCGTGCATCCTCCCGTTTTATAGGAAACAAGGTGGCAGAGCTGCACCTCTCCGACTTGATGGTGCTGCCGATGAACTTCATGTGCTTCCGATAGTAATTCAATCAAAGGTGTGTGATAAATCTTGCGAATTTTGTTCATAACGAAGATTTCAACAGTAATTTTAAAGGAATTCAAGGGCTTTTCTTTTATACTTACCTACTTTGTAGTTGAATGAGATCTATAAAATAGGTTATATCTCTTGCACCTCTTGAATCGGATGGAGTTAAAAAGGAGGTAGATTTTGCTCAGAGGGTTATTCGGAAGTAAGAGCGTCGAGCGGATTTTGCTCTTCATGCTCGTCAATGAACGGGCTTACGCAACTCAATTGCACCGGATGCTCAATACTCCCTTGACACCGATCCAAAAGGCGTTAAGCCGCCTTGAGCGAGAAGGAATTCTCAAAAGCAGGTATGAAGGAAAGACCCGTTTTTACACCTTTGATCCCGATTACCCTCTTCTCAATGAGTTGGAAGCATTGTTAAAAAAGGCCTATGTCAAACTCGCTCCTTCAGAAAAAAAAGACTACTATTTCGTCCGCCATATCCCGAAGCCCAATAAAGATCTTCTTGAAGAAATATGGAGGAAGCTGCGCGCGACGAGCCATGTGACTTTTCGCTTTCGTTCCCGCAGATCAAAAGGGGAGGGAACAGGCAGCGTCACCGCCGTTTACGAGGGCGGTAACGCTTGCGTCTTCCACGAGAAAGGAGTGTGGAGAGGTCTTGAAGGTCAGGAGTTTACATTTCGAAATGTCTTTCGCTGGACCTTGAATCGGATTGAGGGGATGTTCACTCTTGAACACTTGCGGTTCGGAGAAAAGAATCCCGTCTTCCTATTCCATCTTGCTCCCGTTAACGAGCAGAGACTTGAGTCGCTTCATGCCCATCTCTGCGGAGAGGATACCTACTTCGGGCAGCTTGCTTTTCAGCCTCCGAATCTAGAGCTCACTTGGAGAGTTTTGGGTCCGAAAAAGAACGACGAAGTGCGCTATACTTATAGCTAACGTTCTCATATTTATAAATTTAAAATATGGCGGTAGGATTTTATTACTAATTATTGAGAAGTTAGATGCGTAATTGTTACAATTAATAAACATGCTAATTAGAAAAGGGAGGGGGATTTTATGCCGGCAAAAATAGGCGACAAGGTGAAGATCCATTTTACGGGTAAAACTGCTGACGGAGATATCTTCGCCACTTCGCATGATCGTGAGCCTTTGGAGTTTGAAATCGGCGGAGGCGCTCTACTGCCGGGAGTTGAAAGCGCGGTGGAGGGGATGGAGAAAGGGGAAAAAAAAGATGTCACCCTTCCGCCTGAGCAAAGTTTTGGCCATCATCATGATGAATTGATTATTTTGGTTAATCGCTCTGAGTTTCCCGAAAACTTTCAACCTTCGGTTGGACTAGAGTTTGAAGTTCCGCAACCCGACGGGTCGGCGGCTTACTTCAAAATTTTAGAGATCAAGGACGAAAAGGTAAAGCTTGATGGGAATCACCCCTTAGCAGGCCAAACCTTGAAATTTGAATTAGAATTGCTAGAAATATCAGCTTAGATAATTCGAACAACCCTTGAATTCAAAAGGGGAATTCAAGGGTTGTTATTTCGAGTTAGCGTCCGCGTCTTCCGCCGAATGAGCGGTTCTCGCGGTTTTCGCGAGGGCGCGCTTCATTTACGATCACGGCACGGCCGCCGAAATCTTTTCCGTTTAACTCTTGTATAGCATTTGTCGCTTCGTCTTCGTTGCTGATCTCAACGAACCCGAAGCCTTTGGACCTGCCTGTTTCGCGATCTGAAATCAATTGAACGCTTGTGATTGAGCTATATTTTGAAAAAAAGTTTCTTAAGTCTTGCTCTTGCACTGTAAAAGGCAAGTTTCCTACGTAAAGTTTCATCCTAATCTTCCTAGTTGAAGGTATTTCTAAGAAATCTTCGCATAAATGCGGCCATTTCTGCAAGTAAAACTCGCTTCCATCTCAATTTTGAGAAAAAAACGAGCCAACTTTTTGTCGAAGGGAGGGGAGGCAAGGGAGATGCCGCCCTTCATTTCCTTCGATTAAAAATATTTTACCCGTATTAACCGCTTCTTTCAAGCGTTCAATGAAAATTGTGTCATCCCGATTGGAAAGAATAGCGTCGGGAACCTGAAAATGGACGAAAATTGTAAGGGATAGCGCAGTGAGTTCTTTTACCGAATCGATGGGGACGAGGTTGTTCCTTTTATATTGTTCTTGAACGACTCTGAGAGGAAAAAATGAGCCGCGTGCTGCGATGACTTCATCAATTGACTTAAGAGGACAATCGAGGATCACGCTTCCTTTTTCTACAGCTTTTAAAATCGCCTTTCTCTCAGAGGGGGAGATCGAGTCGTAGCGGCCGTTATTGAGAACGGCAAGGGCGTTGACCACGGCGCCCCCTCCTGCTGAAAAGCCGTAGAGATGGATCTTGTCCACATTCCCTTCAATCACGCACTGCCGCAAAATTTTGATCAAAGGAGTGAGCTCTTCCATCGACCCGAAGTGAAGGCTAAGGGGATCTTTGATATAGGTCTGGCTCCCGTGATCGGGGAAATTGAAACCGATGAGGTGGCAGGGAAGGAAATCGGCGAGAATCTCGGCGATTTCCTTGTTGCCTCCATAACCATGGCAGGCGATCATCAACTCTTCATCGTCGGATCTTCCTCGAATTAGATCAACTTCTTCAAATGGAATGTTTTGCAGGATTGGGAATTGAACTGCCTGCAAGGGCAGATATAACAAACAAAAAATAAGGAAATATCTAGATCTCATACAAAAGGGGAATGTGCGCGTGAGTAAAGGGTTTAATTTTTGGAAGAGACATGTTAGAACTATAAAACATGTATGAAAATAAGGCTACTCTTGCCGGGGGTTGTTTTTGGTGCATCGAATGGGCCTTTCGCAAGGAGCGCGGCATCGAATCGGTCCGCAGCGGTTATACCGGGGGGAGCGTCTCGAATCCGACCTATGAGGAGGTATGCGCGGGGAATACGGGGCATTATGAAGCCATCGAGCTCCTCTTCAACCCCGAGCAGATCACCTACCTGCAGATCCTGGAGATTTTTTGGCGCCATATCGACCCGCTCGATCCGGGAGGGCAGTTTCATGACCGGGGACCACAGTATCGGACGGCTATCTTTTACCATGATGAGAGGCAAAAGAGTCAGGCCGAAGGGTCCATAGCTGCTGTTCAACTTCTTTTCTCCGAACAGGTTGCGACCAAAATCCTACCTGCAGAGACTTTCTATCCGGCGGAAACCTACCATCAAGGCTACTGCTACAAAAAGCCTGACCATTTCAGACGATATAACCAAAGCCATGAGGCCCGCCTTAAAGAGATTTGGAGCGGGCGGCATCCTAGCGGAGGATCTCTCAAGGAGCGCCTCACACAGACGCAATATTATGTGACGCAAGAGGAGGGAACCGAGCCTCCTTTTCAAAATGCTTATTGGGACAATCACCAAGCGGGAATTTATGTCGACATCGTATCGGGCAAGCCGCTCTTCGCCTCTTCCGAAAAGTTCGATTCAGGCTGCGGTTGGCCGAGCTTTTCCCGTCCGATTGACGAGAGAGAACTCCTTGAACGGCCCGACTATAAACTCGGAGTGGAGCGGACTGAAGTGCGGGCGAGAGAGAGCGATGCCCATTTGGGCCACCTCTTTCCCGATGGACCGGGGCCGACAGGTTTACGCTACTGCATCAATTCAGCGGCCCTGCGTTTCATTCCTAAAGAGAAAATGGAAGAGGAGGGGTACGGGGAGTACCTGCATTTCCTATGAAATCTTTTGCAAGCGATAATTATTCCGGAATCCATCCCGCTGTCCTGAAGAGGATTGAAGAGGTTAATAGGGGAGATGTCCCTGCCTATGGCGACGATCCGTATACCAAGAAAGCGATCGATCTTTTTCGTGCCCATTTCGGAGAGGAGTGCGAGGTATTTTTCGTCTTTAACGGGACAGGCGCCAATGTTCTTGGCATCAAAGCAGCCGCTTCGACATTCCACTCGGTTTTATCTGCCGAAACTTCCCATTTGAATGTCGATGAGTGCGGCGCTTGCGAATCATTTACCGGCTGCAAACTCCAAACGGTCCCGACTGATAACGGAAAACTCTCTCCTTCCATTCTTGGGAAATTCCTGAAAGCCACCGGTAACGAACACCGTGTCCAGCCAAAAGTGATCTCGATTTCACAGACTACGGAACTTGGAAGCGTTTATACACTTGCCGAAATTGCCGACCTCTCTGTGTTCGCCAAAAAGAACGGCCTTTATCTGCACATGGACGGGGCGCGCCTCTCCAATGCTGCGGCGAGTTTAAATGCGAGCTTAAAAGAGATTTCAAGGGGGGTCGACTTTCTTTCTTTTGGGGGAACGAAAAACGGTTTAATGTGCGGAGAGGCGGTGATCTTTTTCGATAAGAAACTCGCGTACAACTTCAAATATATCCGAAAGCAGGGGATGCATCTTGGCTCGAAAATGCGCTTCCTCGCTGCCCAGTTTGAAGCCTTCTTCACCGATGAGCTTTGGCTGAAAAATGCGCAGCACG
Organism: Chlamydiales bacterium; assembly: GCA_020831465.1. GTDB lineage: Bacteria > Chlamydiota > Chlamydiia > Chlamydiales > JAAKFR01 > JAJACP01. Next base: position 25,835 of record JAFIGI010000057.1, read on the forward strand.
CCAACCGGATGGCTCGAAAACTTGCCGAAGGCATCACTTGCTTTCACGAAATCCGCCTGGCACGGCCTGTCGAGGCGAATGGCGTATTTGCGATCCTTCCCCGGCATTTAATCGAACCTCTCCAGAAGGAGTTTTTTTTCCATGTTTGGAATCAGGCAGCCTCAGAAGTGCGGTGGATGACCTCTTTTGATACGACGGAGGAAGATATCGAGCGTTTTCTTGCTGCGATCAAGCGGTTAAGCAGAATCAGTTGAAAAATTTACATTTTGACCGCGTCAAAGCGATTGGCGTTTGAGCATTTCGGCAAATAGGCCGGGCTTGGATAGAAGCTCTTCATAGGTCCCGGTCTGAACAAACCTTCCCTTATCCATCACATAAATGCGGTCGGCATTGCGGATTGTACTCAGCCGGTGGGCGATTACAATGCGGGTGACATCGAGTTGGTCGATGCTCTTGATCACTTTATCTTGGTTGCGGTTATCAAGAGCGCTGGTTGCTTCATCGAGGAGGAGAATTTTTGGATTGGGAAGCAGCGCGCGCGCGATCAGAAGACGCTGCTTCTGTCCCCCGGAGAGGGTTGTTCCTCCCGTGGGAAGATGGGTGTGCAGCCCCATAGGAAACAACTCGATATCTTCTTCGAAACCCGAAATCTGAAGAGCCCTCTGAACTTCCTGAGATTTGTAGGTTTTTCCGCATGTAAGATTGTCATATATTGAGCCGGCGATGATCCCTTCTTCTTGGAGGACAACTCCCAGTTGTTTGCGAAATTCATGGATTGTAAAAGAGGATAGGTCTTTATCATCGTAATAGACGGCGCCCGATGTCGGCCTCTCAAAACCCAAAAGAATGCGGATCAAGGTCGATTTTCCGCAACCTGAAGGCCCGATAATCCCGACAAACTCCTTGGGGTTCGCCTTCATGCTGATCGTATTCAGGACAAAATTTTCGCTCCCTTCATACTTGAAGCTGACTTCATCGACGTGGATCTCCCCGGTGAGCCTACCTGGATTTTTTGCCTTAAGCTGTTCTTCAAGAGGTTCTTCAACGATTACTCTTGAGCGGTTCCACAAAGGGAGGATCGGCGTCATTTCCAAGAGTGTATTGCTCAAGTCGGTCATCGCGATATAAAAGGTGACAAAAGCCGTATTAAACGCGAGAAAAGCGCCGATGGAATACTCTCTGCCGGCCTCAAAAGCATAGCCGAAAATGAAGAGATACATCACAAATGGAAGGATGTAGTTCATGGTGAGGACGATGTTTCTGATATTCTGTGCTTTTAGGTCGACTCTCTTGAATTCGGAAAATTGATGGGCGAAATTAGCAAAGGCATTCTTTTCGCTCCCGGTCGTGCGTAATTTTCCAACAGAGGAGATGATCTGGATCACAAAGGCGTTGATTTTCCCCTCGAGCTCAAAATATTGCTGTTGTTTTTTGGCGTAGAACGCTGCACAAAGAAGGGTAATGGAAAATCCGAAAAGCAGGACAAGGAAGGCGATCAGAGTCAGTGCAGGGGCGTAAAGTGCCATGGCAAGGAGATAAAAGAGGGAAAAAACGCCTGAAAAGAGAACGCGGATCGAATTTCCACTGATTAGAGAGCGCATCCATTCAGCCGACATCACCCGCATGATGAGATTTCCCGTGGAATAGCGGCGGAAGAAGGCGAGAGGAAGCTTGAGCATCCTGTCCCAGAGACCGGAGAGAAGCTGATCGCTGGACAATCCCTCTAAACGGGCAACCATAAGCGAGCGAAAAAAAAGGAAAAGCGACGCGCTCCCTGCAGCCATCATCAATCCGAAGGAAATCTCCCACAAAAGGGGAGCGTTTGCGTCGGGAATTACGTTATTCATCAGCCGTTCGGTTGCGAATGGGGGAAAGAGAGAGATGAGCGCAGCGATGACGCTGTACCAAACAAGGGGGAAAAATTCCTTTTTGTTATGTTTCAAGTAATAACGGAACATCTCTTTTCCCGTTTTAAGCTCGTTGGGAAAGCAGGGGTAGAAATAATAAGCGTTTTCGTGGAGTCGAGCGGCAGCTTTTTTGTCGACTTTGATTTTTTTTCCATCTGTCGGGTCGATAATCGCATAGCAACCAGGTTTCTTCGTGATAAGCGCGACGGGCTTGAGATCTTCACCATAAAAGGCTACCATATTGCCGCAATCCTTCTTCCACCATCTGCCCGAGAGTTTAACTTGTCGGTAGCGTACTTCGGATGCAAGGGCAATTTCGCAGAGAAGTTGCGAGGCTTCGATCTTTTCCGGGATTTTTTCGGGAAGTCGGAAGAGAATCTCAGAAGAGGAGCCTACAATCCGGCACGCGTTAAAAAGTGGAATAGTATCATAAAGAGGTTCTTCGGTTTCGACCGGCCCGAGAACCTCTGCCATCTCCTTCAGTGAGGCATGGAGCGCCTCATCCTCAATTTTTTTTCGCTGCTCGGAGCGCTCTCTCTCCTCCCTTTCGCCGATCTCCTTACGAGTAAGGATGTATTTGAGGAGAATCTCATGATAATGTTGAAGCCCTTCCTTCCAGTTTTCCGTTTTTTCGGAAGCGGAGACAACCGCTCCCGCTCGGCTTTTTAGCCAAGCTGTGTAGGTGAGGGGAAATGGTTTTTTAGCGAGAGGGAGCGACCCATATCCCAAAAATTCGAGATCGCCTCTTTCAATTTCCACCCAATTGATCTTCTCTTTTTCGGCGTGAGTGAATGCCCGCTTCAACGAAAGGGTCTCTTCTTTGCCAAGGATGGCGATTTGGGGGGCTTCGACATAAGCTGCCGTCTCCGTGCCTAGTTCCTTACCATGAAAAATGGCGAGTTGGTTGATCCATTTGTTGAGATAAAGAGGATCGCGGCAGAAGTAGGCTTCCACCTCTTTGATCTCTGCTTTCCAAACTATGCTCTCTTTCTCGGTGATTGCGACAACTTCATGGGAAGCTTGCTCTTCGACGGCAAATGCGAATAGGGAGCAGGGTGCGGTTAGAGTAGCGATCAAAGTGCGCATCCCTTCCGGACTTCCCTCCTTCCTTTCGATCGCGAAAAGGTTGACGCTTCCTTTCTCCAAAAACCAGATGTAACCCAGTTCGCGCAAATAGATAGGCGTGTTACCGGAGAGCTTCTCTTTTTGCCCTTTTTCGGCAATCCGTTTCACGATTTCACCGTGCGGCTCAGCCATTCTCACTCTCGATTAACTGGCGGTAGAGTCCGCGTTCGTTCTTAAGTTTTGGGTGGCTTCCTCTTTGGACGACTTTTCCTCTCTCTAAAACAAGGATTTCATCGCAATCTTGGATCGTGCTGAGCCGATGCGCGATCATCACGACGGAGCACCCGCTTTGCCGGATCCTATCTGATATATATTTTTCAGTCTCGGAATCGAGTGCGCTTGTGGCTTCATCCATCACAAGTAAAGAAGGGGAATAGAGCAAAGAACGAGCGATTTCAAGTCGCTGCCTCTGCCCACCACTTAAATTCCTTCCTCCTTCATTTAGAATATTCTCATATCCATTTTTGCGCAGCATGATCTCCTCATGAATAGCGCTTGCTTCAGCAGCTTGCACAACCATCTCCTCCGTGACAATATCATTCCATAGAGTGATATTCTCGCGGATAGTCCCCGAGAAAAGAAAGATCTCCTGGTCGACATGTCCCAGGGAGTGGTAAAAGAGATCTTCCGGAATTTCCTCCAAAGGTTTTCCATCGTAAAGAATCTCTCCTTCCCACGGTAAAAAGAGACCGCAAGCTAGTTTTGCGATTGTCGATTTCCCGCATCCGCTCGGCCCGACAAGCGCCAGCCTCTCTCCCGGTTTGATTGTAAAACTCAGGTTTTCGATCAGCGGCGGGGCAAGCCGGCTATAACCGAATGTCACCTTCCTAAATTCAAGATACCCTTCGAGCTTGAGGGAGGATTTCTCCGCCCTGCGGGAGCTGCGTGCTTCATAAATCGGGTCGACTTTGTTCTTCAAGACATCATTTAACCGGGCAATTTCGGATTTGATATTCTGCATCTTCTGGCCGAAATTAACGAAGCGCGAGACAGGCGTTAAAAAGCTGATCATCAACGTCTGCAAAGCGATCAGCATTCCAAAGGAAAGGGTCCCTTCCATGACACGCAAACTCCCGATTGTTAGTAGAGCTGCAATTGAAAGGGCTTGAAAAAGAATCGGAGCAGTCCCGAGAATCGCATCTTTCTTGCTGATCTCTTGAAGGGCGTTCAGGTTTTTCGTATAATATCCTGCGTAACGCGCGAATGTCTCTGACTCGATACCGATCGCTTTAATCGTTTCCATCTGTTGTAGCGCTCCGATCGAATTTCCGATCCATTTACCTTGCTCCTGCTGGAAACGGGCGTAGGCATCTATTCTGGATCGCTGGATCCACAAAAAGATCACAAGATTCAAAACGGCGGCTAAAAATCCTACAATACCAATCAAAAGATCATACTTCAGCATGACGAGCCCGTAAAAGATAACGACAATCATGTCGATTATTGTGGTTGCAAGCGCGCCGGTCATTTTTTTGGCGACCTTGTTATTCAATGTCGAACGGTAAGCGATCTCACCGGGAAACCGCTGCGTGTAAAAGGCGATCGGTAAGCGGAGAAGATGCCATAGGAATTCGCTTGAAAAAAGAATCGATAGCCGGCCATTCAGTCTATTTAAAAAATAGGCCCTCAGCCAGGTCAGAGCGCCGCCGATGAGCGTCACGAGAAGGAGAGCGCTCAAAAAAAGCCACTTCCATTCAAAGACGTGCATGACAAGGACTTGATCGACAAAGATGCGTGCAAAAGCCGGAAGGGCCAATCCCGGGATAACGAGGCAAAGCCCGGCTAATAGAAGGTAGTAAAGAGAACCGCTTGTTTTTTTAAGACGCCCATAGAGCTCCTTGACCAGGCTGAGGGGTTTTCCTCCTTTCTCAAAGGTCTCTGTCGGTTTAAATGTGAAAACGAGGCCGCTGTAACTCTCATCGAGCTCTTGATAGGTAACCGCCCGGGGGCCGACTGCAGGGTCATTGAGGTAGACCTCCTTTTTCCCAAATCCTTCGATCACAACAAAGTGATTCAATTCCCAGAGAATCACTGCAGGAGCGTCTATTTCGTAGAGTTCTTCAAGGCTCTTTCGAAAGCCCTTGGCTTCCAATCCATAGGAGCGTGCTGCTTTTATCATGTTGAGCGCGTTGCTCCCATGTCGCGAAACCCCTGCATCCAAACGGAGTTGTTCAAGAGGAACATAGCGCCCCCAATAACCGAGGATGATACCCAAGCAGGCCGCTCCGCACTCAACAGCCTCCATTTGAATGAGCGTTGGGGTTCTCTTCCTCCAGTGCTTGATTTTCATCATCTCTCTCCGATAGGAATGAGATATTCGATCGGTCTTTTTTCCTCTAAGAATACCTCGACCTCGGCAATCGAATTTGGGTGGATATGATAGGGGGGGCCTTCACTGGTCGTCCACCGGAAGCCTGAGAGTGTCGAGGGATCTCGATCAGGCTCAATCAACACAACAACAGTCGCTTCCGCTTTGGTTAGATAGTCACGCAAAGTGCGAGAGGGGATGCTGTTCATGATCTCGCCTTCGGGTCCACCGGCAAAAAAAAGGATCTCTTTCACAGTTCCGGTCATTTTTCCGTACTGCTTGGTTTGCACAGTATCAAAATTTACATGTGCTTTCATGCCCGGTTTGATACGACTCCCCATATCTATGGAGAAAAAACTATAGACTAACCTTCTATCCTCATCCTCCAGCGTTTGGAACCATAAGAGGTTATCTCCAAACCCGACCCCTTCTCCGTGAATAACATTTATAGTCAAGACCGTTCCGTCAGCGGGTGCGGTGATCAGCATTTCTTGCTCGCGACTCGGCAAATCTGCCGTTTCATTTTTCAAGGTGTGCAGTCGATCTCTTAAAAGAAAAAGAGCGGCTCCTTTCTTAACTGTTTCGTTTTCTCTAACATAGATTCTTTCCACATGACTCTCTACGCTCGCTTGGATGACTTCGATCGTATCAGGATCGAAAAAAATGCCTAACCCATTGGCCTTAACGGGAATGTGACCCAAGACAGACCAGAGTAGGAGGCCGATTAGAAGAAGAAGCAGGCAGGCCAATGAGATCCAACCGGGAAGGCGGATAATCACCAGGAGGCGGTCGAGCTGTTCCGGAGAGGAGAGCCGTTCTAGCGATTTTTTACGGAAGATATCCTTCATAGGCCGATCTTTGCCTCGACTTTAAAGCGGAGCCTGCCATAAATTAAAAAATTTTTCAACTGGTTCTGCTATATAGGTTTTAGTAGTATTACCTGTTTTATAAGAGATTCACGATGGAGAAGATTATCGATCTCGTCTACCGTAGCGCTAGGGAAGAGCTTCTCCTTCAATAGGAGAGTCTTTCAAGAGTTGTTTGAGTTTGTCGGGGCGGTCGGTGATGATTCCATCAACTCCCCAGGCGATCAATTTACGGATTTGCTCCAGATTGAACTCGGTTCCCTCTTTTTCTGGATAATTCCAAGCCACGACTTTGATTCCCATTTCCTGTGCCTTTTTGATCTTCTCAGGGGTCGCATCCATTTCATAGAGGGACCAGCAATTTCCGGGGAAGGGGTGGCTGGTTTTAAGGGAAAAACGTCCTTGTGTAATAAATGAGGTCTTTATTTCAGGATTCAGCTTACGCAGCTCAATCAAACAGTGGGAATCTCCGGCTTGGACTTCGGTCTGCTTGACCACATCGGTTTCTTGAAGAACGCGATTTACCGCTTGGGCAAAGATGGCAGGAGAGGGAGTATGGCGCAGATCGGTTTTGATCTCGATTTGGAAGCCGATAGGATAGGGGGAATTCCGTTTGACATATTCAATCGCCTCTTTCAAAGAGGGGATTTTAGCTCCGTCGATTCCGATCTGGTCGGGAAAATAGGCGGCGTATTTTGTGTTGGGGTTGATCTTTCCGACGTCATAGCGTTGCAGCTCATCGAAAGTCAATGTGTGAATAGGAATTCTTTTTTTGATGTAGTTGCCCTTTTCGTCTCGGGTGAGGTCGGGATTGAGAGTCGGGTCATGGGTGACGACAAGGACACCGTCTTTGGTGATGCCGATATCGAAGTCGATGTAGTCTACACCCAACCGGATGCATATGTCGCAGCCTGCAAGGGTATTTTCTGCGGCAAGCCCTCTTCCTGCCCTATGCGCGTAGATTTCCACAAGCCCTGCTGAGGTTGATTGGATGCCAACCATTATACTACAAAGAAGGAAAAAGAGCCAATTCGTCATATAGCAGAATCAGTTGAAAAATTTACATTTTCACCGCGTCAAATCTCCCGGGCTTGACCGATCATAAGTGAAACAATATTAGAAATATGCGTTCAATTATGATCGGTCAATCACGGGGCTTTCACGCAGGTCAAAATGTAAATTTTTCAACTGATTCTGCTATACGACCTCGAATAAAGAGACGGGTTCGTCAAATCCCTTCAATTGCATTGGGGGGACGGGACGAAAGGTGAATTTTTCAGGGTCTTTCAAGGCATCGATCGTCCCCCGGCTGACCAAAATCTGCATCGGCTTCGCTGCCGTGCACATCCTAGAAGCGAGATTGACATTGGCTCCGATCGCGGTGTAGTTCAGCCGGTTTTCAGCGCCCATATTACCGGTACAGACAGGGCCTGTGTGTATGCCAATCCCGATTTCCAAGCCTTTTTTCCCTTGTGAGATCTGCCCCTCATTCCACTCTTTAAGCTCTTTTATCATTTGGGTCGCTGCTTCAAGTGCCTGGTCGGCTTGATCCTCCATATCCAAGGGAGCGCCATAGAGGGCCATGATCTCGTCGCCAACGAATTTATCGACAACACCGTGTGTCTGGTCGATAATCCGGCACATGCTCGTCATGTATTTGTTGAGCATTTGAATAAGTACTTTGGGAGTAAAGTGCGTTGAGAGGTTGGTGAAACCTCGGATATCGCTAAAGAGAACGGTAACAACACGTTCTTCTCCTCCAAGCTCAATATCGCTCTTTAAAATCTGCGTGGCGACTTCTTTGGAGACAACTTTATTAAGGGCGCCCCGGATCTTTTCCCGGTCTTGCAAAGCGCCGACCATTTTATGGAAAGAGTGGGTTAAAACGGTGACTTCATCCTTTCTCTTATGGACTTCGGGAAGATCGAGGTTTTCGTAGCGTCCCTTTCCGATCTCCTCAGAGGCAAGGGCGAGCTGGGCGATCGGCTTGGTCATCCTTTTCGAGATACGAGCAAGAAGAAAGATTCCTATAAAAAAAACAATAACTGTAATCAGCAGGAGATTGCCTGAGATCTTTTGAATCAGGTTTTCGCGCAAATCGCTCATCAGTCTGGGGATGGCAAAGATGAGATCTTCAGGGGTCAGGATCGAAACAATCAGCGCCCCGACGTTATGGGGTTCCACAAAATAGCGAACACCCTGGTATTCGATCTGATCTAGGTTGAAAGTGCTTGCCTGGAGAATGGATTGCGTTCCGTCAGGAAAAAAGAGAATTCCTTCGCTCTCTTCAGATGAGAGAAGAATCGGTTTTTGAAGAATGGAGGTCACTTGATGCGCGACTCTTGAAAGAGAAAAACCTAGCAGGATTCTCAAGTCATCGAGCTTAACGTCTTGTACAAAATCGAGGTAAAAGAGATAGCCGTCATCGCGAAGAAGGAGTTGAGGAAGCCTTGGAATCGGAATCTCTTGGAGCTCGGGTTTGGTAGGAAAGGCATCCCTGTCGAGAAGAACGTAACCCTCCTCAAAGGTTGGGTCTGTAAGCAGCAGGCCACCCGCCTCCTCAGGCTTGTCGGCCAGAATGAGGATCATTTCCGCTCTATCGACTAGTTGATCCTGCTTCCATTCCATATACTGATAGAGCTTATCGAGGTTCTTTTCGGGAGAGAAGAGGGGTTTTAGATCTTTAAATTGTTTAAAGTCGAGGCCGTGAAAAGAATCGGCATCACCTGCGGGATGGAGAAAGTAAAAGAGCTCATTAGTCTCTCTACGAAATTCATGCAGCTCTGTTGTATACAAACTTCCATCCGGGAGGCGGATGACAAGCCTCTCCTCATCCACTTTCGCCCATTCCGGGATGTAGAGCGGGGCATTTTCGGGTGCAATGACAACCGTCTCTTTTTGATCGGAAATCTTGATGTAGGCAAGGTCGATTGCGTATTGTAAGATTTCAGCGCCTTTTTTGCGCAGCGTCTCTTGTTTTCTAATGGCTGCTTCCTCATGTACGATCAGACGGGTTAATCCCTGAAGTTGTGTGACTTGATCGAGGAATTCAGCCGTTACCAGAGTCGTGAAAGACAAAAGGATCTTCTTCTCGCTCTCTGAGAATTTTTCCGATAACTTGGCAGCTGCGGTATTGATGTCCCTTTTTATAAATAACCGAGGAATGAAAAAGCTCAAAATAGCCACCGTTAAGAGGATGGCCCCGATACTCAGAAACAGTTTCGCCCGGATTGTGTGCATTAGTTTTAAGTATAAAACTTTTGTTGATTTTTTTTGGGAAAGAATGCGATGGGAATGGTATGATCCGCTTTCTATTCACTGCCATTCTTGCTTTCCTACTTGCCGCCTGCGAGCCTGAAAAAAAAGAGAATCCGCCCGTTACCGTGACCGCTTTTAGGGTCGAACGGGTGACCGTTCCCGCCGATTTTCAATTTGTCGGCGTGGCAAAGAGTTCCCATCCCGTTGAGATTCGCTCCCGTGTCAAAGGGTATTTGATGAGCATTGACTATATTGAAGGGAGCATGGTCGATCCGGGGCAGCTTCTCTTTCGGATCGAACCCAGCCAGTTTGAGGCGAGCTTGGAACAGGCGAAGGGAGAGCTTGCACGGCAAGAGGCGATTTTATGGCGCGCGAAGCGGAGTTTAGAGAGGCTTGAGCCTCTTTACGAGCAAAACGCGGCCAGTCAAAGAGATAGGGATAATGCGCTTGCACAAGTCCTCGCGGGCGAAGCTTCGGTCATCTCGGCCCAGGCGAACGTAATCCAAGCCGAATTGAACTTGAGCTACACCTATATCACTTCACCAATCAAAGGGATGACTGCCCGTGCGCGCCATAAAGAGGGGGCGTTGATTATGCCCACTTCAGATAACTTGTTGACCCTTGTTTCAGTAATTGATCCAATTTGGGTCGATTTTTCGATTTCTGACGACCAACTCTTAGAAGTTAGGGCGCAAGAAAAGACCGAAATGCTCATCTTACCGAAAAAAGAGGAATATGTCGCCAGTTTGAAATTGGCCGACGGCTCGATTTTTCCTCATAAAGGCGTAGTCGACTTTGTCTCTCCGACGCTCGACCCGCAAACAGGCGCGCTGATTGTGCGCGCTCAATTCGATAATCCTGAGGGGATTGTCCTCCCGGGACAGTTTGTCAACGCGATTATCTCGGGCGCGCAATGGAACCAGGTGATCACTGTTCCTCAAGCCGCAGTCTCTCAAGGGCAAAGGGGGATGTTTGTCTTTGTCGTCGATAGTGACAACAAGGTTTCCAGAAGACTTATCCAAGTAGGTCCGTGGTATGAGAATTACTGGATTATCGAGCAGGGGCTTGAGCCGGGAGATGTGGTGGTGGTAGAAGGATTGAATAAGGTTGAAGAGGGTTCAACCGTAGAGGTAACTTCCATCAGCTCAGCTGAGAAGGGATCATGATCTCTAAGTTTTTTTTAGGCCGTCCCGTTTTTGCGTGCGTACTCTCAATGTTGATTGTGCTGGTCGGGCTTGTCTCCCTCTTCACTCTTCCGATCGAACAATACCCTAACATCGTTCCTCCTCAGGTCCAGGTCTCGATCAATTATCCGGGAGCGACGGGCGAAGTAATCGCAGATACCGTGGGAGCTCCATTAGAGGCGCAGGTGAACGGCGTCGAAAACATGATCTACATGTATTCGCAAAGCTCTTCAGCGGGAAGCTATGTCTTAAACGTCTTTTTCAAGGTTGGAGCCGATATCGATCAAGCATTGAACAATGTCCAGGACAGAGTTGATGTTGCGATGTCTCAACTCCCGGATGTCGTGCAAAAAGAGGGAATCATCGTCCGAAAGCAGACCCCGACGATTCTGTTGGCTATCGCGGTTGAATCACCGGATGGGAGATATGACGATTTGTTCGTGAACAACTATACGGCGATCCATCTTGTGGAAGCGATCCAACGCCTAGAAGGGGTTAGCAATGCAGAGGTGATCAATGCCGAGAGTTATGCGATGCGCATCTGGCTGCGCCCGGACAGGATGGCGCAGCTTGGGATTTCTACGACTGACGTGATCGATGCAATCCACGAGCAAAATATGGACTATCCGCTCGGCCAGCTCGGGATGCCTCCCGTTTTAGGGGAGGTTCCCCTTACCCTCCCCGTTACTTCTCTCGGGCGTTTGAGCACGCCTGAGGAATATGAGCAGATCGTCTTGCGCGCCAATTCCGAAGGCGCAACTGTCACGATCGGCAATGTCGCCACCGTAGAACTTGGAGCGCAAAGCTACATGGTGACGGGGCAGCTAAACGATAGATCTGCGGCGATCATCGCGGTTTTTCAAGATTACGGATCAAATGCATTGGACGTCGCGGCGGCTGTCAAGAAAACCATGAAGGAGCTCTCCGCGCGGTTTCCGCCGGGGTTGACCTACTCGATTCCTTATGACACAACGACCTACATTCGCGTTTCCATTGACGAGGTCGAACGGACTTTATTTGAAGCGGCCATTCTTGTTGCGCTTGTCGTGTTTGTTTTTTTGCAGAGTCTTAGGGCGACTTTGATTCCGGTGATTGCCATGGTCGTTTCGATCATCGGGACATTTACCGGAATGCATATTCTCGGTTTCTCCCTCAACACTCTTACCCTCTTCGGATTGGTATTGGCAATCGGGATCGTCGTGGACGACGCGATCGTTGTGGTAGAGAACGTCGAGCGGAATATGCGCGTGAAAAATCTTAAGGCGTGGGATGCTGCGGTGACGGCTATGCGGGAGGTTTCAGGGCCGATCATCGCGATCGTCTTCGTCCTTTGCGCCGTATTCGTCCCTGTTGCGTTTATCGGGGGAGTTGCAGGAGAGCTCTACAAGCAGTTCGCGATCACGATTTCGATTTCCGTGGTTTTTTCAGGACTGGTTGCCCTGACCTTAAGCCCGGTGCTCGCAGCCTATTTTTTTAAAAAGGAGAGGAAGCAGACAAAGCTCGGTGACTATTTCAACCGGTTTATGGGGCGCTTAACCAACTTTTACGTCAAAGGGGCGGGCTGGCTCCTTAGCCATTATATCGTCGGCTTGGCGATTTTTCTCCTCGCGCTCGGGGCGCTTCTCTTTTTGTTCCGAATCGTTCCGACCTCCTTTGTCCCTCAAGAAGATCAAGGATATCTCTTTGCCTTCGGGAATCTCCCCGATCCGGCAAGTTTGCAACGGACCGAGGAGGTGACGGATCAAGTCGTCCCGATCGTTTTAAAAAATCCTGCCGTCGAGAGTTTTATGGGGCTCTCCGGCTTTAGCTTGATCAACAATATTGCGGAAACGCAAGTCGGAACCTATTTTATCAACCTCAAGAGTTGGAATGAGCGTAAGACAGCGCCGATGAAAGCGGAAGGTGTTTTGCATACGCTCAACGAGGAGTTCCATTCCCTTACGGCTGCGCAGGTCTACGTGATCAATCCCCCGGCTATTCCGGGGATGGGCACGGTAGGGGGTTATGAATTTTGGATCGTCAATGAGGGGGATGGAAGTGTTCAAGAGTTAGAAGAGGCGACAAACCGGTTTATTGAAGAGGCAGAAAAGCGACCCGAGGTCGGGAAGGTCTTGTCTTTTCTCCAAACCCACGATATGCAGATCTATGCCGACGTCGACAGGGTAAAAGCGCGGGCGCTCAACGTCCCGATCAAGAGCGTTTACGACACCCTTCAGGCTCTTTTGGGGTCGGTCTATGTGAACAACTTCAACAAGTACGGTCAAGTCTTTCAAGTGATGGTCCAGGCAGGTCCCGAATACCGCGTCACTTTGGAAGAGCTGGGGAATATCTTTGTCAAAGCAGATACGGAGCAGATGGTTCCCTTGAAATCTCTTGTCACCTTCCGCTTTGCCGAAGGGCAAAATTTGGTGAGCCGTTTCAACAACTTTCCTGCGACCAAACTGATCGGGGGACCCGCTCCCGGATACAGCCCCGGGCAAGGAATCAAGGCGCTTGAGGAGGTGGCCAAAGAGGTCCTGCCTCTCGATATGAACTTCTCTTGGAGCGGGATTGTCTTCGAGGCAAAAACGACAGGTGGATCGGCTCCCCTCGTTTTAGGTGCGGGCTTGCTGCTTGTCTTTTTGATCATGGCTGCCTTGTATGAGAGGTGGTCGCTCCCGGTTGCGATTCTTTTGGGAGTCCCCTTCGGAATTTTGGGGGCGCTGCTCGCCATCTTGATCCGCGGGATTGATAACGACATCTACTTTCAGATCGGTCTTGTGACCTTGATCGCCCTTGCCGCGAAAAATGCGATTTTGATTGTCGAATTCGCGATTGAGGCGCGCAAAGAGGAGGGGCTTTCGGTAAAAGAGGCAGCCTTGCAGGGGGCGCGCCAGCGGTTTCGGGCGATTTTGATGACCTCGTTTACCTTTATTTTCGGCGTCCTCCCCCTTGTGATCAGTACGGGTGCGGGGGCTGCAAGCCGCCACTCGGTCGGAACAGGAGTGATGGGAGGAATGCTTTTTGCAACCCTTTTCGGGATCTTCTTCATCCCCCTATTTTATTTTCTGCTAGATAGAAGGAAAGATGAGAAGCGTTAAATTAATCGTATTATGCGTGTTGTTGGCAGGCTGTAATCTCGCTCCCCGCTATCAGCGTCCCTGCATGGAGATTCCTTGCTGCTGGCGGTTCGAAAACGACGGAGGATCGACATGCTGCAATATCCGCTGGTGGGAGGAGTTGGGCGATCCCATACTTAACGCTCTAATTGTCCAAGCTCTTGAAAACAACAGAGATTTGAAAACGGCGATCTGGCGTGTCTGCGAATTTTATGGGCGGTATCAAGTTGCGACCTCCAAACTTTTTCCGCAGATCAATTTGAGCGGATCTGCTGTTGTGGAAAAGTTCCCTGCTTCAAGCTTTATTCCTCCCTCGTTCGATCCGATCACGCCTATCTACCAATACCAATTTAACCTCGGCTATGAAATTGATTTCTGGGGGCGTGTGCGGAATATGTCGCTCTCAGCTTATGAAGAGCTGCTCGCGGAGGTAGAGAATCGCAGGACGGTCGTTCTGACGCTTGTTTCGGAGGTTTCCAACTCTTACATCCGGCTGCGCGGCCTTGATCGTGAGCTTGTCATTGCCAGAGCGACAGAGGCGGATCGAGAAGAGTATGTGAAACTCGCGCGCTTAAGATTTGAAGGAGGCCTGACCTCTCAGATCGAAGTCGAGCAGGCAATCTCGGTGCTGGAAGAGACGCGGGCAGCTATCGTGATGTTGGAGACGAGGATTTCTATCGAAGAGGATTTGCTGAGCGTTCTTTTGGGAGAGCCGCCGACATGCATTATGCGCGGGCTTGCCGTCAACGAATTTTGCCTTCCGCCCTGCATTCCGGCAGGACTTCCTTCAGATTTACTTGAGAGACGTCCTGACATCATCGCCGCAGAGCGGGAATTGATCGCGGCCAACGCACGTATCGGCGTCGCGCGTGCCGAATTTTTTCCGCAAATTTCACTGGTCGGCGCTTTTGGGGGAGAGAGTTTCAAGTTGAGCGAGCTTTTTACGAAAAGCGCTCGAGCCTGGGCGATCGGCGGGGAGTTTATGCAGACGATTTTTGCGGGGGGCCGTCTGGTCGGCCAGCTGAATAGTTCTATTGCCGTTTATCGACAGCTGCTCTTTAGTTACGAACAAACGATTCTGGAAGCCTTTAGGGAGGTGAGCGATGCTCTCGTCTCCCATAAAAATTCGATCGAACTTGTTCAAGTGGAAAAAAAGCGGGTTGCGGCCGTTGCCGAGTATCTTAAGCTCGCATGGCTTCGCTATTACAACGGGGAGACCGACTACTTGACCGTTTTAGACGCGGAACGTCAGCTCTTTTTGGCGCAAATCGATTTAACTAAAGCCCAAACCGATGTCTTTTTGTCGCTCGTCGCGATCTATAAAGCCGTCGGCGGAGGCTGGGTTTGGGAGGCGGATGCGTGCTTAGTTACAAAGTAGAATCGGCTGAGCAAGCCGTTTCGGCGATCCAGTCGGGGCAGAGGATTTTCATCCAAGGGGCGAAAGCCTTAATCAGCATCGCCCATCCTGAAGACCGGGAGCATTTATACACGAACAACCTGAAGAATTGGTTTTTGGCTGCGCCGGACATTCCGGATTTTGATCCCGCCTGCATCGCCCAACTTACTGAAGTTGGGCTGCTTCGCCGCCGCTTCGCTGAATCAAACTCCGGGCGCCGGCTTTGCCAAATTCCCAACTCTTCAGGTTGTTTGTGTATAGAAAAAGAATGGAGGGAACTGAAAAGATGAGCCGCTATGTCTTATGGTTTGACAAGATTGGGATTGACGACGTGCCCCTAGTCGGAGGGAAAAACGCCTCGCTAGGGGAAATGTATCGCCGCTTGAGTCGCAAAGGGATACGTGTTCCCAACGGATTCGCAGTTACTGCTGAGGCTTACAAGGCCTTATTAGTAGAAACAGAAGCTCTCCGTGCGTTGAAAGCCGCTTTGAAAGGAGTCGATTTGCGCAGTTCAAAGGCTCTCGAAGAGGTTGGGAAGGAGGCCCGCGAGATTATTCTAGCCTGCCCTTTCCCAGCCGAGATAGAGGAGGAGATCGCAACAGCCTACGAAGCCCTCTCGAAGCAGTACCGTATGAAGCGCGCCGACGTCGCCGTCCGTTCTTCCGCAACTGCCGAAGACCTGCCCGAAGCGAGCTTTGCCGGCCAGCAGGAGAGTTTTCTCAATATTAAGGGGGAGAAAAACCTGCTCCAAGCGTGCAAGCGCTGCTTCGCTTCGCTCTTTACGAACCGCGCGATTGCTTATAGGGAAGACCGCGGCTTCGACCACTTCGAGGTTTTCCTTTCCATCGGCGTGCAGAAGATGGTCCGTTCCGACGAGGCGTCGGCAGGTGTGATGTTTACCCTTGATCCTGAGAGCGGGTTCCGCAATGTTGTCTACATTACCGGAAGTTTCGGACTTGGGGAGAGCGTTGTGCAAGGGGCCGTAAATCCCGACGAGTTTTACGTCTTCAAACCCACATTGAAAAAAGGATTCAAGCCGATCATCGATCAACGCCTTGGAAGCAAGGAGACCAAGATGATCTACCGCTCCGACGGGATCAAAAAGATTATGACTCCCAGAAGCGACCAGAATACCTTTTGCCTGACCGAAGAGGAGGTCCTCCAGCTTGCTAAGTGGGCAGTTGTAATAGAAGAGCATTATACCCGAAAACACGGCAAATGGATGCCTATGGATATCGAGTGGGCCAAAGATGGGCAAACCGGAGAGCTCTTTATCGTTCAGGCCCGTGCTGAAACCGTCCAATCGAGGCGCGACGTCCAGATTATCGAAGAATACCGCCTCAAGGAAAAGGGAAAAGAGCTCGCTGTCGGCAGAAGCGTCGGAAACAAGATAGCCAACGGGACAGCTTGTGTGATCAAGGAGATCAAAGAGAGCGGGAAGTTTAAGGAGGGGGATGTGCTCGTCACCGACATGACCGATCCCGATTGGGTGCCGATCATGCGTATCGCCTCCGCAATCGTAACAGACAGAGGAGGAAGGACTTCCCATGCCGCGATCGTTAGCCGCGAGCTCGGCCTTCCCTGCATCGTAGGGACGAACAATGCGACCGAATCGGTCAAAAACGGTAAAGAGATTACGATCGATTGTTCTCAAGGAGAGAAGGGGATTGTCTACGAAGGGGCGCTTGAATTTGCCATCAATACCATAGATGTGAAAAAGATCCCCAAGCCTAAAACTCAGGTGATGATCAACATCGGCTACCCCGGCTCCGCCTTTGAGCTTAGTTTTCTTCCCTCCGACGGGGTAGGACTTGCCCGTGAGGAGTTTATCGTAACCGATTCGATCAAAATCCACCCCATGGCCCTTGTCGACTTCGAGTCTGTCAAAGACCACAAAATACGCAAGCAGATCGAAGAGCTGACCGCAGGTTATAAGGACAAGAGATCCTATTTTGTCGACCGCCTTTCCATGGGAGTCGGAGTGATCGCCGCTGCCTTTTATCCTAGGGATGTGATTTTCCGCTTTAGCGACTTCAAAACCAACGAATACGCAAATCTGATCGGCGGGGAATACTTCGAGCCTAAGGAGGAGAACCCCATGATCGGATGGCGAGGAGCCTCCCGCTATTATAAAGAGGGGTACAAGGAGGGATTCGCGCTTGAGTGCCAAGCGATTCGAAAAGTGCGCGAGACATTCGGCCTTAACAACCTGAAGGTGATGGTTCCCGTCTGCCGCACCCCCGAAGAGGGAAAGAAGGTATTGAAAATCATGGAGCAAAACGGTTTAAAGCAAGGAAAGAACGGGCTTGAGGTATACGTCATGTGCGAACTTCCCAGCAACGTTATCCTGGCCGACCGATTTTGCGAGATATTCGACGGATTCAGCATCGGCAGCAACGACCTCACCCAGATGACCCTTGCCGTCGACCGCGACAGCGAGCTTGTTGCGGACATCTATGATGAGCGCAACGAAGCCGTCAAGCGTTTCATCCTTCTTGCGATTACCGAAGCCAAAAAGCAGAAGCGGAAAATCGGCATTTGCGGCGACGCGCCTTCGACCTATCCGGAGTTCGCTGCCTTTCTCGTCGATTGCGGGATCGACAGCATCAGCCTGAGTCCTGATGCCGTGATCCGCATGCGCACGGAAATCTCCAAACACGAACAGAAAAAAGGAGCCAAGCATCACTCGCCCTCTCTCTGATAACCTGAGTTTTGGGTATTTCTTCCTCGCCTTCAGGGACTTTACTTGCATCTCTTGTGCTTTTCGGATTCGCAAAGGGTCTTTGGCCATTTGCTTCACCCGAAAATCCCAAGATCTACGTCGCAAACTCCTCTAAATCCGAGGAAGACAACCCAAAACTCAGGTTGATAACTTGCTCACCCCCTGTTGTTCAATCACCTTACGCAAAAAACGAAGGATATGCCGAGAATTGTCATGAAGTTTTTTGAGTTAAAAAAATTCGAAATCTTCCAAATGGATCCTTTTGCTTTCAACTCCCCTCTTTTTAAGCTGTTTAACAAATGGATGGGTTAACCTTCTAGGTCCGCACATAAAGATATCTTTATTCAATAAATCTTGATGGCTCTGGATTTCTTCAACAGATAAGTGTTCATTCTTTTCGGAACAAAAAAGGTGCAAATGAAATTCTCTTACTTTGTCTTGGACGCTTCGGAACATATCCAGGAAGACGGCATCGATTTCCCGATGAAAACAATAGTAAAGCGTAATCTTTCCCTTCCACTGCTTGATTGTCTGGCACCACGCGATGAACGGTACAATGCCGATCCCTCCTGCAATCCAAATTTGTTCACTTGTTCCTTGAGTATAGTCGAACCTACCATAAGGGCCGTCCAAGCAAGCTCTCTCTCCATCGTGAATCGTATCATAGAACAAACGCGTGAAATCCCCTCGAACTTTTGCAAGGATAGAAATAACGTCATCTTCTTCTGAACAAACGGTAAAAGGGTGTTGCTCATGGGGTAATTTTCCCCGAAAAGAGAAAAAGGCATATTGCCCCGGAGTAAATGCTATAGAGCGATCCGCCGGCTTAAGCTCAACCATCATCACGTTATCATTGAGCTTCTTGGCGCTGATTACGCGATATTCAGGGTATCGAACGAAAAAGGGCTTCCAGATCTGCTTATAGAGGATTCCGAAAAGACCGAATCCCATGGGAATGAAAAGTAAAGCTAGAGAAGGAAAGGAAGAACTAAGCCTTTGCCGTGATAGTAAGAAGTGTAAAGATGCCAATAGGAATACAAGCGACATAAATTGGTGCGTCAGTTTCCATTTGTCGTATGGCAGCAGTTTCAAAATCGTAACGCCAATGATAAAGAGCATTAACCAGAAGGCCAATGCCCCTAAGTTCATGGATAATCTCTGATGAAAGGGGAAAATGAGGTTGTGTCCAGAAAATTGTGCAAAAACTTTAGGCGTATGAAAATCTCCTATTGTTTTAAGCGGCGTTTTCTATCGCCTCAAGTTTGAGTTTTTTCTCTTCTTTGTAAAAATCCATATTCACATAACGCTTATCTTCA
>JAFIGI010000060.1 GCA_020831465.1 Chlamydiales bacterium
GAAATTCCAAATACACGAGCCGCTTCTGTAATCGAACCACATTTTTCTACAAATTGTAGTACTTTCTCTCGTAGGTCAGTTGAATAAGTCATCCAGTAAGAATACGCGCATGAAGTAAAAAATTCAATCTATTTGACTATAAGTCGGATAGAGTGTTGCACTTGTTACATGTCTAAGATCACTGAATCAAATCATTGAATAACAGAGATCACAGAGAAGACTAGAAATTTAAAAATTCCTTCACTTTGATTGTGGTGAGGGTAGATTTTTTTCTTCCTCTCTGTGCTCACTGCTCTGTATCGTTCTCTTTCAACTCGCTTACTTTTCTTTTACAAGCTTGAAGGATGTAAAAGCAGATTAGCTTACAGTATCTCAAGTTAGGCAGGGTATTCATCAATCATAGACTAAACACAGCCCCAACTTTTAAAGAAATAAGATGACACATATTTTCTCATGCCTATTTTTCTATCGCCTTGTTAAGCAATGTGTCTAAATCTTTCTTTGTCCAAAGAAGGTGGAGTTCTCTTTCCTTGAAGATAATTCATAACAGGGGTTTGCATAACACGATCTATAAAAAATGCATAAGGGGCGATTGAATTACGTCTAGCGTTTAAACTTTTTTCATCTTCCAGTCTTACACTTTGACTCGCATGAGATAAGCGCTCTTCTTCCTTTTGGATAAAATCTATTAGCATTTCCTTCCCTTCCTGACGCTCAAGTAGGGAAAATAGCTGCAAATAAGAAAGTATAAGTTCTTTGCCTGCACTCAGAGCTTCAAGTTCTTTAAATAAATGTTTTGATGAGGCTATACTATCCTCAATTTCTTTTTGACTTACTACTATGCATCTTTGTTTGCTTAGTTCCTTCATAAATGTTCCATAGGTATCTAAAGCACTGTTTAAATCGGCATCACTGTACTTCTCAACAGCAAGCTTCATCATTTCCAGAATACAGCATTTAACAAGTTGGATGTTTAAGGCAACATCAGGCGCCCTTTCAAAGCCTTGTAAAACTCTTTTCTTCATAGTAGGATGCATAGCACTTTCATTGTGCCAAAGCGAAGGCGTTAACAATTCAACGGCTGTCCGACCCTCGAAAACATCATCTCGACGATGGTCATGCGGCTTCAATCGCACAGGATTTTCTATTGGGCTTCCTGAAATGGGATCTATATAAATATCCAACTTTATAAAGATGATGTTTATATGCTCTACAGTTATTTCTTGGAGTTTTTCCAGTAGTTCCGGACTTTTATTCTCTTCCAATAAGCTTGTGAGTTCCTCGCCTAGACTAGGAAGTGCGCTGAGCGTTTCTTTAAAGGCAGCCGAATCCATAAAAGTGTTTAAAACCTTGTCAGAAAGAAACGCATCTATTATTCTTTTATCTAATCCTGACTCTAAGTGCCACCCAAAAAGCCCCTTCATACTATCCAATAAGGACGTAGGAAGAGGGCCACTCGTTTCCCTAACAATATTTTTAACGCTTTCAGCCGCTATTTCCTGATAGGGGCCTGGGTGAATTGAAAGCGAGAGTAATTTATCTGCGAAAGTTTCAGCCAAAATGGCCGATTGGTCGATTTTTTTCAGCTCATTTTGAACAACAGCACTTGTCTTCTCTATCTCAGCAGAGAAATCTTCAACAACAGTGTCATTTTTTTGAATTAAAAACTCACACATCGCTAAAGGACGGACAGATTGGTTTCTTGATAAAATAGTCATATAAACCCTTAATTATAAATTATTAATTAAAACTTAAATTTACAAGGTATTTAAATATTAATTATTTAAATAAACTTGCGATGCTAAAATTAGACAAGCAGAAGCTACCATAAAAATTGCGGATGCGGATTCCTTCAAGATAGAACTTGCTGAGGAAAGAATGGGATTGGCAGAATGGTTGCCCAAATATTTATATTTATCGCGTAAAGCAGTGCGTCCTGCTTTTTGTAAATCATTTTGGTGATCTTTGACTGCTTCAAAGTACGTGCTTGCGCACGTTTGTGCTTGGGACATCTCGTGATAGGAATAATCAGAGAGTGGTGTCATAGATCTATTGGGAGCTAAAGTAACTGTCATGATGTCTCCTCCTGTTAAGAAGTTTCCTTTATTTTCTTTAATCTCCCTAGAGAGTAAGTGTTAAGTTTATTTAAAGCAATTTTTTTTGTGGACTTCTCCTTTTTAGATGGAGAAAAATCAGTTTCAAGGTGAGATGGTGGCCTTTTTGCGTAGAGCGGCTGCAGTATTTAAATTTTTTATTAAAATTTGCTTAAAAATTTCATATTTGGGGGGAGAGATGATCGCCTCTTTCGGCTTGGAGATTTGAAGAGTCTCGGGGAGAGGGATCATTTGATTGATCAGAGGTTCCAGGAATTCGCGGAACTTGGCGGGATGCGCCGTGCAAAAAAAGATGCCGGGAATTTGGTCTTTCTCGACCTCCATAAATTTCTTTAATCCCATGTAACTGATAGCGGAGTGGGGATCAAGCAGGTAGCCGCTGGATTCATAAACCTCTATGATGCCTCGGGCAACCTCTTGATCGGTAAAGGAGGTGCCGATAAGGTCCCGGCGCATCTCCTCAAGTGAGCTTTGATAGAGCTCTAGAAGACGAGGAAAGTTGCTTGGATTGCCGACATCCATCGAGACGGCCATCGTCCTATAAGAGGGATGGGGCAGAAAAACTCCGGAACGGAGAAAAAGGGGAACGACGTCGTTGATGTTTGTCGCGGCGATAAAGCGGGCGACGGGAAGACCCATCCGTTTAGCCAGAATTCCGGAGACGAGATGACCAAAATTGCCACACGGGACGGAGATATAAACAGGGCCGGAATTCTTTAACCTGCTCCAGGCGTAAAAATAGTAGAAGGTGTGGGAGAGAAGACGGCCAATATTGATCGAGTTGCCTGTGGTCACTGGAGCTAATTCCGGGTCAAGGCAGGCTTCCTTAAGAAGCTGCTGACACGCCTCAAACCCACCTTCTACTTCGATAGCTTTGACATTCTTTCCGATTGTCGTGATCTGCTTCTCTTGAGAGGGGGTCACATTTCCCTTTGGATAGAGAATAAAGACCCGAATACCGGGGAGATCATAAAAGGCTTGGCCGACGGCGCTGCCGGTATCACCCGATGTTGCGACAAGCACCGTCAACTCTTCATCAGGATCTTTGAGCGCGTGCACAAGCCGGGCAAGCATACGCGCTCCATAATCTTTGAAGGAGTGTGTCGGCCCATGAAAGAGTTCAAGCGAATGAAGGCTCTCGGAAAAGGAGATGAGGGGAATCGGAAAGTCGAAGGCGTCCTGAATGCGGGAAGAAAGGTCTTTGATTTCGGGAAAGAGCTTTTTTCCGATCTCAAAGGCGATCTCCGCAAAAGAGAGAGAGCGGAATCGATCGAGCTGGTCAGAAGTGAAACGGGGCAAGTCTTGAGGCAGATAGAGCTCTCCACCGGAGGCGAAACCGTGAAACAGTGCTTCTTTCAAAGAGACTTTGCGCCTCTTACCGCCATTAAATAACATCTTGCAAAACTCTCATCTGAAAAATGTATAACGTCGAGTTAAAGATATTCTTCCTTGGTCGTCCTTTGCAATAGCCACTTGACCGCTTCATGCGGGCTCATTTTTTCATAGACGATTTTATATACCGACTCGGTGATTGGGACTTCAATACGCGCTCTCTTTGCAATTTGGATCGCGGAGAGGCAGGTATATGTCCCTTCGACAACCATCCCGATTCTTTTTTTTGCAGCCTCGGGTTCGACACCCTCTGCGATCAATCTGCCGAAACGGTAGTTGCGGCTGTGTTTAGAGAGGCAGGTCACGCACAAATCGCCCATTCCGGCAAGACCGTTGAGAGTCTCCGGTTTACATCCTTTCGTCGCGGCAAGCTTCCGGATCTCATGGAGCCCGCGCGTCATCAGGGCCGCTTTGGCGTTATCGCCAAACCCGAGACCGTCTGAGATCCCACAGGCAATTGCGATGATGTTCTTTAGTGCGCCGCCGAGCTCTATCCCATTGATATCGGGATTGGGATAGACCCGAAAAGTAGGGGTTGAAAAGGCTTCGTGAATAACAGGAATGACGTCGGAGTCATAAGCGCTGCAGACGACCGAAGTTGGATGTCCCTGAAGTACCTCTTGCGCGATTGAAGGGCCGCTAAGGCAGCCGATTTGATTTTTATACTCCTCTCCAAGAACTTCAATGGCGACGTCTGTCAACAGAAGTCCTGTGTTTTGCTCAATCCCCTTGGAAGTAAGGACGATTGGACAATCGGGAACGCCGACTTCTTTGATGGTTTGAAAGACCTGCCGAATCCCGGCAGAGGTGACTCCCTCGACGATCAGCTCTTTCCCTTCAAGCGCTTTGCGGATATCATGGGTAAAAGCGAGGGTGCGGGGGGCTTGAAATCCTTTGATTTTTGGGTGCTCCCTCCTCTCTTGCATATAGGCGACAGCCTCTTCTTCAACGCTCCAGGAGGTAACATGATATCCTTTCGATGCAAGAAGCGAAGCGAGACAATAGCCCCAGGCGCCTGCTCCAAGATAACCTATCTTTTTCATCTATCATCCTCAATATAGTCTTGGCCCGGCAAGGGCCTTCCCCTCCAGCCTTCCCGTAAATCCTTTGTCGGATAGTAAAAGGAAGGGGAGAGTTCGAAACAGGCCCCTTCAGGCGGCTCGATTCCCGTCACATCGGCATATCTCTTTCTATCGGAATTTAAAAGAGCCTCTTTGACGGTTTCAATGCTATCCTCCCCTTTTAAATTTTTCAAGGGGGCGAAGGTCGTTTCCCGCGGGTAGAGAAGGGCTTCGCACTTCTCGGCAAGGGGGATGACGTCGAAGATGAACTCCTCGAATTTCCAAGCATTGGGCTCTTGAGGCATTCTCTCTTCACCCCTTTCCGACCAGCGTTTGACAGCCTTTTTCGCACGGTGCAGGGGTAAATAGATTCGACTCATGCGCTCAATAAAGGGCATCGAAAAACTATAAAGGCCGAGATTGGCCGGTGCACGTGCGATCTCCTTTTTTTGTGCATCCGTCAGCTCGAAATATTCAAGAATCCTGGGCTTGCCGTCGACTTTAACAAGAGCTCCCGCATTTTCCTCGGGATGGCTTCGCGGCGCCACTTTAACAACGACATCACTTCCGTAACGCTCCTGAAAGCCGAACATTTCGTGATCGTACGGAAGAGCCAGAGGATTGTCGATGGGAAGAACATTTACCCACTCAATTCCCCTATCGCGCCATTTTTTCCATAAGCCTATTTCCACGAGGCGGCGGAAAACGCCTCCATTGCCATTCGGCCCGCGGGCGATTTGATCGGGCGCTTCTAAAAAAAGGTGGCCGTCGAAATCCAAAAAAGGCCACATGCGCTGAAAAAAAAAGGTTACCTGGCGCGGATCGAGTCCGAAAAAAGCGTTGCGTACGAAATAAAATTCGGTCTCAACATGGTTGAGCGGGGAGGTCATGACGGCAACTTGAAGAGGATGGCCCGCCTGCTTAGAAGCGGCTTTAATTTTCTCGGCTAGAAGTTGAAATAGGGTTTTATTTTTGACATTTGTGATGGGACAACATCCCTTCGGCCCCTTCCATCTAAGACGCGACCCCTGCCCTCCTGCGAGGACGATGCATGCGCATTTCCCCTCTCTTAGAGCCTCTTCACCCCTTTTCACATCTTCCGGATTGCCGGAGGAAGAGGGGGAAGGGAAGGGCTCAAACGATACGGGCTGCTGCAAAGGCTGCAGAATCTCTTCTTGTTGACGGTGTAAAAAGACCGCATCGATCTGAGTGATTTGCTGAAGGAGATTCTCTTTTTGTACTCCATCGAGGCTCCCCCAAGAGGCAAGCAATCCGCTTTCACCAACGGCTCTGAGTTTATCCCTTGCCTCTTTCTCACTTAGAATAGGGCTGTTCATCCAGAAGGTTTCCTTCGCTTTGCTCAGCTTGAATGCGCCACTGAGTATAGTGCTTTTCTTTTATCTTTTCGATCACTTTTCTCTCACGGATCACCTGCTTCAACTGTTCGCGTTTCTCTTGAACCTGCTTTTCCTGCAGCTCGAGAGCTTCTTCGATCTGAGCGAAAGAGGTATTGAGATGGTCGAGAAGCTGAGAATAGGTCTCTTCCAGCCCATATTCTTTTCGTTTTCTTTTGACGCGGATCTCTTCCATCAATGAGGAGATCTGCGTTTTGATAGAGTCTCGCTTCTCCTTGAGCTGAGTCCATTTTTGCTGGGTATAGGCAAGCTCGCGTTGCGTCCGCCCTTCCCGCGCTTTACGTACTTTGAGAAGGGTTTCCAATCTAAAGAAAAATTTTTTCATACAAATCTTTTGCTTTGGTAACTTTTTCGTCGGTCTTCTGTTTTAAGAAGGTTTTTATACTCTCTATTTTCTCGACCGCTTCATCTATTTTCGGGTTAGAGCCCGCGGCGTAAGCCCCTATGTTGATCAGCTCTTCTGCCTCGCGGTAAGCATGCAACAGTTCACGGACTTTTCCCGCCTTTTCCTGATGGTTTTCGTCGGTTAAGTAATGCATGACCCGCGACAGGGAGTGAAGAACGTCGATGGGAGGAAAATGATGGGAATCGGCAAGCGCGCGTGAAAGCTGGATATGGCCGTCAAGCAACGCGCGCACCTGGTCGGCGATCGGATCGTGCAGTTCGTCCTCTTCGCACAAAATGGTATAAATGCCTGTAATCGAACCTTTTTCGCTGTTTCCTGCCCGCTCCAATAAACGGGGAAGGCTAGCAAAAACTGACGGCGTATACCCGCGGGTCGTCGGCGGCTCGCCAATAGCCAACCCGATTTCCCGAAGCGCCATCGCATATCGTGAAATGGAGTCCATCATCAGGATGACATGCTTCCCTAAATCCCGAAAGTATTCGGCTATCGCGGTTGCGACATTCGCCCCTTTACTGCGAAGTAAGGCGGCTTGGTCGGATGTCGCGACAACAACAACGGAGCGGGCAAGTCCTTCGGGGCCGAGCTCCCTTTCGATGAATTCCCTCACCTCGCGCCCCCTCTCCCCAATTAAAGCGATGACGTTGATATCGGCTTGGGCCATCTTGGCGATCATTCCCATCAGGGTCGATTTTCCAACACCCGGAGCGGAAAAAATCCCCACGCGCTGCCCCTTTCCCAAGGTGCAAAGCGCGTCAATTGCTTTGATGCCTGTCGGAAGCGGTTCGGCAATTGCTTGACGGCTTAAGGGAGGGGGCGGTGGAGCTGTAACCGGATAGAATTTCTCGGTCAGAAGCGGTCCTCTTCCGTCGATAGGACGACCCAGTGCGTCTAGAACCCGCCCACAGAGCGCTTCTGATACAGGAACTTGATGGACCTCTTCAGTCGGATAGACCTCTGCTCCGGGCGAGATATGCGTAACATCTCCAAGCGACATCAACAAGACTTTTTGATCTTTGAATCCCACAACCTGGCAGGGAATCTCTTCCCCTCTCTTTCCGTAAATGCGGCAAAGCTCGCCGACAAAGACTTCGGGTCCAATCGACTCGATCAACAGGCCGATCACCTGCGTTACACGTCCGCTTACGCGCGGTTTGCCACTCTCTCTGGCGAGCAAAATCTCTTTTTGCAACATCTTTTTCACCGCTGCAAAACTTTTGATTGCAAATCTGCAAGCTCTCGCGAAATATCGTAGTTTAAAAGACCAGTTTTCGTTTCGATGCGGCAATCTCCCCGCCGCATCAAAGGATCCGCGACAAATCTGATCCCTGCAATTTCCCGTTTATCGTATTGAATTTGAGTGAAGCTTTTCTCGAGGATTACGAAATCATCCGGAGAGAGGACGATTTGGATGGTGTCGTTTTTCAAGGAGGGAGTCGCGGAAACGAGTAAGGAGTTGATCAGCCGCACAAGGGCTTGCGGCTGGCTTAATTCTTTGCGGATCACGCGTTCGCAAACCGCTAATGTGAATTCGACGATTTCAGGCTTAAGTTGATCGAGAAGACGGTTTTTCAGTTCGAGAATTTTACGCGCCATCATCTGCAGCTGGTCGAGGAAAACTTTGCTTTCTTCAACAGCTTTATGGTAACCGATCTTCTCCCCCTTTTCCTCTCCTCTTTGAAACGCTTTGCGACACTCCTCTTCAACCAGGCAGGCGTGATCCTCCCCTTTCGGATGCATCAGCTCGCCCGTTGAGGAGAGAAGCGCCACCTCTTTAACCGATTCACCCCTAATTACTCTCATACTCTATCTCAGAAAGGTTCTTAACAATCTCTTCCTGCACCTCTTGGGGCAGGGATGTTATTAACTGCTGCGCCTTAGCCGGTTCTAAATAGGAAAGCATCAACGCGATTGTTTCCGGATCCTCTCCTGCAATCGAATCGGCTAGTTTGTTGATATCAATCCGGGTCATCACACGGAAAAGGTTCTCCTCCTGCTTTTTTTTAGAATATTTGCGAAAAAATGGATAGAGAGACCCTATAGCAAGCAGGACAACAAGAAGAGTTAGGATGAATCCACCATATCCACCCTTTTCCTTGGTTTCCGTCCATAACCCTCTCTTTTTTTCGAAAGGAAATGGATCGACGGCCAGAACAAAGGGGACTTCGTATCCGGAAGCGACCACCCTGAGCTGGTTCTCAATTTCAGCCGCCAGCGCTTCATGCTCCTGATCGATCGCCACCGCGATAGAAAGCGAAGAGGGCTGCCGCTTCCCCTTCTCAATAAGAGCTTGCACGGTGCAGACATAATGCTCCGCCCCTAAAATCGGATTGAGCAAAGCTCGTATCTTCTGATCGAGATGCTCTTCAAATGCCACTGAAGCATTGGTAAGTAGTTCTTCGCTCCCTTCAGGATCGAGCACCTTGTAAAGCTTACCTGTCGTATCGGAAATCGCGATCATATTCGGTTCCAAGCCATGAACTGCTCCCGCTAAATGGTAGGTAATCGCTTTTAGCTGCGAAGTGGAGAGTTGCGTACCCGGATTCAACGCCAGGATCACCGATGCCTTCGTTTTATGAGTCGAGCTGCCAAAAGTTCTTGCCGGAGGGATGTCGAGAATCACGCTCGCGCTTTTGATCTGGTCAAATTCAGTCAGATCACGTTCAAGCTGCCCCTTTAGAGCCCGCATTTCCAAGACTTGCAGCTCTTTATCCCCCTTGATCCATGTATTGGTATCAAAGAGTTCAAAACCTTTGTGGCCTGCCTCGGGAACCAGCTCTTCTTCGGAGGAAGGAGCTTGATATTGCTTTGCAGTCGAATGCGTGATCAAATACCCTAGCATAACTGCAATAAGCAAAGTAACCGCCACGAGAACAATCCTTTGCAACGGTTTCATCTGCTTCCAGACCTTCTGAAGCTGAGCCGCGATCTCTTTCATCCTATATCTCTTTTATGATATGCTCTAGCAGAAAAACCAAAATTTTACAAATGCGGATTGTCTACCCCTATAACGAGATTCTCCCCAAAAAAAAAGCCCATGACCTCTACATTTTCGATGAATGCGCCGCTTTGGCAGGGGCCGGTTTCAATGTCACCCTCTTGTGTGGAAGAGGGGGGATGGAAGATCAAGATCTGTTCCGGCATTACGCTGTACGTCAAAATGCGTTTCATCTTGAGCGTATTCCGATCGTCAGGAAAAACAATCTCCTTAATCTATGCTGGAACACCCCCTTTTTTTTTCTCTCCCAAAGAGCCATTCGGCGGCTTAAGCCCGACTGGGTCTTTTTAAGCGTCTGTAAGCAAGGAGCCTACCACCTCCGCTATAAAATCCCGGGATGCCGCTATCTTTACGAAGTGCACGAACTCGCCTATTATCCTCATATGAAGCGCCGCCCTAAGGCCTTTTCTATGGAGAGAGATATGCTGGCCCGGGCTGATTTGATTACGGTCACAACCGATTCGCTAAAAAAAATTCTCCTACAACCTCCTTATTCACTCACCAATCCGATTGAGGTTCTCCCGCTGGCGGCAAAAAAGGCCTCTCTCCCCCCTCCCCCAGCAAAGAGCGATCCATTGATTCTTATGTTTATAGGGCAATTGTATGCCGGGCAAGGCGTAGAGAAGCTGATCTCGGCACTGGCTTTGGTCGAGGGAGTCCATCTAAAAATTTTGGGAGGTAGGGGAGAGGAGATTCTTCGGATAAAAGGGGTTGCGGCTGCTTTGGGGATTGCGCAAAGGGTCGATCTGCTCGGCTTTGTTCCTCCTGCTAAGCTCTCTGAGATCGCCAAAGAGGCGCACGCTTTTATTGCCCCATTTGAATGCGTTGGGCGGATGCCTTACGTCGCCCACACGAAGTTATACGAGTATGCGCAATGGGGGCGCCCGATCGTCGCCCCCGATCTTCCATCGGTCCGGGAGCATTTTTCAGAGGAAAAAGGAGCGCTCCTTTTCGAGCCGGATCATACTGAAGCTCTTGCCGAATCTATCCGTTTGATAAAGGATCAGCAGGTTAGGAGCCGTTTGCAGGAAGCGGTTTCCCGTTTCGCGGGGCATTTTTCTTGGGAGGAGCGGGCGACTCAATTAAAAATTATTCTTGATAATTCAAATCTCAGAAAAAGTGAAGGGAAGAAAACAGACTACCTTAACTCCGGGGGATGAAGCAGTTGCGTCCCAAGAGTTGGCGATGGGGTTTTTCGCCAGTGTCAATTTTTTTAAATTCGGGTAGTTGTCAAAAAAACCAGGCGGGATTTCACTAATCTCGTTATTAATAAGATCAAGATGCTCTACATTCTTCCAGCGCTTCCCAAAACCGTTAGGAATCGCAGTCAGTCTATTATGGGAAAGATTTACACTTTGTAAGCAAGGCATCGGAATAGACGAAATTTCTACGGGTAATTTAGTTAGACCTAAGCAACTAAAATCTAATGATTTTATATAAGTAAAGGCGTGATTATTATTTTTAATCCACTCGACAATTTCAGATTTAGAAGCCTGGTCGGAAGGAGCTTTTCCCTTACATCTCTTTGGCAAGACAGCTTTTAATCTCTCCCAAGTAGAGCGTAGTTCAGAAGATAAAGGGATCTCTTTTTCAATTGATTGGTAGTAAGCAGGATGAAGGGGAAAGGAATCTGGAACAGGGTAGGGAATGTTAGAGTTTGTACGGGCAAGTTTCTCATTAAGATGCAGGAAGAGAGAGTGCAGGGTTTTCATCGAAACCAAATTTTCTGCCGAGCCAACTTTGCTTAAAAAGGTAGAAATGATCGGATAACTTTTTTTCTCCTTGCCAGCTAAAAATTCTTTCCATACATTTGAAATTACTCTATCTGTTATGGATTTAAAGGACTTGCACGTCGAGCCAAGAGCCGTTGTTCCGTCAAGCTCCACGATATATTGCCAGACTTCCATAGGCAAAATATTAGTCGCGTTTAGAGACATCTATTAGCAGTTCTTTTGCACGTTTGTAGAGTCTATTTTCAATTTCTTTTCCTTTACCGTCAAGCAGATCGGCTAACTTCCATAAAGCATCGTAACATTTTTCTGCAAAATCGGAGCCATTTGGCACGTCTAGTTTAAAATGTTCTAACATTCGGATAATGATGAGTCGATCGGCGCGATTCATTTTTTTTAGATGTTCAAGGGTCAGACCTGAATCCTTTTTGTGTAAATGAAAAGCTGCAGAACCGTCGGTCTTCATACGGTAAATTATGTTAGAGAGGGTAACTCCAAGCTCTTTAAGATAATTGATTTCCTTCTCCTTAATTATTGAAGTAATCTCTTCTATACCTCCAAGGAAGGCGGAATCATAAATATCCGCGAATCGGTTGATCCCCAATTCGATCGATAGGGGCTCCGATCTATCCTTGCGGTCTTCCGATAAAGATGCCCGGCTCATAATTGTTTGGAGCGTTTCTCTTCCTTTATACGGATTTTTGCCTATGTTAAGTTCGAGGCAAGCTAGTCTGACCATGTGATCGATTAGAGCGATTCGAAACGTTTCCCCCTCTTTTTTCAATACTTTCAAAATCTTTTCTCTTAGGATATAGCCCGAAACGAAAGTCATCCTTGAGTCGAGGCAAAACTCAGGATAATCTTTGAATGATTCCTGCGGAAAACGTTTAAGCATAAGCTGTACAAAATGCATCGCCAGCTGTTCATTGGTGAAGTGAAAAAGATCAGCGAAAAGAGCTCCGGAACCCGTTATAAGCCTCCTATTCTGTTTCGGTAAGTTGGCCAAAGTTAAGAGCGCACTCCGAGTCGTATTTAGACCCGCCAAGTAAGATTTTTTTGAATTAACTAGAAAATCGGCCACCTCCATTTCGATTCCCACACTTTTGACAAGAGGGTTTATCTGCAAGTTAATAAAACGGCGGATTTCTCTGATAAGCTCTCCCTTATTTGTGTTAATGATGAGCATAAAATCCACATCGGTGTCTACAGAAGAAATATCTTGGGTAAATAACCGATTGAAACCGTAAATCGTCACAATTTCATCAAATTCCTTCTCCTTGTAATGAAGAAGAAGCTCCTCAATTTGAGGGCGCACAACCTCGAGAAAGACCTTATCCGCAAATTGCTGCCGCACCTCGTGAAGTTTTCTTGAGTATTCCAACCGTATTTCGACAGAATCTCCATTTAAAGCTAAATCAACTTGTGCTTTGCTTTTTTTGACAATCTCAACATGCCTATTAATAATACTTTGTAAATTTTTAATATGCGGATTTGCAAAGACTTGCTCCTTTTCTGGAGAAAAGCCTAAATAATCTAGAGTCGAATATATTAATTGCGGAAGGTGCTGCAAAGCAGCCGAATCATCAATTTTTTCATTTAGAGATTCCACCCCTACAACATCCGAAATAAACAGCCCGGGTACAATTTGTATCGGTTGCTTATGTTCATCAAGAGCGCGCAGAATATGGTATGTTTCCACATCAACCGAAGAGGCTTCTTTCTCAGCTTGTTTCTTCCACTCGATAGTCTCCTGCAAGGGCGTGTCAACCGTCACGTTCCGTTTTGGGTTTTTCCAATCTATTTCTTCAACTTGAATTGGCATTATCGATTCTCTCTTGATCGAGACTTGCTTTCCCTCATAGGAAGATTCCGTAATGAAATGAAAACTGCCAACTCCTCCTTCATCTTTATTCAGCGCACCTCCTGCTCCCACCATCACAACATTTTCAGCCCCTGCATTTAGAAGAGCTCTCATCGCTTCATAGGCAAGATCTCCGTTTGGCATCCGCAGCGCAATTATGCCGCCACGCCCCTCTTTTCTCGGAGCGTTGATATGGGAATAAGTAATGACCCCATCGATCGATTCCTGCTTGTAATCGTATCGTGACAACAACTCCTCAGCCAAAGGACCTTGCTTTTCAGGTGCGACCGTGGCCATTTCTTGAGGGAAATAATAGTGGGCTAATTGAACAACCACTTGCATCCGCGCTCCGATATAGACCGTATGGGGCTTCATCGAGCTTTTCTTGAATTTGCTCTCCAGAGAACGTCTGATCGATCCCATTGCATTAGCAAGGCTCCCTCTCACAGCAACATCTTCGAGATCGACCCCTCCATATTTCAATTGATGAAGGACTTGGTAGAATCGCGACTTGTTGGCCACGCGGCTAATAACCGCTTTAAAGCGTTTCGGATTCGATTGGTCCACTAAGAGAGAAAACCAGTTCGAACTGTCGGTACCCAGCCTGCTGTGCACGTAGTATCCTTTGGTCTTATAATAGTCAGTAAGATCGCTCGCGCTGCCTAAAAATATCTCCACACCTTTTTCTTTTTCATCGACACTCTTAGCAACTTCAATCGCTTTAAAGATCGTTTGGGAAAGACGATTCCCGACATATTCCAATGGGTCTAAAGTATGGATACCCTTATCTACCGGGACTAGCGTTTTCAAGCTTTCGGGGATAACCTCTCCGCGATCGTAGAGCTGTTCAAGCCTCACTTTTCTATCCTGAGCGATTTGAGGGTTTTTCAACTCCTCGATCACCCTATCCAGATGTTCTGGAAGAGCGGAATCAGAATGGAGAAGTAAGTAATGCGACAACTCTTTTAAAAAATCGTTATCAGATTCAATCCCCATTAAGGAGGAACCGTAAGCCTCTTCAATAATGCCTTTCCAATTCGGATTGTCGGTTTTTAAGAGGTGTTCTTTGATTTGTAACCGTCTTGCAATTTTTAAATTCTCTAAAACAAGCTTAATTAATTGATCGCCTGATGATGAGGTATTTTTTATTCTAGTTTCTAAAACCCCATTGGAACAGAGGAATAACTCTCTCTTAAGCAAGAGTGTTTCTATTTGCTCTAAAGAGGTTGAAGAATTCTTTTCTATCAATTCGAATAAAATTGAAAATAATTCACCCCGAATAAAGATTTTATGATCTTCACTATATTTTTTAAGCTGAGTCTTCAATCCCTTGTTTACTATTTCTTGAAAATATCTCAGCTGAGCTAGACGCAATTGGTCACGATTACCGCTCAATTTATTGTCATGAAGAGCAAGTGCCGAAATGATGCGTTTCCCCCCTTCCGAATCCAACAAAGCTCTGTACATCTTCATGATTGTTCGATTCAAAAGCGAAGAAGGACAAAGATAAACAAGCGGATCTTGCAGGAGTTTTTCTATGAGAGGATAGGCCGCGCATACTTTTTCTTTCGCTCTCTCCCGTATAAAATTAAAAATAGGCTCGCGTAAATGAAAGCTAGCGGCAGGGGGTTTTATTTTTGATTCCCATGCTAAAGACTCAACCTTTTTTATGCTCTTTAGAAGAGCAAGCCTTATTTCGTCTTTTGACTTTCCAAGCGTTTGTTCATCTCTTTTACTTAATAGACGGTCGCACTCTTTTACTAACACCTCGTCGATTTTATCTTCTGAGCAAACAACAATTTTTGGCCTAACAAATACCTGACTAAAATGGCTTGCCGTTGCAACTCCAACCTCTTTTTCAAAGATATTAAATATTCGATCGAGCTTCTCTCCCCTAGTTTTTATAGGAGCAAGGCATGGGAAGAGAATATTTAGATCTTTAAATTTCGAACCAACAAACATAAATAGAAAAAATATTTAATGATTACAATATTATACAATAATATTATTTGATAATCAATTAAGAAAAAATTAATTAAATCACAATTTTTATCATTTCAAACTTAATCGACTTAATTATTCGCCAATTGCAAGCCCCTCTCGGCGAGGATCAACACCGCCGATTAGCGCCGAAGGGGTGATTTGAATCCCTTGCGTCCCGCTGGTGAGAGGTATCGAAATGACCCTGTTCCCCATTGCCTCAAGAGCTGAAACCTCGCTTTCCAGAAAGGTATTTTTTTCGATGTCGATTGAGGGGGTTAAAGAGGTGAAATTGGGAAGGGAAATCGCTTCTTGGATATTGAGTCCAAAATCGATTACCCCAAAGAGCGTCTTGGCGACATAATCGATAATCCGGGGGCCGCCGGCAGAACCGACGCTTAAAATAAGCTGATCGCCGTCGAAGAGAAAAGTGGGCGACATACTGCTCATAGGCCGTTTTCCGGGTTCAATTCTGTTAGGTCCCGTCGAAAAGTCTGTCATCTGGTTATTGAGAAAAAATCCTCCTGCCATCAAAGCCGAGCCGAAAGCATGTTCGATGCTGGTTGTAAAGGAGACCGCATTTCCTTCCCTATCGACCACGCATATTTGAGAGGTTGAGGGATGCTCATAAGCGCGAATAGCTGTTTTGGTAGGGTTTTTCAACAAATGCGCGAAGCTGATCGGACTCAGAAGATGGTTCACCGGGACATTGATGAAGGCTGGATCGCCGACATATTGATTAGAAACGGCGTGAGCCGCGCGGCTCGCTTTGCAAAAAAGGTCTATTAACTCCGGAGAACAAAGGGTTTCTTGTCCAAGATCTGCACTCCCGAGCATTCCTAAAATCTGTGCGACCGCTATGCCTCCCGAAGAGGGGGGAGGAAAGCCATAAACCGTATACCCACGGTAGTTAGAGAGAATCGGTTCCCGTTTGACCGGCCGATAGTTGGCCAAGTCTTCTAATGAGAGCGTTCCGGGCTCAAAAGAAGCCTCTTGGACTGCCTTGACGATCTCCCGGGCGATCTCTCCTGTATAGAAAGGGGCGGCTCCCTCTTCAGCGATGGCACGTAGAGAACGGGCTAAAGCCCAATTCTTCAATAGCGCGCCTTCAGGTTTTGGTTTGCCGTTTTCAAAGAGATAGGCGCGTGGTTCTAAAAATCTGTAGAGATTGGGAGCACATTGGATCAATTTGTGTAGGCGGCTCGAAATCGGGAATCCCTCCTCAGCAAGTTTGATGGCGGGCTCGAAAAGGTCTTTCCATGGGAGCATACCTCCTTCCTTGTGGGCCATTTCCAGCATTCTCAACACCCCGGGAACGCCGACCGATTTTCCTCCTATGATATTGGGAACGCGCGAAATGTCGATCCCGGACGGTGCGGTTTCCCGGCCGTCATAGGCGATGATTTTCCCCTCCTTTTTCGAATAGTAGAGCAAGAACCCCCCGCCGCCGATCCCCGAAGATTGAGGTTCAACAAGGGTGAGGGCCATTTGAATCGCGATAGCGGCGTCTACCGCGCTCCCTCCCCTTTTCAATATATGAAATCCAATTTTTGAAGCCTTGGGATTAGCGGAAGCGACCATCATGCGCTCGCCAAAAACCGCTTTTTTGATAACGAATCCCGTGGGCGCCTCAGGCTGCAAATCGATTTGCCCGAGAAGCGGAAACAACAAAGCGGTAAATAAAAGCACTTATCCCTCCTTTTTGATCCGCTCCAATAAAAAGGCAAACATCGCACTTGTCAATCTTTTATAGCAGAATCAGAAAGGGCTGATATTCATCAAGAGCGAGCTTTCCCAAAGCGAGTACGGCTCGCAAGTTTTTGAGCAGGAAAATCTCATTCTCGAAATATAGCAGAATCAGTTGAAAAATTTATATTTTGACCTGCGTGCTAACTTCGTAAATCAATTCTAATTAAGGGTCACAAATACTCTTCATCATAGTTGAAAAGATCGATGCAGATTCGTTCTTTTTTCAATCAATTTGAAGCCTAAGTTTTGGTAGATTTTCTGTGCACGACTATTTTCAACGGTAACAATTACTAGTTCCTCTACTGGATAGTTTTCAACTGCATACTTCGCTGAACCATATACTAGAGCATGAGCGATACCCTGCCCTTCAAACCCTGGGTATGTGGTCACTTTTTGAAAGCGAGCCATATTCTCTCCGTAGAATATACCTAAATCGCCTACCCACCTACCTTCTAAATCAGCGATAAACCAATCTCCAAGACCTTTGTCAACTAATAATTTATAATCTTTTAACCTTTGTTTTTTAAAATTTAATACCCCAGGATCATCCTCTTCAGAATGAAGACGTACAGCTTGCTTCTTTTCCAACGCAAGCCAATCCTCATCCGCATGAATTCTACGAATGATAATATTGGAGTTGATTTGTCCAGCATGCCGAAGATCCTGGGCTCTTAAACAAGCTAGCCTCTCAATCTCATAACCAAAGATTGCAAAATTAGGAAAGTCATCTCCTTTAATCCAAGTAAAAGCCCTATGTTGATGAATAAATTGAGGAAACTCTGCACAAAAATACTCTTCCCACTTGGGAAGATCATTTTTTTTAGGGGCTCGGTTAAAAATGAGAAAATTTCCCCAATGAAAATATGGATTCCGAAGAGAGCGAATGACAATGTATTGATTTTTTTCTTTTATCTCACAGCTCTCTCTTAGTACAACAAGTTCACTTTGTAAAGCTTTTGATTTTAGTCTGATCATTTACAAATAATCTCCGCTGCTTCTTAAGATCCAACTTGCCTCAAATATTACCTACCTATTATCCTAACTTCATAAAAAGCATTATATTAAGGGGTCAATAATGAACCTGTCCGCAAAGTCTACAAACTTGTTTTTTCACTCTTTTAACGCATCTTTTCAAAAAAGTCAGCAGTCCTGCTTACTTAAGTATCCCCTACTCACTACCTCGAAAATCTGTGGGCAAATTCAAGAAAAAGTAAATCTGTTTCTTTGCGGATAGGATGATGAAAAGAGGCCTTCTCGTCTTCCTAGCGCTTTTCTCGATGTTTTTCTTTGCGCCCTACCTCTTTAAGGCTAAGGCCGACCATTTTACCCCCCTTCCGACGGTGTTTTGCTACTCTGAAAGCGATTTAAGCAAAATCCGATCGCCCTATTTGATCACCGTCGAACGGATCGATAAATGGGAGCAAGCTCTTCAGCGCTACTTTGCCGACAACGATATTGGCTACTCCCTTCAGCTGCGCTTTTATACCTACCTCTACCTAGCGCAAAGAGATGCTGCTTTCCTCTCATATAATGTCCACATGTCTTTTATCGGCAGCCTCGATCCTCTTACTCAGCGAGTCGTTGCCGCCTTTTTTCCCGACTTCGACGCCCTTCCTGAAGACTTTTATACCGATTCCTATTCAGAAGCGCTTGCAAACCGCATTTTGCCCCCTTATTTAGAGCGTCTTGAGAGGGAAAAGGCCAATCTCCACAAATTTGAACCGTGCGGCAATGCACCTATTCCCGACCCTATCCAAGCCGTCGCGCAATGGATCCCATGGGTTGAGCCTCTTCCCCAAGTACCTCCGCCCCATTGCGAAAGCGAACATGTCGAAACGGAGCCGGTCACCCCAGAGCAAATGGAATTGATCCAAGTCTGGGAGGGTGAAAAAAGAGTGATGCGCAACTGGTGGAGTTTGGCAAATGCCTACATCCAAAATGCGGGCATTCCTCTTGGCAAAACTCTATTTGCCCGTTCGATTTTGTTAATGGGGTTGTACGATTCTCAAATTTCCGTTCTAAAAGCGAAGTATACCTACTGCGTGCCCCGCCCTTCCAATCCCCTGATCGAGAAGCCAAGCTCTCCCGGATACCCGTCGGGCCATGCTGCCCAAGCCGGAACCGCTGCAGTGATATTGAGCTATTTCTTTCCCAACGCCATGGATCTTTGGAATCAGCATGCTGAAGAAGGGTCCCAAAGTCGCATCTGGGCGCGTGTCCACACCGAGCAAGACGTTCGGGTAGGAATCGAGCTTGGAAAAAGAATTGGTGAATCGACCCTTAGAGCGATTAGAGGCGTTTTTTCCGGCTCTGCCGAACCTTCACGCCATCGCTGCCCCTTCTAAAAATCAAAGAAATAGAGAACGATCTATTTTTTTTTGATTAATGGGATTATATAGCAGAATAAGTTGAAAAATTTACATTTTGACCTGCCTGAAAGCCCCGTTATTGACCGATCATAAGTGAACCCATATTTCTAATATTGGTTCATACCATTTCGGAAAAATAAATTTTAATTTTTAGCCCAATCCCTTGTGCATAACTGGCGTACTGCTCCCGATCTTGCGGTAAACGAATTCCACGCTTCGCAACAAGAATCAAGAATTTGTTCATATGATTCAAAGCATCGA
>JAFIGI010000062.1 GCA_020831465.1 Chlamydiales bacterium
CCAGGTAAAAGATCACGTATTCGTTCCCATTGATCATCTCTCAGTGCATATCTTCTCATATACCAGCCAATTTGGCTGATAATCATCTGCAATATTCATGAGAAATTCAATCAATTTTTCAATTGACGACACGCCCTAACTTTAAATGACTCTGGACGTCACGTCTTATTAGCCTTTTTAAGGTCGGTTGGGGTATAGTCATCGCGTATGTGGGTGCCTCTTCATCAACACTCTCAGTATTCAATTCTAGATGCCTCATGTCCGGTTGAGGGGATTGCGCGCAAAGCTGCAGAGATGGGGATGCCTGCCTGCGCGCTCACTGACCATGGGAATATGCATGGGGCCGTAGACTTTTACAAAGCGTGCAAGAAGCATGGCGTGAAGCCGATCATCGGATGCGAGGTTTATGTCGCTCCGACTTCGCGGTTCGAAAAGAGGAAGATCGGACGCAAAACCGCTTTCCATTTGGTCTTACTCGCGAAAAATACCCAAGGCTACCGTAACTTGTGCCTTCTCTCGTCGCGCGGCTTCTTGGAGGGATTTTACTACAATCCGCGAGTCGATAAAGAGCTTCTCCAAGAGTGCACCGAAGGATTGATCTGTCTCTCGGCATGTCTTTCGGGGCAGGTCGCTAATGCGGCGCTAAACGGGAGTGAGGAGGAGTTTTACGAGGAGATCCGGTGGCACCGCGAGCTTTTTGGGGATGATTACTTCCTCGAGGTGCAGCGCCATCACATGAGCGAAGAGAAGGTGGCCGGTTTTTCGGAAACCTGGTTGGAGCAGCAGTACCGCGACTTTATCGCAAAGCAGCAAAAAGTCAACGAGATGGTCATAGCCGCAGCGCGGAAGCTCGATATTCCTCTTGTCGCAACAAACGATACTCACTACCTCGAACCCGATGACTGGAAAGCGCACGAAATCCTCCTCAATATCCAGTCGGGGGAGCCTGTCGAGATTTGGGAAAAGGATAGCTTCGGCAATCCCACTTTCCGCGTTCCCAACCCCAAAAGGCGGGTCTATTCTAGCCACGAACTCTATTTTAAATCTCCTGAGGAGATGGCGGCCCTCTTTGCCGATCTTCCCGAAGCGGTCTCTAACACGTTGAAAGTCGCCGAGAAATGCGCGCTCACGCTCGATTTCGATACCAAACACTACCCGGTCTTCATCCCCGAAAAGGGATATACCCAAGAGGCGTATCTCAGCCGCTTATGCGAGGAGGGGATCAAGCAGCGCTACACGCCTGAGCGGCTCGAAAAGGTGGCGGAGAAGTATCCGGGGAGAGATCCGATGGAGGTGGTCCGGCAGAGGCTTGAACTCGAAATGCAGATCATCACTTCCAAAGAGATGAGCGATTACCTCCTTATCGTATGGGATTTTATCAACTGGGCGAAAGGGCAGGGAATTCCGGTGGGACCCGGGCGAGGTTCGGGGGCCGGCTCGATCATACTCTATCTGATCGGAGTCACTGATATCGAACCTCTCCGCTTTCATCTCTTTTTCGAACGCTTCATCAATCCAGAGCGCCTATCTTACCCCGATATCGACGTCGATATCTGCATGGACGGAAGAGCCAACGTGATTGAGTATACGGTCGATAAATATGGAAAAGAGAATGTCGCCCAGATCATCACATTCGGCACGATGAAGGCGAAGATGACGATCAAAGATGTCGGGCGGGTTCTTTCCGTCCCTCTTTCCAAGGTGAACCAGATCGCGAAGTATGTGCCCGATGATTTGAATATGACCCTTGAAAAGGCGCTGGAGATCGACCCCGACCTGAATACGATGTACGTAGAGGACAGCGATGCAAAGAAGATCATTGATTTTGGGCGGAAGCTGGAAGGGTCGATCCGCAATACCGGCATTCACGCGGCAGGATTGATCATTTCGGGAGATCCCTTGACCGATCATATCCCCGTCTGCTTGACGAAAGATGCGGAAATGGCGGCGACGCAGTTTTCTATGAAGCCCGTAGAAGCGGTTGGCATGCTTAAAATCGACTTTTTAGGGCTCAAAACGCTGACCGGCATCAAAATCGCGTGCGACGCCATTTACATCCTCACAGGAAACAGAATCGACTGGGTGAACCTTCCGCTTGACGATGCGAAGACCTTCCGCCTTCTTCAGCAGGGAAAGACAATGGGCGTATTCCAAATGGAATCGGGCGGTATGCAGGAGCTCGCTCGCCAGCTGCTTCCCGACAAGTTCGAGGAGATCATCGCGATCGGCGCCCTATACCGCCCTGGTCCGATGGATATGATTCCCTCGTTCATCAACCGAAAGCACGGACGCGAGCCGATAGAGTATGACCACCCGTGGATCGAGCCGATCCTCGAGGAGACCTACGGGATCATGGTTTACCAGGAGCAGGTGATGCAGATCGCCCAGAAACTTGCCAACTACTCCCTTGGAGAGGGAGATGTCCTCAGGCGGGCGATGGGGAAGAAAGACCGCGAGCAGATGGAGAAAGAGCGGGAGAAATTCCGCCAAGGGGCGATTGAAAACGGACTCTCGGACGCCAGCGCCACGGCAATCTTCGACAAGATGGAGAAATTCGCTTCCTATGGATTCAACAAATCCCACGCGGCTGCTTACGGTTTGCTTACCTATGTGACGGCCTATCTCAAGGCAAACTACCCCGGGATCTGGATGGCCGCTCTGATGACATGCGACCAGAGCGATATCTCGAAAGTTGCCAAATTCATACGCGAATCGCGCTCGTTAAATATCGAGATCCTCCCACCTGATGTCAACGAGTCGGGCAAGGAATTCATCGCGACAGAAAAGGGAATACGCTTCGCTATGAGCGCAATTAAAGGGGTTGGAGAGGGCGTTGTCGAGGCGATTTTAGAAGAGCGCGACAGGGGCGGCCCCTTTGCTGCCTTCTATGATTTTTTCAAAAGGATCGATCTAAGGCGGGTGGGCAAGAAATCGATCGAGTGCTTGGTCAATGCCGGCGCTTTCGATTTTACCGGCTGGTCGCGTGACGCACTTCGCATGAGCATCGAAGAGATGTACGAAATCGCTTCAATAGACCAGAAAGAGGCAGCCTCGGGCGTGCTCACGTTTTTTTCCCTGATCGGCGAGGAGGGACACTCGCGTTTCAAGAGACCCCCGGAAGTGAAGAGTCCCTCTTCGAAAACCGACATGTTGAAAAAAGAAAAGGAGCTCCTCGGCTTTTTTCTGACTGGCCATCCGATGGATGCCTACCGGCATATTTTGAAGCGCCTCTCCTGCCTGCCGCTTTGCAAGGTTGATGATCTCGAACATAATCAGGTGGTCCGCTCAGCCTTTATCGTTGAGACGGTTCAGGTCAAGATCTCTCAACGGACCCAAAAAAAATTCGCCATTCTGCAGATCAGCGACGGGATGGAAACCTACGAGCTTCCTATTTGGCCCGAGCTTTTCGAAGAGAAGGGGAGCCTTCTTGAAGAGAATCAGCTGCTCTATGCCGTTTTGCAGATTGACCGCAGAGAAGAATCTTTACGCCTCTCCTGCCGCTGGTTGGAAGACCTAACAAAAGTCGACGAGACGGTCGTCGAGGAGTGCGATAAGGCGTTTGACAGAGCCAAGTTGCAAGCAACACGTTTTTCAAACACCGCGAAAAAGCAAAAAGAACAACCCATGAAAGAAAAACCTAAAACACTCTCTCTTAAGCTTGATGCCCGAAAAGTAAGGCTTTCCCATGTGCTGAAGATCAAAGAGATTTTCCGAGCCTATCCCGGGGAGCAAAAAGTCGAAATTGCGTTCTTCGCAGAGGAAAGAAAGCTTGGAGAACTCTTTCTCACTCAAGGCATCGTTTCCGGTTCCGGTCTGGAAAGGGAATTAAAAAAAATCCCCGGCCTCTTAATCTCATGACCTGATCGACCATTTTTGCATAAGTTGGTTTATTAAAAATTAAATTGATTTTAATATTCATAAATAATAAAATTAAGTATAATTTTTTAATAAACCAGATTTTTATGTTTTTAGATTTTAATAATATACCTTTTAATTCGTTTTTTTACCAAATAAAGCCCTTCTTAAGGGAAGATAATCCTCAGTTTGAGAGAAGAACTAGAGTAGAAGATCTTTCTCAAGCCGCTCTAGCGTACACTGCGTTCTTCGACAATACCAATTTTAAAGATAATGTTAATTTTAAGATTGAAAAACGTACACAATGTTTAGATCTCATTGATCTTTTAGGTTTTGATGAGGAATCAAAAAAACAAGAAGATGATGAATTTTTTATTTTATTTCATGATTCTCAACCGACAAAACAATCAGAATTAGGACCTTTGTTCCAAGATAATGAAAAAATCTATCATTCAATTGGAATAGATTTTTACAGGTTGGGGTCTATTTTAAAGTATGGGCTTTTGTCAAAAGCAGCTGCGCGTTCAATGCAGCTTAATATTCCAACAACCTATGGGTCAGGTGGTGTTAACGGCTACAATGGAGAAAATTATATCTCATTGTCTCGAGCCCCCTTTCATAAAGAGGCTATTGGTTATGAATGCGGTGCCTTTGGTTGTTACGCTAAATGTGGAATAACTTTTGTTATTTCCTCAGACAAAAAGTTAGTCTCTGCTAATGCGACAGGGATTGCAGGTGAATGTTTTATGTTAGATTCAATTCCAACATCAGATATTTCTGCGATCATGATAGAAAACGATTTGCTAGATCAATCTCTCTCTAAAATCAATTTCTTAGAAGGAGGGGGCTCCGGAACTGTACACCTCCGTGCTCAAAGTTTATATCAATATGTTGTCGAAAATACCGGTTTTGAAGACGAATCCCTTCGTGCATTTATTCGTAATAAAGCAGAAAAGGGTAGCCCTAAACATGTAGTGATTTCAAATTCTTATTGTAATCGCAGATGAACATTTTTATTACACCTATATGACTCTCTATTTTCTTTGAAAAAGATAATGCTTTTCTGACTAGTCTCGAGCATCGCTGTCTGATCGT
>JAFIGI010000063.1 GCA_020831465.1 Chlamydiales bacterium
CCACTTGATCGAGAACTTTTTTGCTAAGTTGAAACAATACAGAGCTATTGCAACACGTTACGATAAGACAGCAAGAAATTTTCTGGCGGCTATCTATTTAGCTGCAGCAGTCATATGGTTAAATTGACGACACGCCCTAATGTAAACGTCTAGGAAATGGTAGGTTCGGCCTCTTTCTCAGATTCGATAGGAGGGGGTGACTCTCGATCTTCTTCCTTCTTGAGGTGTGCATGCGCGTTCCACGTTGGGAGGAAGAGAAGGATGGTTACGATTCCGCAAGCCGTGAGGATTGTGAAATAGCCGCCCCAGCCGAACTCCTGCGCAACCTTTCCAAGGGGATAGCCCGCAGCAGCCGCGCCGAAGTAGGCGAACCAGCCGGCAAATCCACTTGCCGTACCGGCGGCTTTTTTATGCGAGAGCTCGGCAGCCGCCAAGCCAATTAACATCTGAGGACCGAAGAGAAAAAATCCGATCATGAAGAGCGCTCCGGAATCGAACCAAGCAGTGGCCTCAGGAAAGACCCAAAGGCAAAAGACCGAGACAACCATCCCTAAAGAAAAGAGGACGTTCATTGGCCCGCGTCTGCCGGCA
Source organism: Chlamydiales bacterium (assembly GCA_020831465.1). Lineage (GTDB taxonomy): Bacteria > Chlamydiota > Chlamydiia > Chlamydiales > JAAKFR01 > JAJACP01. The sequence goes on from JAFIGI010000063.1 coordinate 592, forward strand.
GACAACTTGTCCGACAGCCAGCCCGCTGCCAGCATCCCAAAGAGGCCGCCGATCTCGAAAAGCGAGACGCAGGCGTTCGCTTTGATCATAGAATAATTCTTAGTCTCAATTAGATAAAGGGCGCTCCAGTCGTTGATTGCCATGCGAACGATATAGACAAAAAAGGAGGCGACTGCGAGTATCCACACCCATTTGTTGGTGAGGACATAGTCGAACAAAATCTCTCTGGTAGAAAGCTCTTTTTCGCGTTTTTCATCAATCTTCTGAGAATTGGGGTAATCTTGCCGGTATTTTTCTATAGCAGGAAGGCCGAGAGATTGCGGGGTGTCTCGCAGACGATTGATCAAGACAAAGCCCATGAAGATACAGAGAACACCGGGAACGAACATTGCGTAGCGCCATCCAAAGTACTGAGCGCATGCACCAGCAACAATGGGAATCAAAAACCCCCCCACGTTGTGGGAAGTGCTCCATACGCTCCACCACGTTCCCCTTTCGGATTGAGAGTACCAGTGGGTTAAGAGGCGGGCGCAGGGAGGCCATCCCCAACCCTGGAACCATCCATTCATCCCCCAAAAAATCGCAAAAAAGAGCAATGAGGAGGAGAGGCCGAAAAAGATATTCGTAATCCCCGTAATAATCAGGCCGATTGCCATAAAATAACGGGGATTGGATTGGTCCGACATCACCCCGCTGGCGAACTTGCTCAACCCGTAGGTAATGTAAAGCATGCTTCCGAGGATTCCCAGCTGCGCCTTGTCAAATCCCAGGTCGTTCATCAAAGCGGGCATCGCGAAGGTAAAACTTTTTCTTGTAAAGTAGAAGAAAATATAGCCCGTGAACATGGCGTAAAAAATCCGAAAACGCCAATAGCGGTACTCCTTTTTGACGAGCTTCGGATCTTCTATTTCTTTAATATGCTCTGCAGGTTTTAAGAAATTTAACACGACATTCACGCTTTTCTCCTGATGCTACAACCGCAGCGTGCCCCAATAATAGCACCAATTGCTGTAGTTGTCACGACTTTTACGTTCCCGGAGCGGGTTTGGCCGGAAAATATAAATCGGCCTGCGGCGGGGGTGATTGACCTGGATTTACCTCTATGTTAAAAAAAAGAGATGAATAAGTCTAAACAAGAATTTCCTGATGAACAGTTAGATAATTTTTTGATGGAGTTCGAACTCGACTCTACCTGCAACAACGCAGAAGAACCGTCGACCGAGAGTTTGATCGAAGAAATTCTCGAATTGGAGGACTCCCCTCCCTCCTCTCCGGCCTCACCCTCTTTGCCATCACTCCCGCTCAACGAGGAGGGAAAGAAAAAGGAGCCGCGCTTGTCAATGTGGATAACGTCAATTCTATTGAGCGGCCTTCTAACGGGAGCCGTTTTCGGCTACCTTTGGGCTAAGAGCCAAGGGGTTCTCGAAAAATCCATCGTCGAATCTAGAGAAGAGATCTCGACTCAGATTTCCTACTGGATCCGGGAATTAACCAACCTCTACGAAAAGCTCGAGCCTCCCCCGGCGGAAAACGAGATCATCAAACCGCTTCTACCCCCCGAAGAATTGGAAATCCTGGCACCATCCGAAATGACTTGAACCTATCTAAGGCTTGAATTATCTTATATTTCTTCTCATATGTCGTATCGAATAGCTAAAGGAGTTTTTGATATATTGCCTAAAGACGCGGAGAGCTGGCGCGAATCGCATCTTTGGCAATATCTCGAAGCGCAAATCCGCTCGATTTGCGACGTTTACGGCTATCGGGAAATCCGCACTCCGCTTTTTGAGACAACGGAACTCTTTACGCGGAGCATTGGCACGCATAGCGATATCGTCTCTAAAGAGATGTATACCTTTCAGGACAAGGCCGGAAGGTCGCTTACCTTGCGTCCCGAAGGGACGGCTCCAGTGATGCGCGCCTTTATCGAAAAAAATCTCGAACAGAAAGGGCCGATCCATAAGTTCTTCTATCTCTATCCCATGTTTCGTTACGAGCGGCAACAGGCAGGACGCTACCGACAGCATCACCAATTCGGCGTCGAAGCGATCGGATCAGCTTCCCCCTATCAGGATGTTGAAGCGATCCAGCTCCTCTGGACATTTTATGAAAGATTAGGCCTCAAGGGCTTGACTCTTCACATTAACTCGATCGGAGATCCGGAAGCAAGGCAGCGCTTCCGCCATGCGCTAAAGTTGTATCTCCACCCTTATTTCAATGACCTTTCACCCGAGAGCCAGGAGCGCTACGAAACGAACCCGCTCCGCATTTTGGACTCAAAAAACCCAAAGGATCAAAAGCTTTTAACCGAGGCACCCCGTATTTTCGATTCTTTGAGCGAAGCCTCCAAGGCCCACCATGAAGAGGTCTGCAGCTTGCTCGAAGAAGAGGGCATTCCCTTTAACTCCAACCTCAACCTGGTTCGGGGGCTCGATTATTACAACAATACGGTCTTCGAAATCACATCGGATGAGCTAGGCGCGCAAAATAGCCTCGGAGGAGGAGGCCGCTACGACGGACTGATCGCCCAGCTAGGAGGGCCCGATCTTCCCGCATTCGGTTTCGGAGCGGGGCTTGAGCGGATTATTCAGACGATGCTCGCACAGAAAGCTCCCATTCCGGACTATCCAAGTCCGCTGCTTTTTATCATTCCGCTCGGGGAGGAGGCGCAAAAACGGGCCTTCCGTATCGTAAGCTCACTGCGTAAAGAGAACCTGCCTGTCGAGTTGGACTTGACCGGCAAAAAGCTCAAAAACGCGATGCGTTTTGCCGATGCGATCGCCGCTCGCTATGTATCGGTGATCGGCGAAAATGAGCTGGAATCGGGAAAAATCGAAATTAAAGAAATGGCTACCGGAAGCGTAAAATCTCTTCCCTTAGATAGGCTTGTCGATGAATTACAAAAGAACGCATGACTGCGGGACCCTCACGTCCCAAAATATTGGAGAAACTGTACTCCTAGCCGGATGGGTCCATCGGCGACGGGATCATGGAGGATTGATTTTTATTGACTTGCGCGATCGTTACGGAATCACGCAAATCGTCTTCCGCCCTGAAACAGATGCCGAGCTGCACGATCTCGCAGGCAGCCTACGCTCCGAATGGGTGATCGCCGTCGAAGGAAAGGTCGCTCCACGAGGCGAGGGGATGGAAAACCCGAAGCTCAAAACGGGCGGTATCGAGATCAATGTCTCCCGGATGGAGATTCTATCCAAAGCAAAAACCCCGCCCTTCTCAATTTGCGAAGAGAATCTCCATGTGCATGAAGAGCTGAGGCTTAAATACCGGTATCTCGATATCAGACGCGGAGAAATCGCCAAACATCTGGTGATCCGCCACAAAACAATGCTTTCGATCCGTAACTTTCTAAGCAGCAACCGTTTTTTGGAAATTACGACCCCGATTTTGGGAAAATCAACACCTGAAGGGGCGCGCGACTATCTCGTCCCCTCTCGTATTTATCCCGGCACATTTTTCGCCCTCCCGCAGTCCCCGCAGATTTTCAAGCAAATTTTGATGATCTCTGGGATGGACCGCTATTTTCAAATCGCGACCTGCTTTCGGGATGAGGACTTGCGTTCCGACCGGCAGCCTGAATTCACTCAGATCGACCTTGAAATGAGTTTCGGCTCCCAGGAAGAGCTCTTCACTTTGATGGAAGAGATGATGAAAGAGCTCTTCCAACAGAGCATCGGCGTCGATATCCCGACTCCCTTTCGCCGAATCCCCTTTATCGAAGCTTTGGAGCGATATGGAACCGACAAACCTGATTTGCGCTTCGGCATGGAACTCGTGAGAGTAGACTCAATCGCACAACGATCAAGCTTTTCCGTCTTTAAAGAACAACTTCAAGAAGGCGGCGTGATCAAGGGAATCTGCGTCAAAGGGGGTGGAGAGGCTTCCCGAAAAACAATTGACGGTTACACGGAATTCGTAAGCCGACTCGGAGCAAAGGGGCTAGCCTGGATGAAAATGCAGGCTGAAGGCTTATCTTCAAGCATCGTAAAGTTCTTTGAGAAACCCCTTCAGGAGGAGCTAGTAAAAGCGATGGGGGCAGAAGAAGGCGATCTGCTCCTCTTTATCGCTTCGGACGAAAATACTGTAAATATGGCTCTCGACCAACTAAGGCGCCAGATCGCGAGAGAGCGCGGATTGATCGACCCCGACCGTTTCGAGTTTGCCTGGATCACTGAATTTCCGCTGGTCCATTGGGATCCTGAAACGCAAAACTACGCCTGCGAGCACCACCCTTTTACCTCTCCTCATTTAGAAGATCTTCCCCTTCTCGAAAGCGAACCTCTCAAAGTCCGCTCTTCAAGTTATGATCTCGTCTTAAACGGGTATGAGCTCGGTTCAGGTTCACAACGTATCCATGACGGGGAGTTGCAAGAAAAAATCTTCCGCATGCTCAAACTCTCTGAAGAGGACATTAAAAAACGGTTTGGTTTTTTTATTGAAGCCCTACAATATGGAACCCCACCCCATATGGGGATTGCTTTGGGTATCGACCGGATTGTGATGTTGCTGACCCGATCCGAAAGCCTGCGCGATGTAATCGCCTTTCCAAAAACACAAAAGGCAACGGACCTTATGACGGAAGCTCCCTCGGGAGTCTTGAAAGAGCAATTAACCGAATTAAAAATACACGTTGAGCCCCCGGAGGTATGATGAAAAAAGCGCTTCTATTATTTATCTCTCTCTGCGCCCCCTTATGCGCGTCCGAAGAGATCAATCACGATCAACTTTCCGAAACATTGGGGCACTTGCTTGTCCGCCATCTCATACAGCCCGGTTTCGATTGTAACTTCGATAAAGTCATTCAAGGAATCAGAGACGCCCGCTCCGGTAAAGAGTCTCCAATGAGTGAAGAGGAGTACGAGCAGGCGATCTACGCAATCCAAGAGACTCTCTTTTTGGAAACGGCAGAAAAGAACTTGACTCAGGCTGATGCCTTCCTAATCGAGAATAGAAAAGAAGAGGGCATCCGCGAAATCGAGCCAAAACTTCAATTCCGAGTTGCAGCAACCGGAGAAGGAAACGAAGTTGGCCCGGAATCGATCCCGCTCATCCACTATAAAGGATCCCTTATTGACGGGACAATCTTCGCACGCTCCGACAACCCTCTTCCTCTTCCTATTAAACAATCCATTCCCGGATTTGCAAAAGGTCTTGTCGGCATGAAGGAAGGGGAAAAGCGGATTCTCTACATCCATCCTGAGCTTGCTTACGGGGTTTCAGGCAACCTGCCGCCCAACTCTCTGCTGATTTTTGAAGTAGAAGTCTTGAAAGCCAATTCCGATCCCTTTGAAGAACTCGCACAAAAGTAGCAGATGGAGGTCGTCCTTTTCCAGCCCGAAATACCCCAGAATGCCGGCAATATTGCGCGTACCTGCGCGGTGACCGGCACAAAGCTGATCTTGATTCGTCCTCTCGGCTTCAGCTTAAGCTCACGCCACCTCAAGCGGGCAGGACTTGATTACTGGAATGATTTAGACTTTAGAATCCTCGATACCCTGGAACCTGCCCAACCCTGCTACTTTTTTTCAACAAAGGCAACGCGCCCCTATACTGAAATCCGGTTTGAGTCAAATGCGCAATTGATCTTCGGTTCTGAGTCGGCGGGACTTCCTCCCGCTTTCCACGAAGGATGGGGCGACGCTTTTTACACGATTCCGATGCTTCCGGGCGCGCGCTCCCTCAATTTATCGAATTCTGTTGCAATCGTCCTCTACGAAGCGCTAAGGCAAGGCTTATTTAAAGGACTTCGCTGACCATTTTGCGAAGGGCGTCTAGATCCTTTAAGCCCACAACGCGCTTAACGAGCTGGCCATCCTTGAACAGAATAAGAGTAGGAATTGAAGTGACTTCAAACTTGGCAGCAACATTTACAGACTGGTCGGTATCAACTTTTGCAACGGTCATTTTTCCCGACATCTCCTGAGCCAGCTCTTCGACGATCGGGGCAAGCATCCGGCAAGGGCCGCACCAGTCGGCATAAAAGTCGACCAAGACAACTCCTTGAGAAACTCCGTCGTCAAAGTTGTCGTCTGAAAGTTGCTTGATGATATCGGATGAAGCCATTATCTTTCTCCTCAAAAAGGCAATTAAAAATAACCATGGTACTAGAGAAGCGGAAAAAATTCAATAGGCATCTACCGAAATGTTAACCCTTGTTGCGAATGGAGCGCCCCCTCCACCCTCTCTTCTACGCACATTAGCTAAAAAAAGCGAAGGTGTAGTGGCGATTGACGGAGGCCTTGCAGCATGCGACCATGCCGGTATCGAACCCGACCTTATACTGGGAGACCTCGATTCGGCTTCGCGGCGCCTCTTGGAAAAATTTAGCCACGTGCCCCAGATCGAAACCCCCGATCCAAATAAGACTGACCTGGAAAAAGCGGTAGAGTGGCTGCTCAATTTTCGATTCGAGTCTCTCATCGTCTGCGGAGCACTTGGAAAGCGGATCGACCATACACTGACAAATATTTGCCTCTTATGTCGCTTCCCGGGTAAGATTAAATTTGAAACGAAAAACGAAACGTGCTTCGCGCTTCCTAAAACCTCTATAATTGAGTGTAAAAAGGGACAAAAAATATCCCTTCTGCCGGTCAATTCGGAGGTTCTAGATCTTTCGACGCATGGTCTCAAATGGGAGATCAACAAGAAGACGTTGAACAAAGACTTCGTGAGCATTTCGAACGAAGCCGTTGAAGAAAAAATTAGGATCTCTTTCAAAGAAGGGAATTTGATCATTACGATTAACACATGAGAATACAGGATTGAGCACTATCCAAAAAAAAGGTTCTGTTTTTTATGCCTCTTTTCTAGTCATGGGGATGTGCATCGGAACCTCCTTCCTCAGCATTCCAATCATGACAGGAATCTCGGGGTTTATTCCGGGTATCTTGATGAGCGTCCTTATTTGGATTTTTGCCACAGCTAACGGCTTGCTCTATGCCGAGGCGGCGTTCGGAAACCCTGACGGCTCCAATCTTTACACGATTTCCAAAGCCTTTTTAGGTAGAGTCACGGCGTTACTCCTTTCTGCCCTGCTTCTAATCATTATGTATGCCTACATCTCGGCATCGCTTATATCGGGAGCCTCTTTTTTTACCTGGTTCAGCGAGCATTTTTTTGGGTTCTCTTTTTCTACTTTTACCGGTTGCGCCCTGCTGACCCTTCTTCTCGGTCTGGTCGCCTTTTACGGCATTTCGACCGCAAGCCGCATAAATTTCATCCTCTTTGTAGGATTCATCGTGGCCTTTATCGCCGCTTTTTACCAAACGGTCGAGCATGTAGAAGCACATCAGCTCGGACAATCCTCTTGGATCTATATATTTTTCTCCGTTCCGATCCTCTTCAGTTCATTCAGCTTTAACGCACTCGTTCCTACTTTATGCACCTATCTCAACCGGGAAAAAAGGAAGGTCCAGCTTTCGATTGTAATTGGGGTTACAGGCACACTCGTCGTCTATATATTCTGGCAATGGATGATGGTGGGCGGGCTTGGCAGAACACCCCTCTGGATCGCCTTTGCTGAAGGAGAAGAAACTTCTGAGGTCTTTCCATGGATCAGAGAATTCCCCTTTTTAATCCACTCACTCAAATTTATTCTCGTTTTTGCCGCTACTACGACGATTATCGGCATCGCTCTCGCACTCATCGACTTCTACAGCGACTGCATTTCGCTCCCTTTGGAAAAAAGGGTGGGAAAAAAACGCCTTCTGATCTGCCTGTTGATCTTCCTCCCCCCCCTGCTCTTTGTTCTCATCTTCACGGGGACCTTCTTTCCAAAGTTAATCAACTATGTGACCGCTCCCTTAGAAAATATCTTTATCAATGGCTTGATCCCGATCATTATGATTGCGAAAGCGCGCTACTACTTTAAGCTCCCAACGCCTCACTTCGTCCCGGGTGGGGGCATCCTTCTTTTCATTATGGGGATGATACTCTTTTTTCTAATCTCTTTGCAGTGGATGATACTCCTCCAATGAGAGGGGGCAATCGGATTATGCCGACTGTTTTTTTCGAAGAGTTACAGCTAACTCATTAACTTCCTGAGGCAAAAAATTATCAAGATTGTCGAACTTGAAAGTTTCGCCCCTCAGAATAGAGAAAAGCATGTCTTCATTCGTCCCTTGCAAGAATTTAGAAAAATCAGGACCATTTTCCTGTTCTGAGGAGCCAGTAGGCACAAGCACACTTCTAAACCAACTTTTATCCCCCCAAAGAACAGACTCATAAAAAACAACTACATGCTTCTTATTCTTCGATCTTTTCTCACACGTAAGATAGCTAACATCCAAGAGTGCTGCAAAAAAAAGGCAACCATATCTATGGACACCCTCAATGAGTGGAGTGTTTTTTGCTTCTATATACTGAATCCAATTATCTGCAGACATAGGATAAAGAATCTTATTATGTTGGGTGGCAAAATTACTACCACCAATTATTTCTGTTGTTGTCCTGAAGTATTTTTCTGGATTGTCGTACATTTCAGCTGTTAGAGAAGCTCTATATAAAACGTCTCGCGGAGGATAGCCTTCCCTCTGAGAAAGTTCACGTAAATCAATAGATGGGAAGCGGTAGAAAAAATCAAGCGTTTCTCTTGCCCGTTGATAGCCATTCATTTCCTTATAGAAGTATCTACAAGTACGAATCATTGCAGTCAGAGTCTTAAAAGCTTCAATAGAGGAGTCGAATTTGACAATCTTCTTAAGGATTTCGTGCCACATTTCACGTGGAAGACCTAAAGTGTTAAATTCTTCATAATCCCAGATTGTGAGCTCCGCTTTTCTTGGTGGACGTGCTTTCAAGGGCTTAAGAGCCCGCTCAATTGGAGGCTGCGCAATTGGAGACTGCTCAACAGAAACCCTGCTCCTCTGTAAGTACTCCCTGACTGACAGAACTGCATTATAAATATTCGCTCCAAAAATCGCGCATCCAGCCAAAGTGGACAATGCATAATTGCCCCACATAGGCGAACCCACGTATAAGTGATAAATACCATAGCCTATCAAAGCCGTTGCTGCAACGGCAGTAATCGCATTAAAAACGGCTAAATTTCTTGGTAAAGAATCACTAAAAACGGCGTTTGAAACATTTCCACGCAGCAACCATAAACAATTCATTTCAGCTCTAATTCTATATCCTATAAATGTAAGATTAATAGTCATATACGACAAGTTTATTTTTGTAAAGATTCATTTATAGCAGAATCAGTTGAAAAATTTACATTTTCACCGCTCTTTTGAAAATATTTTTATAAAATGCTTGATCCTGATCATTATGATTGTGAGGGCGTCCTACTACTTTAAGCTCCCTACTCCTCACTTCATCCCGGGAGGGAGGATCCTTCTTTTCATCATAAGATGATACTTCTCCAATCAGAAGGAGCAATCGCATTATGTCTAGGGCGTGTCGTCAATTTAACTATATGACTGCTGCGGCTAAATAGATAGCCGCCAGAAAATTTCTTGCTGTCTTATCGTAACGTGTTGCAATAGCTCTGTATTGTTTCAACTTAGCAAAAAAGTTCTCGATCAAGTGGCGGGCTTTAAACAGTGCTTTGTCAT
>JAFIGI010000064.1 GCA_020831465.1 Chlamydiales bacterium
GGTGGGTTTTGGAAGCATAAATTTGCAAGGTTTTTAGGGTTATTTTTAAGAATCTTGCAAATTTGTATACCAGTTTTTTTCTAAAAAAGCACTTTATAAGTATTTCTCAGAGGGAATAATACCTTTTTCAGGGTCGACTAGTTAAAAAGATCTTGCAAAATCGTGCAATATATTGTACCATTATAAATGAAAGAGCGTAGTTATCACATCTATCGAGTTCCTGAATTCCGCGACTGGTTTGAAGAACAAACGGAAAAGGCTAAAGTCCAAATCGATGACCGCCTGTCCAAAATACAGGATGAGGGATACTTTGGCGATCACAAAACGGTTAGTGCAAATCACGAAGTCTGGGAGCTAAGATGGAAAAATGCTCGGCGGGTTTACTTCGCTCATATTCCAGAAAAAAAAATCCTAATACTATTAGGAGGGAACAAAAATGGGCAAGACAAAGACATCCGTAAGGCGAAAAGCCTCTACAAAAAGTATACGACGTAAGAAAGCTTCGCGCACTATCAGGGCAGGAGCTGGAGTGGATCGCTATGACCCGACTGAAGCTTTGCTCGATGAAGAACGCATTGGGCTAGCGATTTGGGAATGTTTGAAAAATGGTGACTCAGAAGGGGTCATTGAGATTATTCGAATCCACTTGGAAGCGTATAACAAGGCACAACTCGCAAAAGAAGCACGCTTATCCAAAACGACCTTATACCACAGCCTTAGAAGCAAGAATCCAACGATTAAAACATTGGCCAAGCTTGTGCATGCATGTGTATAAATTACTCACCTTACGCAAAATGAAGGATTAGAGAGTGAGCGAGGCAACGCCTCAGCCGCTCTATGATCTTTCATTTTGCGTAAGGTGAGTTATAAGCTGAAGGGGATTAGAAGGTTGACAGCAAAGCCCAGAGAGTGAAGGGCGTAATTGCGGGCATAAGCGTTGTACCACCCCAGAAAGGTTAGGGTTCCAAAACGGCCAAGTTCGAAGTTGAGGTAGCTGCCGATATCGATCGTCCTGTACCCAATCGACGCATATCCGGGAAAGGGCGCGCCGGGGATAATGTCGCCACCTCCAAGCCCGTATAAGGCCTCTGCAAAAATCCCCCACCCAAAGCATTTAGGGTTGTATTCCCAAACCGCAATCCCATGGAGCCAGCCACTGCCTCTGTTCGAAATTCCCCACCCTCCGAGAATCCATCCCCGTGTCCACCACTCCCTTCCGCATGCCCATTCCTTTCCGAAGGCAGCATGCAGTTCTGCATTGACTTCCCCATGGTAGGGGAAACTGAAATCGCGGAGATAGCGCTTTCCGGGAAAGGAAAAGGTCATTCCCGTGGCCAAGGCAAAGGGGTCGCCCCTAATGTCGTCGAGCCATTGGTAGCGGACCGTCCCATAAGCCGCCTGATAGGAAAAGGAGATCTGGGTCGTCTTGGAGAGAAAGAGCTCAATCTCGACGTTCCAATAGGGCCAGACGGTTACCCCCAAACTTCTGCTGAGGGTGTGGATGTTGCTCAGGTCGCGGAAGTCCCCTTTAGGGGAGTCAATCCTCTCTCTATGATCATATAGATAGGAAAGCTGCCCTTGAAATTCCCAAAGGGGAGAAAACCAGGGGGCGTATTCGGTTGCGTGCAGTGAAGATGTGAGAAGAAGGAGAAGCAGAAGCTTCTTCATTATTCAACATATCCTTTCTCTGCAAGCCACCGTTCGGCGTCGATAGCGGCCATACATCCGCTGCCCGCTGCCGTTACAGCCTGCCGATAGACAGGGTCCTGGACGTCGCCTGCAGCAAAAACTCCCTCAACGCTTGTATAAGTGGAGCCGCTCTTTACCAGCAAATACCCTTGAGGGTTCATTTTGAGCTGGCCGGAAAGAAAATCGGTGTTGGGCTTGTGGCCGATCGCAAAGAAAACCCCCGCCGCTTCGCGCTTCTCCTCTTTACCCGATTTCACATCTTGCACTGTTACCGACCGAACGACCTTATCCCCTTCGATTTTTGTGATCACAGAATTCCAAAGGATCTCGACCTTGGGATGATTGATTGCCCGCTGGGCCATGATTTTCGAGGCACGCAGCTCATCCCTGCGGTGGACGATATAGACTTTGCTCCCATACTTGGTTAAAAAGGTCGCCTCTTCCACCGCTGAGTCTCCTCCGCCGATCACGTAGAGCTCTTTGCCTCTGAAAATCGGCATGGCGCCGTCGCAGATCGCACACGCGGTTACCCCTTTTTGCCAAAAGCCCTCTTCACCCGCTCCAGGGATTTCGAGGCGCTTAGCTGTAGCCCCTGTGGCGATGATGAGCGCGTCGCATGTGGCTTGCCTCTTTTTACCAAACACCTTGAAAGGGTGGCTTGAAAGATCGACCGACTCGACGTCTTCTCGTAAAAGTTCGGTCCCGAATCGAGCGCATTGCTTGCAGAAGGCGTCCATCATCTCAGGACCGGTAATTCCATCGGGGAAACCGGGGTAATTTTCCACTTCTGTTGTGGTCATCAGTTGCCCGCCGGCCGGCCCCGAGAAAAATCCTTCGTATAAAAGGGGAGAGAGGTTTGCCCGGGCGGCATAGAGGGCGGCTGTATAACCTGCAGGCCCCGATCCGACGATGATGACTTTATGATGCTCCATTCATGACTCCTACTAATATGGCAGTTGCGGTTGCGTATTCTTGACAATGACTGATCGAGACGAAAAGATGAGTGAACGGGAAGGTGCGTTTTAGCCGGGCCGAGAGATGGACTTCGGGTTTTCCTTGCCGATCGTTCAAGATCTCAATTTCTTGCCATCCGATATCCGGTTTGAGGCCGGTTCCAAGCGCTTTCAAAACGGCCTCTTTTGCCGCGAACCGGCCCGCAAAGCGGGGGATCGAATCTTGATAGCGCCGGCAATATAGCCTCTCTTTTTCTGTAAAAAGGCGGTTGATGAAGCGGTCCCCATGCCTCTCGATCGCTTCTTTGATCCGCCGGACTTCGATAATATCGGTCCCGACGCCGTTGATGACTTCAGGATAGGATGTTTCTGTTTCCATGTTCCTCATCTTCAGCAACATTGCAGAAAATCATTCTTCCGGAAGCCGTATGTTTAACCGAAAGGACGTGGGCGGTGATCGTCTCTCCTATGTAATCGCCACCTCCATTGACGACAACCATCGTGCCCTCTTCTAGATAGCCGACGCCTTGCCTGTCCTCTTTACCATGACGCTGGATTTTGATTCGCAGCAACTCTCCCCGTTGCATCAGAGGTTTTAGTGCATTTGAGAGGGCATGGATATTGATGATGCGGACCCCCTCGACTTGAGCCATTTGGACGCGGTTGATATCGGCCGAAAGCACACTCGCGTCTAAAAGGCGCGCCAGGCGCAGGACTTTGTCGGTGCTCTCCTTGACTTCAGGAAAGTCGGTCTCTTGATAGCGCAAGCCGAGCTCGGGTTGGGTCTCCAGTTTTTTGACGACCTCAAGGGCCCTCTTCGCCCGGGCGGCAGCCCCTTCGTCGGACTCCTCTTCCTGCTCATGAAGTTCTTTTAAGACGAAACGGGGGAGGATGAGGTGCTTGTCCAAAAGCCCCGAAGCGGCCAAGTCGATGATTCGGGGATCGCAAAGGGCTGAAGTATCGAGAAGGATATCTTTGGTTTGCGTTGCAGCAGGCGTGAGTTTTATGAAGGGGATGCTGACGTAGAGCTCGCTCGCTGAGCGTAAAGTCATGATCACGCCTAGATAGGTTCCAAAGAGGAAGATGAAAATGCGGATCAGTTCGACGATGAAATGTCTGGGATGGATTCCCGAGATGTCAAGGATTGCATCAAAGATAACCAAAAGAGCGAGCGCCATTAAATAACCGATGAACAAACCGACGATCGCCATGTTGAAAGAACGCAAGTTGAACCGCTTAAACAAAAGATCGATCCCGATGAGAAGAGCTCCGACAATCAGGCCCAAGACGGCTCCGAGAATAAAGTCTCCCGCCGTTGGTTCAACCTGTAAGCCGGCGGCATAGGTAATCATGAAAATCACGCTGAGAATGACAAACAAGATGCGCACGAAAGTGGTCGAGATAGTCATTTCGAACCTTTAGTTTTGAGATATTTGTAATTTGCCGCCGAGCGGAAGTAAAGCATCGCTCCGTTCATCAAAGCCGAACCCACTGCCACGTCAACAACGCCGCGCGTATCGAGCGAAATGGGGAGATGGCGGAGGCTGACTCCAAGGCCGATCATTAGAGCGATAAGGAGATAATGAGCTTTGGTGTACAAGTGTTTAAGGTTTGCCGGGTTGGGAAGTGTCAAAATCCGTTCGACTTGCCGGTTGGCGGTTTTTCCAAGCACCATCCGCCCTTTTAGAAAGCCGAGCAGAAGCCCGAATGTAAGAAGGAGGACGACTGCATTGCTCCGATCAGAGATAAAGGTCGAGGCTATTTCCAGAAGGGAAAATTTTCCGGGCAGAACAATAGGGGTGCGCATCGTCTCTAATATAAAGCGAACCCCAAGAATAAGAAGTGAAATGCCGATTGCGAACCAGACAAGTCCGGCAATCATGATAAGTGTGCGGTGTTTGAACTTCATAACTGCTATTGAAATTTTTTTATTCTGAAGTATATAATTAGTCGTTATTTTTCACTAGGGAATGAAATGATTTTTGGGAATCTTACCTGGGACCCTGATCGAAATTTTTTTGTTTTCCCCTATGTCGGGCATCCCGTGACCTGGTATGGACTTCTTTTTGCTTTCGGCTTTTTGATAGGATATTTTTTAGTTCGAAAAATATTTACTGATTTTCTGAGGGATGAGGTTCGCTCTATTCAAGAGGCGAAAGCAGGGGCAACTAAGGTTGCCGACAGGCTTTCCATGCTGGTGGTCCTTGGGACGATTATTGGCGCGCGTCTTGGGCACGTCTTTTTCTACGGATGGTCCTTTTATAAGCAGCACCCCTTTGACATTTTTAAGGTCTGGGAAGGCGGCTTGGCGAGCCATGGGGGTGCGATCGGGATCCTGGTCGGTTTATGGATTTTCGTCCGGTGGAACCGGCAGACCTACAAGTCAATAACTTTTTTAGCGCTTTTAGACATCCTGGTACTTCCGACGGCCTTTGCGGCAGGGTGCATCCGGATCGGCAACTTCGTGAATCAGGAAATCACCGGCATTCCGACAAATCTTCCCTGGGGTGTGATTTTTATGCATCCCATCGACGGCGTACCGGGAATCCCGATCCATCCCGTCCAGCTCTACGAATCGGCAGCCTACTTTTCCGTTTTCATCTTTCTATATACCCTCTTTAGATACCGTGCTTTCCGCATCGGTCTCGGGTTGCTCAGCGGTTGGTTCTTTACCCTCGTCTTCGGACTCCGCTTTATCATTGAGTTTTTAAAAATGCCCCAGAGCGAGTGGCTTGATGCGAAATTTCCAATCGCGATGGGGCAGCTGCTTAGCATCCCCTTTATTCTTCTGGGCATTTCGTTATTGATTTGCTACCATTTCCGCACAAAGAAAGATGTCGTATCTCCGCACTGATCAAAAAATTTTTATCGCGGGCGCTCGAGGCATGGTCGGGAGCGCCCTTACCAAGCTTCTCTCGGCCAAAGGATACAACTCTCTGTTGACCCCTTCTCCCGAAGAGCTCGACTGCACGGACCAGTCTTCCGTGCGCGCCTTTATATCTGCCCATCGTCCTGATGTCGTTATCATTGCCGCGGCCAAAGTCGGAGGCATTTATGCTAACATGACCTATCCCGCCGAGTTCATCTACACCAACTTGATGATTGCTTCCAATCTCATCCACGAGTCGTATAAAGCAGGAGTCGGTCGCCTCCTTTACCTGGGGAGCACTTGTATTTATCCTCGCGAAGCTCCTCAACCTATTCCGGAGGAGGCTCTCTTATCGGGGCCTCTAGAAGTGACCAACGAAGCGTATGCACTTGCCAAGATCGCCGGAATCAAGCTCTGCCAGCATTACCGACTGCAATACGGCTGCCGTTATATTGCGGCGATGCCGACAAACCTCTATGGTCCGGGGGATAACTATCACCCTGAAAATTCCCATGTGATCCCCGGTTTGATGCGCCGTTTTCATGAAGCGAAAGAGGTGGATCATCCCGAGGTAGTCATTTGGGGGACCGGGAAAGCGCTACGCGAATTTTTGTATGTAGACGATTTGGCAAAAGGGTGCCTCTTTTTGTTGAAGCATTATGATGGACCGCAGCATATCAATATTGGCTCGAATGAAGAGGTGACGATTTACCGGCTCGCACAGATGATCGCCGAAGTGGTTGGGTATAGGGGGGAGCTCGTTCAGGATCTCTCCAAACCCGACGGGACGCCGCGCAAAAAAAGCGACATCACCCGCATCACCAAAATGGGGTGGGCTCCTGAGGTTCCCCTCTTCGATGGGCTCAAGCTAAGCTATCAAGACTTTTTGGCCTCTTCTAATTTCCGACGTTGGTAGTGTAGTCTGAAGTACATGATTTGTGCACGCTGGGGATTGAAAGGGAGGATGGAGGCCTTGTAAAATTCATCTTTGACTACTTGAACGGCTCCTTTTTCATCTAATCCCCAGTTACTTTCCGAAACAAGGCAGTTATACATCAACCAGTCGACCAGCCGTTCAGCAAGAGAGATCTTCTTTCCCCGTCTAAATTCTCCGAACCACCAGCTTTTGTATAGTATTGATGCGAGATGAAAGCCTGTGGAATTCCGGTGGTTGGGAAAGTGCTTGTCGATAAGGATTGAGAGGACCTTTTCGTAGGAAGTCAACAGTGGGAGGGAATCAAGGGTTTTATAAATCTCTTTATGCATGGGGAAGCGCTCAAGGCAGGGGTTGATACCGAATAGGGCGGCTCCGCACTTGGACCACAACTGATTATGGACCTTACGCATTTCTTCTCGGCGGGTGTCATTTTGATAATGCTTAATAGCGTCGATAATGTGGGCGAGAAAGAGGGGGAGCGCCTCTTCACCTATGCAGGAGGTAAAATCATATAGGGTGTTGATAAAACGAGAAAGAGGTGAATCATCTTGAGGAAGAGAAGCTTTACCCGATCCAATCGCATCGAGCTTTGAAATAGCTTCCGGTCTTTTGCATTCTACTAGAAACTCCTTCAGAGTATTGGAGTCTATATCCGTGCTCATCTGAAGAAAAAAGATTTGGAGAAGGTCAGACTTATTGATTCGATATTTAAACTCCTTCATCTGATAGTCTCTAAAAGCCTTCGTAAAAAGGATAATCGTGTAGAGCTCTTCTTTGGTAGTTGGAGTCTCGTTGAATAGACGGACGAAGGGAGCCAACAGCTCAGCTAACTTATGCTCTTCTAAGCATAGATTGTGTTCGATATTTTCCCGGATGATGTTAAAGTGATCGAACGGTTTTTTTGCAGCTAAAAGAGAACGAAAATTTGGCGCGCAATAAGAAACCAGGTTCAAAATGTTTCGATAGGCAATGGAAATCATAGCACCTAGAGTCTCGTCGTTCAAGGAGTCCTCAAGCCTGGAGAGATAAAGTTTCTCTTTCGAAGAATTTAAAAGTGCTTTTTTGAGATCGTCACCCCAGGAAAGAGGCGGTGTAGGCCATCTATTAACATGTTTTAGCAACCATTCAGGAGGAATGCATTCGAAGACTGACTTGAAGCAAATCCATCCGATAGGCGTTTGAATGTCCGTGGCTTCGCTACATAAATCGATTGGAAGAGGTGTGGACTTTAACGTCCTATTATTTTTTTGAGTGTCAAGATCTGCAAAGAGTTGATAGGGCGTCGGTCGGTGTGGGACCGGCATCACTATTTTTAGGTTTTGGTGATCAACTTTTGCAGGCTCGATCGGCTTAAAAGGTTCTACGGCGTAAGGTTTTATAGACATGTGTGAGAGTCTAAAATTTTAAGTAATGAAAATCAACGAGAAGTTTCAAGAAGTTTGAGGATTGCTTTAAGAGAGCCGGCAATTTCTTGATTTTTCGACTCAAGCCCTTTTTGCACCTGTTTGACCGATGCCATAACTGTAGAGTGGTCGCGTGCGAAAATGTCTCCAATCTTCATAAAAGGGAGGTTGAGCTCTTCGCGGCAAAGGTGCATAGCAATCTGACGCGGCAGAGCGCACTCGCGCGCCTGGGATTTGCTCAAAATATCATCCATTCTAATTCCGTAATATTGGGCTACCGTGCGGATAATTTTACCCGGAGTCAGGACCGCCTTTTCTTCCTCCTGAATTAAATCGGCAAGGTATTGCTGAACCGTTTTAAGCGAGAGTGGAAATGAGGGAGGTTTGCCAAGTCCTCTGTTCAGGTGGCTGCGCAAAACAAGCGCTTCGAGAGAGCGAATTAACGTCTTTGTATTACCGCCGAATTTATCGAGAAGAAAACCGGCGATCGGTTCTTCCAGAGGAAAATCGACTTTTTCAGCACGCCGACTAAGGATGGTGTTCATCTGCTCTTTTTCGGGCATTTGGAGAGGAATAACAATTCCCCATTCGAATCGGCTAACGAGTCTGGGTTCGATAAATTTAAGTTCTTGAGGCGGACAGGCTGCGCTGAGGACAATCTGTTTATTTTCGACATGTAGCGCATTAAAAGTATGGAAAAGCTCTTCTTGAGTGGCCCCCTTTCGAGAAAAAATCTCAATGTCGTCGATAAGCAGCGCGTCGACGTTGCGATAGGCGCGGCGAAAGAGCTGCATCTCTCCGCTCCGGATCGCACCGACAACATGTTCGGTAAAAGTGTCAGCCCGTACATAAATAACTTTTCGACCCGCTTGTTTAAGCTGATTCGCCGCCGCCATCATCAGATGGGTCTTTCCCGTGCCTGAGCGCCCGAAAAGGTAGATTGGATTAAAACCTAGAGAAAGAGTATTTTGATCAACCGATTTTTCTTCAAGCCCACATGTTTCACATAGAAGCTTATAAGCGAGTAAATTATTTTGTGAAGGGATATAAGTATCGAAGCGGGCTTCAGGGTCGAAATCATCGAAATCGAGTTCAAAAGGGGGTGCGACTAGGGTTGAGCTATTCGGTTTCTTTCTGCGCTTTTCGCTCTTTTTTTCTGCGTTTTCCGAAGCGACCGAGATGTGGACTTTTATCTGCTTATGATTGTTGTTAAAGAGGCGGGTTTGGACCGCGCGCCGCATATGTTCTTCAAACCAGATTGATTTGAACGAATCGCTAGCTTCCAGATAGAGATTACATGCATCGAAACGGACGACCTTTAAAGGCCGGAGCCATTTCTCAACAGTCTCCTTTCCAAGTTCTTTCTCTAACTGTGTGAGAAATTCTTCCCAAGCGCGCATGTAAACTATAACCCTGTGAGTTAACCCTCATACCCCCTGAAGAACATTTTTTCTAGAATTATTTTGCATGTTTTTTCTTTTTCTTAGGAACAAGCAATTCGGGTTGTTTAAATTTCTTGTCGAGCATGCGATTTGTCACCAGAGTTTGGACGATTCCCAGCAGCATCGACGAGAGCCAGTAGAGGTTCAATCCCGAAGGGAAATGGTAAAACATCACCATGAAGACGACGGTCATAATTGTTCCCATCGTTTTTTGCTGTCTTTGCTGATCGGTCATCTCTTTCGGGTCTTTGGGACTAGTCGAAGTCAGCCTCTGTTGGAAAAACATCACAACGCCAAGCAAAATAGGAAGGAGATGGAACTGGTTGCCGATAAAGAAGATCGGGGTTTTCCATTGGAAAAGGACATCTGGAGCGGTCAAATTGTCAATCCAACCGGGGATAAAGACTGCACCCCTAAGTTGGAAGGAGGATTTGAGCAGATCGAACATTGCGATAAGAAAGGGGATCTGGATAAGGATCGGAATGCAACCGGTAAATGGATTGACTTTCTTTTCCTTATAGAGGGCCATGATCTCGATTTGCGCTTTTTTCGGCTCTTTTTTGTATTTTTTCTGAATCGCCTGGATTTGTGGCGAGAGCAATTGCATCCTCCGCATTGACTTGATCGACCAGGCGTTTAACGGATAGAGCAGGACGCGTAGGAAAATCGTCAGGAGAATGATCGAAAGCCCCCAGGAGTGGGTGAGGGTGTGGAAGAAGCTCATCACTACAAATAGGAGCTTTGCGAACGGCTCGGAGATAAACGAGAACCAGCCGTAGAATGATCTACTGGAGACGTATTCGGGATTTTCGCCCGTATCGGGATCTGTGAAATATGAGTCGACTGCTTTGAGGACGCTCTCCTCAAATGGACCCGCATATATGCGGAAATCGAGGGTTCCTCCTCTTGTAGGGATCGGAAGGAGTGTCTCATAACCGGGATATTTTGCAGCGGGATAGGGGTTATATTCAGGATCAAGTACGGAAAGGCGGGTCGGGACGATGTTTCCGGCAACCGCGGTGGCTCGGAAGCCGGGAGCGATATCGGTTAACGGGTCCATGATCACACCGAGGTAGCCATTTGAATTCACTACCCATTCAGGGTTGACCGTACCGACCGTCACCACTTCCTTAACCTTTGGAAGCGAGAGTTTTTCGACATCTCCTTTTCCTTTCCGGCTGAGGCGGTAAAGGATTTGAGGCGAGGAGGAATTAGACATAATCTCTACTTCAGGGATCCCCGAAGTCAGCCAAAGGCCACGGCTATCTCCATCGATGCGGACCGATAGATCGAGAATATAAGGGGGGCCGCTGGCTTTCGGTTTAAGCGTGTAGGTTTTGGTGATCTTTCTATGTGCCTGAGTTGCTTCAAAGACGATTTTTTCTGGCGTGAATTCTTTCACCTCATAGATCAGCCCGGCCATTTCAGGGTAGTCTGAAACGAGGTTGATCGCATAGTACTGCGGCGCGATTTGCACGGTTTTTTTGTTCCAGATTCCCCGGCGCAATAGGGGATAGTAGCCGCCTATTTCTCCCGGAGGGTGGACATCTTTTGAATCAGGCGTGTAGTAAGGATGAGCGGGAAAACGTGCATTCGCGGGGTGGTCATTGGCGATATCTCGGTCGAAACCGATCTCCTTGACAACGCTATGTGGATTTTCTTCGCTCTCGAAGGGAAGATTGATTTCGACAAGAGCGCCGCCCACGTTTGAAAAAACTAGCTGTTGGTAGGCATTTTCAAGAAGATAGTACTTTTCTTCTTTCTCGATTTCTTCAACGACCGGAATCGGTTTCAATGGTTCGAGCATATCGGTCAGGTTTGGGAGGGTTTGCAGGTCGATAAAGGCTCCGGAGCGCCACTCGTAAAAGCCGGCAGGCAGCCAGACATGGTCGGTTTTGTGAAGGGCGATTGCGTTTTGATCGATCGGGCCGGCCGGAATCGTCAGTTCGCCCTCTTTGAGCTCTCCGAGAAAGATATTAGGAGAGGTTCTAGCTGGAAAGGTCACCAGTTGGACTTCGAAGACGCCGATACCGGGGAGGGTAGTCATATCGAGATTTTCGAACTCTTCTGGGGCGTAGATGACTGGACCGCCTCGCACAACATCTTTTGTACGCAATATTTGCGCTTGTTCGCCGACATACACGATATCCGGTAGGGTTTTGTCCCATGCAAGAGTCAAAGTGGTCCCATTGACGTCGATTCCATAGGCGACGGCGCTTTCCCTTTCGGGGGCAATATGGAGTTGGACAAGGGGGAGATCCTCAAATTTCGCCGTCCGCACTTCCGTATCAGCCCTTATTTGCGCCTCCCTTCGAGCTTTGGCAGCCTCTTGCTGTTTAAGAAATTCGCGGTTTTTCTCATCACGTTGATAGCTGAAGAAAAAATTGAGGCCGAAAAAAGTCACCCCGACCAAGAGCACAAAAATAATCGTTCGTTTATCCATATCTTTGAAATAATGCGGTAAAAATAGTACTAAGGCTAACAGATCCTTTATTATTGACAAAGGGTGAAATTTTTGATCATATGAGTGATATGAAAAAAAGACTCGCACATGGCGCTCTTGTTCTTCTTTTCTTATATATTCCTCTATGCGCCTCAGAAATCAAGGAAGAGATTGCCACTCTTCAGAATGCCCTTGCCCGCCGGTCGAACGACGAGACCCATTTCAAGTTGGCTCACGCCTATTTCCGGGACCAGGAGGTGGACAAAGCCTTTCGCCATTTCCTCAGCGCCCTTAAGCTGATCTCACCAGAGCCTGCTCCTGAAATGAGCCCGGAGGAGAAATTTCTCTATGAGGCGGCTTTGACCGACTATTTGAAAGGAGGAGGAAGCGATCCTACCAAGATTGCCGGAGAGATGATCGAAGATTATGGCGAAGCGGCCGACTCTCATCCTGAATGGATTCACTTAAATTTTCTGATTGCCGCTGCTTACGGAAATTTAGGGCGGTATGATACATTTTTTGACCGTTTTTTTCACGGCTACCGTTTTCTGGGCGACTCCTTTTTAGCTTATAAAATACTTGGCATCTTGTGTTTACGTCTTTCTCGGCATGGGCACTGCCTCGGAGAGGGTGATGCGGAGAGAGAGGAGGCGTTCGACTATTTGACAAGGGCCCTTGAGCGCAATCCAATCGACCCGAGCCTATATAATGTCTTGATTTTTCTAGCGAAGAATGAGAAAAATGATGCCCTTGTTCTCAATTATTTGCAGAAGATGGTCGAAATGCAGGCGCATATTCCGCGCGGAGAGATCTATCTTTATGTACAAGAGGCAGTGGCTTTAGGGGAATTCGATCTTGGGCAAGAGATCATTGACTTAGCCGGAATGCAATATGAATTTAGCAGGGCGATCTCAATCGCCCAAGAATACTTAAATGTAAAGAGGTTAGAATGCAAGAACAGATCCTAGGCGATTACCGAATTTTAAAGCAGGTGGGCCAGGGTACTTTAGGCGTCGTATTGCTGGCGGAACACCGGTTTATCAAAAAACAATATGTGCTCAAAGTTTTGCCTCAAGAACTTTGTCAAGACCGCGGTTTTATAGAGCGGTTTGAAGAGGAGGTCGCCAAACTGGCGCATCTGGATCACCCCCATATCGTCAAAATCCATAATGTCTCCTTTGCGGAGGGGCTCTATTTTCTTGTCTCGGATTGCGTTGTCGATTCAATCGGAGAGACGACCAATCTTGCACAGTACATGTCAGGTCGAAAAGAGCGCTTACGCGAAGAAGAGCTACTAAGCGTGATGCGGCAGATAGCAGATGCTCTTGATTTTGCCCATACCAAAGGGCAAGTCGCGCATCGAGCTTTGAAGCTCAATAATATATTGATTGGGAAAGGTAATCCGGGGATCGAGGTCTATATCTCCGATTTTGGACTTGCGAAAATCGTCAGTCCGGGAAAAGTCATTTGCCACACCTTTTTAGCCGTTGCAGAGGCTCTGGAGGCGCTGCCGGTAGAGAAAGGTGGGGAGGAGCGCTACTCCCCGGTCCCGATCGATGGCGATAAACTCTCGAAGTTAAGCCAATCCTTTTTACAAGGTTACGCTTTTTTAGCTCCCGAACAAAAGCGTTTCGAACAAGTGGGCATGCAGGCCGATTCTTACGCTTTCGGGGTTCTTGCCTACTATTTAATTACAGGAGTCTTCCCCGAGGGGGCTTTTGAGAAACCTTCCAAATTCGCTCCCGATTACCGTCATAACTGGGATGCTCTGATCGAAGGTTGCCTCCAGGCCGACCCGATTTGCCGTCCCTCTCAGCTCCGCCCTCTATTGGAACAGGGAGGGAGAGTGCAATCACCCAATCCGCAAAGACCAATACCCGCGCCGCGCCCTCTTCCCGACAACAAAGAGAGCGCCCCGACCGTTGAACAGATCAAAGCAACCTTGATTAAACAAACACCGCAGCCTGTTAGGGTTGAGGAACCCGCGGCTGTAGCCGCAGAACCTAAAGCGCCCTCATTGACAAAACCTTTGACGCCTGTGATCAACCGCGTTGTAGAAGCTCCCTTGGCTCCAAAACCACCTGCTGTTGAGGAAGCGGTTGTTGTGGAGAGCAAAGACGTCGCCGAAGCAACCCCACCGCCTATAACACCTCCGAAAGATGAGGTTTATACCCTGCAACTGAGCTCGATGTTGAACCGCGATCCGGTGGTAACCGAATATCAACCTGAAATAAAGGAGTCGAAAAACATTGAGCCTTTGCAAACCGAAATGGTGGTCATTGAGGGAGGGGAGTTTGCCCGCGGTTCGAATCAGGGAAACCGCGATGAGGCACCCTGCCACATGATTGTGCTCAACAGCTTTGCTTTAGACGTTCATCCCGTAACTAATGAGCAGTTCGTCCGCTTCCTCGAGTTTATGGGAGGGGAAAAAGATCCAAATTACAACGATTTGATTCGACTTAAAGACTCGCGGATTAACCGCAGCGGCGGGCGGCTTTCGATTGAATCGGGCTATTCCAAGCATCCCGTCGTCGGCGTGACCTGGTATGGAGCGGTTGCCTACGCGAAATGGGTCGGCAAGCGCCTCCCGTCCGAGGCCGAATGGGAAATAGCCGCCCGCGGCGGACTCGAAAACAGCCTCTATCCGACAGGAGACAACATCGAAAAGAGCCAGGCCAATTTCTTCAGTTCCGATACGACTAAAGTGATGAGCTATGCGCCGAACCCGTTTGGAATCTATGATATGGTCGGCAACGTCTACGAGTGGTGCCAAGATTGGTATGGCTATAACTATTACGAAACATCGGAGCAGGAACCGCACAATCCTAAAGGTCCGTGGCAAGGCGTCTACCGCGTGCTGCGCGGCGGATGCTGGAAAAGCTTAAAAGATGATATGCGCTGCGCCCACCGCCACCGCAACAATCCCGGAACCGTCAACAGTACGTATGGATTTCGCTGCGCCGCCGATGTCAGATAAGAAGGGTTACGAAAAGCTATGCGACGAAATTTGGGAGCATAACTGGCATTATTATGTCAAAAATGCTCCAAAAATCTCTGACTACGAGTACGACAAGCTCTTTGAGAGAGTCGTTAAATTGGAAAAAGAGCATCCCGAATGGGTCTTTCCCGGTTCGCCCAGCCAGCGTGTCGGAGAGATGGTTTCGGGCGGTTTCCCTCTAGTCAAGCACACCTCTCCAATGCTTTCTCTTGCCAACTCCTATTCTTCTGATGAGGTGAATGAGTTCCTCCACCGGATAGAACGCCTTCTGCACAAAAAAAACGTGACTTACCTCACAGAATTCAAAATGGATGGGATTGCGGTTTCCGTCCGCTACGAGAATGGAGTATTGATACGCGCGGTTACGCGCGGCAACGGCGAGGAAGGGGAGGAGATCACCTCCAACATACGGACAATCGAATCGCTTCCCTTAAAACTGCGGGGCAATTTTCCCGATATTCTCGAAGCGCGCGGCGAGGTTTACTTATCAAAAAAAGCATTTGAAGCTTTGAATAAACAACAAGAGAAGGCAGGAAAACCCCTTTTCGCGAATCCGAGAAACGCGGCAGGCGGATCGCTCAAGCTTCTTAACCCCAAAGAAGTGGCGAAACGGAAGCTCGATATTTCGTTTTACGGCCTTGCCGAAATCTCTGAGCATGAGCCTAAAACCCAGTTCGAAGCCTTGAAGCTGCTGCAAAAATTTGGGTTGCCGATCGCCGGCGATTTTCGAGAATGCCGCACCTTTGACGAGATCTGGGATTTCGCCGAAAAAGTCGAAAAAAAACGGCCCAAGCTCCCTTTCGAGATCGATGGAATCGTCATTAAAGTAGACGAGTTGGCGGCGCAAAAAAAATTGGGCGTGACGGGGAAAAATTATCGATGGGCTGTCGCTTACAAATTCGCCCCTGAGAGGGCTGAGACGGTTATTCGCGAGATCATCGTCCAAGTAGGGCGCACGGGCGTGCTGACACCTGTCGCTGAGCTCGAACCCGTTCCGGTTGCGGGTAGCACGATCTCGCGCGCGACGCTTCATAACGAAGACGAGGTGAAGCGCAAAGATATCCGTGTGGGCGACCATGTCTTTATCGAAAAGGGGGGCGACGTCATCCCCAAAGTCGTAGAAGTGAACAGGGCAAAACGCCCCTCGCACTCCAAATCCTGGAAAATGCCTTCGAAATGTCCTGCCTGTGGAACGCCCGTCGTACGCAGCGAAGTGGAGGTCGCGATCCGCTGTCCAAATAAAAGCGGCTGCCCGGCGCAAGAGTTGAAGCGGATCATCTTCTTTACGGGGAAAGCGGGGATGGATATCGACCATTTAGGTGAAAAAGTCGTGATGCAGCTTGTGGAGAAAGGTTTTGTCAAACGCCTCTCCGATATCTATAAGCTGACACCCGAGCAGCTCTTCCGGCTGAAAAATTTCAAGGAAAAATCGGTCGAGAATCTTTTAACCAGCATCGAGAAGTCGAAAGAGGTCTCGCTCGGTCGTTTCATAATGGCTCTCGGCATCAAATATGTCGGCGCCGAAACGGCCGACCTGTTAGCCGACAGGGTCGGTGATTTGGAGAAGATCGCCTTGATGACAGAGGAGGAGCTTCTTGAGATCGAGGGGATCGGGCCAAAAGTCGCCGAGTCGATCGTCACTTTTTTCGCCGACCCCGACCATCAAGAAGAGATCGCGCTTCTACTCGAAAACGGCGTCAAGCCGAGCGTCCGGAAAGTGACAGGGTATCAGGAGCACCCGTTCCGCGGAAAGACCTTCGTGCTGACCGGGGGACTTGAACACTATACGCGCGATCATGCACGATCGCTGATCAAAGAGCGGGGAGGGAAGGTCTCGGGTTCGGTCAGCAAATCGACCGATTACGTTCTTGTCGGCGAAGATCCCGGTTCGAAGTATGAGAAGGCGAAGAAATTAGGCGTCAAGATTCTTTCCGAAGAGCAGTTTAACGCACTTTTGTAGAGAGACATTTTACAATGTCGAAGAAGGTATCTTCACAGAAGTATTTGCTGTTATGGATGCTCGATCCCATGGAATGGACGACTTTGAACTCCCAAGATGTTTCGGCCCAGACGAAATAGTAGTGCATGTCGAACTCTTTCAGGATGAAGTAGAGCGGAAAGTGACAGGAATGGATCCGATTTCCGATCGGTGTGAGCGGTTGGACAATCTGCTCGTCTGCGCGCCACTCATCCATCTCCATTACAAAACAGTTATTGGTCGTCCGCAAGCATGCAAGGCTCTCATCTTTTTCGATTAGGGCGTGTCGTCAATTTAACCATATGACTGCTGCAGCTAAATAGATAGCCGCCAGAAAATTTCTTGCTGTCTTATCGTAACGTGTTGCAATAGCTCTGTATTGTTTCAACTTAGCAAAAAAGTTCTCGATCAAGTGG